>DFDV01000173.1 GCA_002369025.1 Treponema sp. UBA3819 | reverse complement strand
AAAAACATTAATTACACTGTCATAGATGAATTAAAGCCTTTTAACATCGGCAGTGCAGAAGTCCGCGCCATAAAGATGTCACACCCGGGCGGTTCTTACGCATATTCCCTGGTTGAAAACGGACACAAATTCATCTATGCCACAGACGTAGAATTGAATCACCCGGATTTTGTCCGCACGAAAGAACATGACGAATTTTTCAGTAATGCAGACATTCTGGTCATTGACTCACAATACACTGTAGAGGAAGCCTACACAAAGCAGGGCTGGGGACATTCTGCATTCTGTTACGCCATCGACTTTGCCGTTGCATGGAAAGTAAAAAAACTCTTTCTTTTCCATCACGACCCCATGTATGACGACCGCAAACTGAATTCTATCCTGCAGTCTGCCAACTGGTATGCAGATTACAGCGCCAGAAATGCCGTAAAGGTTGAGCTGGCAACGGAAGGTCTGGAACTCAAACTATGAACTTTGACTCACTGCTGCTGAGCGATGTTGAAGATTTACACCTGACGTATGAATTTTCAAAAAGAGAACTGCGGATTTTAGCCCGTACACTCCGACAGTATCAGGATAAAATTCCTGAGGGTCTGGAAGATTTTGCGGCCGCAGTGGAAAAAGCTATATACAATTCTATGTCTATTGACGAGGCTGAAGCGTTTTACTCATGAAAAAGTCTTCTGGAAAAATTGCAATCATTTCTATGTGTGCAATCTCCCTGCTCTTTACACTTATGGCGGCCGGTTTTGCACTGAACCTTTATCTTTCTTCACCCCTTACTTCGGAAGAAAAAGCATACTCCGAGCGGATAGAAATTCCATCAGGCACATCAGTGCATACGGTCGCATCACGTCTTGCAGAGAAAAAACTGATCCGATCAGCAGGTCTTATGTACCTGACAGCCCGCTATCCCTCTGTATTTTTGAGGAAAAAGTCTTTCGCACTTAAATCAGGCGTTTACACTGTTTCCAGCGCAATGACTCTGCATGAAATCATGGACTTGCTGGAATCGGGCAAGCAGGAATACATCAAGACAGTAATCCCGGAAGGCCTTACACTTACAAAAATTGCAGAAGAACTGGAAGAAAGGGGAGTCTGTGAGGCCGAGGCATTTATCAGCGCCGCAAGAGATACAAAACTGCTTTCAGATTATGGCATTCCCGCAGACTCTTTTGAAGGCTACCTCTTTCCTGAAACATATTTCTTTACTCCCGGAATGCAGGCAGAAAATGTCGTGAGCATGATGGCAGACACTTTTTTTGAGCGCGTGAAGGGATTAAGCATTTCTCCTCAGTATACAAAAGGCGGAAATCTTACTCCTGCAGAACTCCATAAAATCGTGACCCTGGCCTCCATTGTCGAACGTGAATACCGGGTAGACAGAGAAGCACCTCTGATCGCAAGCGTCTTTACCAACCGCATAAAGGCAAAGAGCGGCCTTTATTCCTGCGCAACAATCGAATACATCATCACTGAAATTTTAGGCCGACCTCATCCGGAAGTCATCACTTACGAAGACTTAAAACTGGACAGCCCATACAACACCTACCGCTGGGCAGGACTTACTCCGGGTCCCATTTCAAATCCGGGCATGATTGCATTACAGGCTGCGGCCAATCCGCCGGAAACAAACTATTTTTACTTTACGCTTAATGATGCCGCAGCAGGCACCCACACATTCACTGAGTCCATGGATTCTCACGCAAAGGCAAGCATCCAGTACCGGACAAAAAAGGCGGCAATAAAAAAATAAATGGCGGGTTTCATAAAGAAAGAAACAATTGACTCAGTAATCCACACCACTGACATAGTAAACGTGGTGGGAGAATATGTTCCCCTTACCAGAAAAGGGTCAACCTGGTGGGGTTGCTGTCCCTTCCACAAGGAAAAAACTCCCTCATTCTCCGTCACTCCTGACCGGAACATGTTTTACTGCTTTGGCTGCCATAAGGGCGGAAACGTCATCACTTTTGTCATGGAAATGGATAAGCTCTCTTATCCGGAAGCAATTGTCCAGC
Organism: Treponema sp. UBA3819; assembly: GCA_002369025.1. Taxonomy (GTDB): domain Bacteria; phylum Spirochaetota; class Spirochaetia; order Treponematales; family Treponemataceae; genus Treponema_D. The sequence goes on along the minus strand of DFDV01000173.1, from coordinate 44,562 downwards.
TGGCAAAACGCAGCGGAGTAGAAGTCCGCTACGAAGAAGGCTATAATCCCGAACTAATAAAAAAAGACACAACTAAAGAAGAAATCATACAGCTCTACGACCGCGTTGCAACAATGTTTCATTACCTGCTCACCCAGACGGAGGGCGGAAAATTTGCCCTGGATTACATTACAAAGCGCGGTCTTACGATGGAAACGATAGAAAAATTCAAACTGGGCTATGCTCCTGCAGACCGCCGCTGGCTTAAAAATTTTCTGCGCAAAAAGAATTTCAGCGACGACTTTCTTGCAAAATCCGGACTTTTCAGCCGCAACTATCCTGACGTAGCATTTTTCTCCGACCGCCTTATGTTCCCCATCTTTGACCGCCGGGGCCAGTGTCTTGCCATGGGTGGACGCCTGCTCAGGGGGGAAGGTCCCAAATATCTTAATTCGGGAGATTTGATTCAGTATCAGAAGGGAGAAACCCTCTACGCCTTTAACTTTGCAAAAAATGCAATCCGCCAGGAAAAGAAAGTTATTTTCTGCGAAGGATACATGGACTGCATTGCCTACCACCAGTGTGGCATTGAATACGCCGTCGCCCCTCTGGGAACAGCCCTTACGGAAGACCAGTTGAAACTGGTTCAGGGCTTTGCCGATACCATTCTGCTTTCTTTTGATTCAGACGGAGCAGGGCAGGCTGCAACCTGGAAGGCTATCCTCATGTGCCGCTCACATGGCCTGACGGTAAAAGTAATCAGACTCAAGGGAGGTAAAGATCCCGCCGAAATAATGCTGAATTTCGGAATTGAAACCTTGACGAATGATGTAAACAACGCTATAATAGATAACGATTATCTTTTGGATTCGCTGTCGCAATCATACCCGGTCGATACACCGGAGGGCAAAACAAAAGCATGTCTGGCTTTTTTCCCCTATGTTGATGCGCTCCAGACAGACATTCAGAAGGAATCAAGCCTAGAACAATTGGGGCAGAGGTTCAACCTTTCCCCAGAGGCGGTGCGCAGAGATTTTAACAATCGTGATAAGGTGCGAAGTCGCATGGAGCAGCGGCAGCAAAACGCGGTTCAAGTCAAAAATCAGGACATAAAACTGGATGCAGAATTACGTGCAATCCTGGCAGTCATCACCGATACAAGTCAGTTTGCTTTAATGCGCACAGAACTAACCGAAAACGATTTTGAAAATCAACTGGCAAAAAATTTATTCATTATTCTGGAAGAGTGTTATAGAGAGGGTGACGTTTCTTTCAGCACGATACTCAGTCATTGTGAAGATGAGAATGTACAGCAGATGATAACGAGAACCGTTGCATCCGGAGAATTCTCACAAAATACGAGCCAAATGGTTGCTGACGGTATCTGGCTGATAAAACGGAACAGTCTTGAAAAACAGAGGGATTCCCTGCTGAACAAAATCCGGGCGCTAAATCCTTCCACACAGGAAGATATGGCTCTGCTTAACCAACTCCTCGCTGAAAAAATGGATATCGATACAAAGTTAAACAAAAAGGATTGAGACATGGATCAAGAACTGGATCCCACAGTAGAAAAACTCCTGGAATATGCAAAAGACAAGCAGCTTATTTCATGGGACGAAATCATCGGTCACCTTGGTCAGGATTTCGTAAACTCCCCCAAGATGGAGGATGTATTGCAGCTTCTTACCCAGAACAATATTCAGGTCATGGATATGGAAGAAGAGGATGATCTTGACGATTCCGACGATGAAGATACCATGCCTGATGATGAAGATGCTGAAGTTGCAGATGAAGTAGACGATGAAAAGCCTCATCTTTTGAATACAGATAAGGAATCCAATGCCGAAGATCCTATCCGCCTCTATCTGCGCGACATCGGAAAGGAAAAACTTCTTACGGCAGAACAGGAAGTAACCCTCTCAAAAGAGATGGAAGACGGCGAAAACATCATTAAGAACGTCATCAAACAGTCCGGAATGATGATTCCCGAATTCTTTGCCCTTGCACAAAAGGCCTTTACCCGCATAGACATGCATGAACCTGGAAAAGCCCGCAAGGAACTCAACGAGGAAATGGCTGAAAAACGCCGTCTTAAGGGCTGCTACTCTGAATACCTCAAGCCGGTTCTGCAGGAAATGAAGCTGTACATGGCTCTCAAAAAACAGCTCTACGAGACCATTCAGAGCCAGGAAATTTTTGAAAATCCGCAGCTTCTGGAACTGAGGGAAAAGATTCTCCCCGAACTGAGAAAAACAGACATTCAGTCAGAAGAAATTGAATGTTTCAGCGGAAAATTTGTAGACGCAAAGCACAAGATTGACGAATATCACCACAAGCAGGAAAAACGCATGAAAGAACTGCGCATTTCCAGCCCGGCAGAACTCCGCAGTCTTGGCCGCCGCCTTGCAATTCACTCAGAAGCCTTAAAACTGGAACAGGAACTTGGCTTAAAGAGTGATGAAATCCGGGATATTTACACCCAGATTCAGAAAATTGACCGCAAGCTCCGCAAGATGGAATACGACTTCGAAAACAACGTAAGCGAAATTCTTGAAATGGAGAGGGAAATCGCCCGCGGACGCCGCATGATGGAAAAGGCAAAGAACCGCCTCATCAATGCAAACCTCCGTCTGGTAGTTTCCATTGCAAAGAAGTACACAAACCGCGGCCTGCAGTTCTTTGACCTGGTTCAGGAAGGAAACATCGGTCTTATCAAGGCTGTTGAAAAATTTGAATACCGCAAGGGATATAAATTCAGTACCTACGCAACCTGGTGGATTCGTCAGGCAATTACCCGTTCAATCTCAGACCAGGCACGCACAATCCGCGTTCCGGTACACATGATTGAGCAGATTAACAAAGTTGTCCGCGAAAGCCGTCAGCTCATGCAGAAGCTGGGCAGGGAACCGACTGATGAAGAAATCGCACAGCAGTTAGGCTGGCAGGTTACCCGCGTAAAGCAGGTAAAAAATGTTGCCCGCGAGCCGATTTCCCTTGAAACACCTATCGGTGAGGAAGAGGACAGCCAGCTGGGAGATTTTATCGAAGACAAGGAAGCAGAAAATCCCGCAAACCAGACAGAAAAGACCCTGCTTCGCGAGCAGATTCGCAGCGTACTCAACACACTGCCGCCGCGTGAACAGGAAGTTCTTAAAATGCGTTTCGGTCTGGATGACGGCTACAACCTTACCCTGGAAGAAGTCGGTCTGACATTCAATGTTACCCGTGAACGTATCCGCCAGATTGAAGCAAAGGCATTGCGCCGTCTCCGTCACCCGCGGCGGGCAAGCGGATTGAGAGACTTCCTAGAAACGTAATTCCGACAAACGGACAGAAAATCTTATGACTTTCTGTCCGTTTTGTTTTAACAGTATATAGACACAGATTATATTTTTTTGTAAAATAGTATGATAAAATAACCAGAGGTTTTTTTGATGGTAGTTACAGAAGTCTTTGACAAACTTAAAGAACTGCAGGAAGTCCTTGCAGAAAAATATAGCCTTGAACAGAAAATCGAGGAATCTCCAAAGCGGCTTTCTTCACAGGATGAATTACTTGCCCGCATGAAGAAAGAGTACATCGAAACTAATGCAAAATACGAAGAAGTCCGCGCCAATGTAGAACATCTTCGTGCTGACCTTGCAGAGGCAGAAGCCCTGAGGGAATCTGGCGAAAAGGGTATGGACAACATCACCACACACCGCGAATACGAAGCATTGGACAAGCAGATTTCCGAAGCAAAGGCCCGTGAAGACGGCATCCGCAAGGATCTGCAGAAAGAAGAAAAAGCTCTGGCAGAACTTGACGAAAGAATGCACAGCAATGAGGCAATCATCAAGAGTCAGGAAGAAGAACTTTCAAAGGAGAAGAATTCTCTTGAAGATGAAGTCAGCAGCTACAAGGCTAAACTTGACGAACTTGCCCGACGTGAAGATGAAATCACTCCCGGCATTGACCAGGAAATCGTATATAAATTCCAGCGCATCATCAAGCGCAACAGCGAAGGTATCGTAGCAGTACGCAACGGTGTATGTACCGGATGCCACATGATTCTTCCTGCACAGTTTGCCAACGAAGTACATGACGGCGACAAGATTCTCTTCTGTCCCTACTGCAGCCGTATTCTCTTCCATCAGGATGTTGAATCTGACGAAGTTGAGACATACTTTACCGATGAAGACACCGGCAGCCTTTCTGACTTTGAATTTGATGATGAGGACGAAGAGGATCAGCTGGACGGTGAAGATACCGAAGATGAAGACAGCGATGAAGAAAAACCGCTGAGCTATGAAGAGTAGCCGAAATAAAAAGTAATTTACAGAAAAGATATAGCCGTGCCCCGCAATGCTGATGATAGTTCTGCGGGGTGAGGAAAGTCCGGGCTCCACCGGAAAAGATGCCGGATAATAACCGGGCGGGAGAAGGTAGCTGCATACAAGGTGCATAGCCCTTCTGCCGACAGAAAGTGCCACAGAAAATAAACCGCCTGAAAGGGTAAGGGTGCAAAGGCGGGGTAAGAGCCCACCGCATGTCTGGTAACAGATATGGCATGGCAAACCTCATCTGGAGCAAAGTCAAGCAGCAGTAACGTAATCCGGGCGAATTACTGCGGGTAGACTGCTAAAGCCGGCTGGCAACAGCCTGTTGGGATAGATGGCTATGAGTGCTCTGCTGCCTTTGGTGACAGAGCATGAGACAGAACCCGGCTTATTGTCTTTTCTGATTTTTTTGAGTGGAATTATGGTGGGGGCAAAAAATAACGCAGACAGCACAGTCACAAAGCGTAAGAGCAAGCTGGTAAAGCATCTTGTCATCGCTTTTTTTGTCATTGTTGCCTTTACAACCGCCTTTATATTCATAAAAAAAACAATCAGCAAAAAAATCCACAGCGACACATCCATTGTAAATCTTTATGAAAAATGGAATGCCTACGACTATCAGGCTGCCTATGACATCAGCGGCAGAATTCTTGCAAAAAAAACTTTCAACAATACAGCCCTTATGCTTCACGGCTATGCCGCTTTTTATCTTGCCCTTGCTGACACAGACACCACTGCCGCACAGGGCTTTCTGGATGAATCAATTAACTGCATAAGGGTTGCCCTGCAGAGCGCAAAGTCAAAGACTGTTCCCCAGCTGGAATACATGCTTGGAAAGGCATATTTCTACAAGAATACCTTTTCATCCTATTACTATTATGCAGACCTTGCCGTACAGTATCTCCAGAGGGCACGAAAAGACGGTTACAAGGCAGACGACATTCCGGAGTTTTTGGGCTTAAGTTACGCATCTCTTGGCATGACAATGGAAAGCATTTCCTCTTTTACAGAGGCTCTGGTGCTGAGAGAGTCAGACCTGCTGCTCCTTTCAATTGCGGAACAATATTACAATGCAGGTCAGCCCGCTGCGGCGGAACAGTATCTTTTCCGCATCTCACAGGCCTGCAAAGATGAAAAAATTCTGCTCCGAAGCCACATGCTGATGGGGCAAATTGATATAGACCAGCAAAAATATGCCGAAGCAGAAAAAGAATTTCAAACAATTTTGGAAAAAAATGAAAATTCTGCTGACGCATACTATGGACTTGGTGTAATATATGAGAATCAGGGTGATGTATTAAAGGCCCGCTCCCAGTGGCGTAAAGCCTTGCGGTTGCAGCCTAATCATCCGGGTGCTCTAAAAAAGATGGCGGATTTCAAATAGGGGGATAGAATGGGATTTTGGGATCGTTTTTCAACTGATGTTGGTATTGACTTAGGAACTTGTAACACGCTGATTTACATGCGTGACAAGGGCATTGTTATAGATGAACCGTCTGTTGTGGCGGTAGAAAAAGGTACAAAAAGAGTTGTTGCCGTCGGTGCAGAAGCAAAACGCATGCTCTGGAAAACTCCCGGCAACATCATTGCAATTCGTCCTCTGTCTGACGGTGTTATTGCAGACATCGACAGTACGGAAAAGATGATTAAATACTTCATCTCAAAAATTATTCCGCGTCATCAGCTCTTCCGCTCAATGCGCATGAAAATCGGTATTCCCTCATGCATTACTGATGTTGAGCGCCGTGCAGTTGTTGAAGCAGCCCTCAAGGCAGGTGCCAAGGAAGTAGAAGTCATTGAAGAATCTCTTGCAGCGGCTATCGGTGCTCAGATTCCGATTAATGAACCGGAAGGCCACATGGTCTGTGACATCGGCGGTGGTACTGCAGAAGTAAGTGTCATCTCCCTGGGCGGCATGGTTGTAACTGATGCAATCCGCGTGGGTGGCGATAAATTTGATGAAGCCATCGTACGCCATGTTCTTTCAGTACACAACCTGCGCATAGGTCAGCAGACAGCTGAACGCCTTAAAATAGAAATTGGAAATGCTATTCCCGACAAAGAAATCGAAAAGATGGAAATCCGCGGTAACGATGCAATTACCGGACTTCCCCGTCGCCTTGAAATTGACAGCGTAGAAGTCCGCGAAGCATTAAAAGAACCGGTCAGCCAGATTGTAGATGAAATCAAGCGCACCCTGGGCCGCACTCCGCCGGAACTGGCCGCTGATATTGTTGAACGCGGTATCGTTATGACTGGTGGCGGTAGTATGCTTAAGGGACTGCCCAAACTGATTTCCAAGGAAACAGGTGTTCCGGTAATTCTGGTAGAAAATCCGCTGGAATGTGTCGCAATTGGAGCAGGTCAGGCATTTGACCTCTTTAAAGACATGTCCATTGGCCGCGCAACCTACGACAACCTCAACGAATAGACGGAAGGCGCATGGCTCGTAAACACGCTCGTTTCCGGTTCCAGCTTCCGGAACTTGTTCTGACACTGCTTGTTGTTTTCTCTGGTGTAATGCTTGCATTCAGTTCTGGTGGCTTTGTCATCAGCATTGAAAAAGTTGGTTTTGCTTTTGTTTCAACCCTGCAGAAGGGTGTGCATGCCGTTACATCCGGAGTTTCAAACACGGTAAATGCAGTACACGAGCTTTCCCGCTTAAAAGAAGAAAATGCAGCCCTCATAGAAAAACTCAAAAACTATGAGTATATGCAGCGCACCAATACGGAAATCCGCAAGGAAAATGAACGTCTGAAAGAACAGCTGGCCTTTTCTCAGTCCATCGAACAGAAAAACTACGCAGCTCAGATAATCGGCCGTGATCCAGACAGTCTCTATTCAGGCCTTACCATAAACAAGGGAAGCCGCCACGGAATACGCAAAAACATGCCTGTAATCGCCGTTCAGAACGGTACGGTCGGACTTGTTGGAAAAATCGTTACGGTAGGGCTGGGCACCAGTCTTGTAATGCCTGTCTACGACTTAAAATGTTCGGTCTCCGGCCGCATTCAGAATACGCGCGACATAGGTCTGGTAAACGGCCGCGGTACGGCAGAAAATCCCCTGTCCATGAAGTACATTAAAAAGAGGGTTCTGGAAGAACTGCATTTTGGCGACCTTGTCGTCACATCCGGTGAAAGCGAAAACTATATCAGGGACATACCAATCGGTTCAATCTCAAAGATTACGGTACTGGATTACGATTCTTCCCTGGACATTGAGATTACTCCGATTATTGACTTTGCACGGCTGGAAACGGTTATCGTCACCGACCTGAAGGAAACAAATCCCAACCTTATCCCCGGAGGTACAGAATGATAAAGCCTTTTTTTACAGCCTGCCTCTTTTTTCTGGGCTTTGCACTCTTTGAAGCGGCAATTCTTTCCAATCTGCTCTTTTTGCCTGCAGTTCCTGACTTTCTCCTTTTGTGTACCCTGTATTTTTCTGTACAGAACGGCACTCTCTTTGGAACGACAACGGGTTTTGTTTCAGGTCTCTTCCTGGATTTTCTCAGCGCAGCCCCCTTTGGACTGAACTGCCTGCTTCGCACGATTATCGGCTATGTGGGAGGTCTCTTTCAGAAGACACTGAACATAAACGGTCTGCTGCTTCCCATGCTGCTGGGTTTTGCGGCAACCTTAATCAAAGCCTTTATTGTCTGGCTCATCGCGCTCTTTTATCCTCTCGGAATTCAAACCTACGAACTGATTTCAGTTGTCTTTGTGGTTGAACTCCTGCTCAATACAGTGCTTGCTCCCATTACCTTCCGTTTCCTCGACCTCTTTGCGCAAATTACCACAGTGGAGAAAATCGTATAATGGCAAGAGGGTTGAACAGCGATTCCGTCGCTCGGAACGGAAAAATTGTCATCCTCACGCTTATTGTGTTTGTAACGTTTGCACTCTATACGCTCAGACTCTTTACCTTGCAGGGGCTGGAAGGCGAGACATATCAGCGCCAGTCCCGGACTATTTCAAGTCAGGTAAATACCATTCCTGCCCAGCGCGGAGAGATTTTCGTTCAAAACGACCCCCTGCCCATCGTTACCAATACGGACTCATTCGCTATAGATTTGACGCCGGCAGAAATTCCTTCCGGACATTATGACGCAGTGGCAAACAGGCTTGCAAAATTTCTAGGCATCACTAAACGGGAAATCGACCGCAAGGTACCTGCCAGAATGCGCCGCTCATATTCACAGATTGAAATCCGCGTAAACATACCATTTTCTACGGTTGCAGACATTGCGGAAAACATAAATGATCTGCCCGGAGTTTCATGGCGGTCAAAGCCAATCCGCAACTATGTTGAGACGGGTTCAATTTCCCATGTCATCGGCTATGTTGGTGACATCACAAAAGAAGAAATCAACGTGATGTACAATCACGGCTACAAGGCAAACGCAATCGTCGGTAAGACTGGTATTGAAAAGCAGTATGACTCACTTCTTCAGGGCGTGCCTGGCCGGGAAAGCCGCACCGTTGATGTACGCGGACACATCATTGATGACAGACCCATTATTGAACCGCCGCAAATGGGAAAAAATCTTGTTCTTACCATTAACACCCGTATACAGACTCTGGTGGAAAAAACACTTGGAGAACGGGTAGGGGCGGCGGTTGTACTTAAGCCTTCCAATGGTGAAGTTCTGGCTCTTGTTTCCTATCCTTTTTACGACCAGAACCTTTTTAACAACGATGATGCTTCAGCCCAGTACAACAAACTGGCAACAAGCCCCAACAATCCGCTTTTGAACCGGGCTGTAAATGCGGTCTATCCGCCTGCCTCCACATTCAAAACCATTATGGCGGCAGCCCTGCTTGCAGAAAATGCTTTCCCCTCAGAAAAGAAAATCGAATGCAACGGACGCATTGATTATGGCGGACGGCGGTTTAACTGCCACGTTCGCTGGGGACACGGAAAACTTGACTTAAAGAATGCTCTTGCCCAGTCCTGTGACGTATACTTCTGGGTAACAGGCCGCGATAATCTTGGCGTAGAACGCATCTCATCATATTCCAAGGAATTCGGATTCGGTCAGTCTCTGGGTATAGATTTACCGGCTCAATCTGACGGCTTTGTACCGACTGCCCAGTGGAAGGAACGCCGCTATCATTCTACCTGGCTGGGCGGCGATACGATGAACATGTCTATCGGTCAGGGATATACACTGGTAACGCCCCTTCACGTAGCCAACATGATGGCAATGGTAGTAAACGGCGGAAAAATTTACCGTCCCCACCTGCTCAAGGAAGTGCGTGACCCTGCGACAAATGACGTCATAGAAGAAGTAAAACCGCAGGTTTTGCATGAATCCAATATCGATGCGGCTGTCTGGAAGGAAGTTCAGCAGGATTTGCGCTACGTCATCACGGACGGTACTCCCCAGTACCCAATGAACAACAAAAAAATCAAGCTTGCGGGAAAAACAGGTACCGCAGAAGTAAACGGTGCAAAAAAAGACCACTGGCACTCATGGATGGTGGCATACGGTCCTTATGATGCACCTGTAGAGGAACAGCTGGTAGTTGTTGTTCTTGTTGAGGCGGTAAATGAATGGGAATGGTGGGCTCCGTATGCTACAAACATCATCTTCCAGGGCATTTTCCAGAACCAGACCTACGATGAAGCCATAACAGAACTTGGCTTTAAATATCTCCAGAAAGCGAGGGCGAGGGCAGAATAAAATGAAAGTTAAGGTTTTTCAGATATTTGACTATGTGCTTCTCGCCTGTGTCATCGCACTTGTAACCATGGGCGTGCTTTTTATCTATTCGTCGGGCATTAACTCAGAGGGCTTCAATGTTTCAAACGAATATATAAAGCAGATTATCTGGGCAGGAATAGGCCTGATTCTCATGCTGGCGACTGCTTCCTTTGATTTTAGAAAGACATCCCGCTACGTTCCTTATTTATATGGATTCCTCGTTTTCATATTGATATATACCCGCATTTTTGGCCGCTATGTAAACGGTGCACGAAGTTGGCTGGGTTTTGGCGGCTTTGGTATTCAGCCCTCCGAGTTTTGTAAGATTATCTTCATCCTCTTTCTGGCATGGTATCTGGAACGCTCCCGCTCCGATCCTCCGGCAAGACGATTTGTAATTGCGACAGGCATTCTGCTTTTGCCCCTGGGGCTGATTCTTCTGCAGCCGGATTTGGGTACGGCGAGTGTTTACATTCCTATTTTTCTGGTTATGAGTTTTGTAGCGGGAGTCCCCCTGCGGTATCTGCTGCTCCTTTTGGGCGGCGGTATGCTCACCATAGTTTTTACGGTACTTCCCATCTGGCAGAGTGAGATTGCGTCCCATTCCTACCGCATCATCAATATCTTTACCAATGATAAACTCCGTCTCATCTGTATTCTTGCGACGGCGGCAGTTGCCCTTATCGGTATCATAGGTTTTGTCTTTTTCCGCCACAAATACTACTACTGGATTACCTATGTTTTTGCCATCATCTGCGGCGCACTGGTTTTCTCCCGCTTTGGAGGTCACGCCCTCAAGGACTACCAGATAAAACGCCTTATCGTCTTTCTTGACCCCTATACCGACGCCCAGGGTGCGGGCTGGAATATCATTCAGTCTAAAATTGCCATCGGTTCCGGCGGCTTATGGGGACGGGGCTTTTTGCAGGGAACCCAAAGTCATTACCGCTTTTTGCCCCAGCAGAGTACGGACTTTATTTTCAGCATTCTTTCCGAAGAACTGGGCTTTATCGGCGGGGCACTTGTCTTCGGCCTTTACTTTGTCATCCTGCTCAGAACAATTTTTATCATCCGGGCAACCAATAATGAATACGGACATTATATCGCCGCCGGTATCCTGGGCATGTTCTTTTTCCATTTTATCGTCAATACAGGCATGGTTATGGGTATCATGCCGATTACAGGTATTCCGCTTTTGTTTTTGAGCTACGGCGGTTCTTCCCTGTGGACTGCCATGATTTGCGTAGGGCTTTTGATGAGCATAAACTTCCGCCGCTACGATTTCAGTGAATCAATATAAGGGGTAAGCATGAAAGTTATAAATCCCATGGAAGTTTTTGGTTCAGAACTCTGTGCCGTTCAGAATCCGGCATCCTATATTGGCGGGGAAATCGGTACCATCATAAAGCCTCATGCAGACTCAAATCAGGCTGAAAACGGGAAGGGGGATGACCTTTTTAATTTTGCCATTGCATTTCCTGACGTCTATTCAATCGGCATGAGCAATCAGGCAATTAAAATCATTTACAATGGTCTGAATGCACGCCCATCAGTCCGCTGCGAACGAGTCTTTGCCGTAGAAACAGATTTTGAAAATCTTCTGAAGAATAAATCTATTCCCCTCTATACGCTGGAAACCGGCATGCCACTTTCTTCCGTGGACATGATTGGATTTTCCATCGGCTATGAACTGGGCATTACGGGCGTACTCAGCATTCTTGATCTGGGCGGAGTTCCAGTCCTCAAAAAAGACCGCACTGAGTCAGATCCCATCGTAATTGCAGGCGGAGTCGGGGCAACAAATCCAGCCGCTTTCTGTGATTTCTTTGATGCAGTTTTCATCGGAGAGGCAGAGGGTGGTATGTTCGACCTGATTGAAGACCTGGGAAAGATGAAAAAAGCGGGGGCAGGGCGCAGTGAACTTCTGAAAGAACTGAGGCGGCACCCATCAGTCTGGTCAGAAAACATGACTATGGAAGAGTGCGGACATACTCTTGCCCGCCGCGCCATACAGGAAAACTTTGGCCTTGTCCCATCCGTAGAATCATTTATGCCCCTTCCCAACATCAAGCCGGTACAGGACCACGGTGTTGTGGAAATCATGCGGGGCTGTCCAAACGGCTGCCGTTTCTGTCATGCAGGAATCTACTACCGCCCACAGAGAATCAAATCCAGAGAACTCATCTTTTCTGAAATTGACCGCCTGGTAAATGAAGCCGGCTACCGGGAAATCTCCCTCACATCACTTTCTTCCGCAGACTATCCGGACATAGGCGGTCTTCTGGAAGAACTGAACCTGCGCTACGCAAATCAGAATGTATCTTTTCAGCTTCCATCACTTAAGGTCAATTCATTTACGCTTCCCATTCTGGAACAGCTTTCCGAAGTAAGAAAGAGCGGACTGACATTTGCCGTTGAAACACCGGAAGAAGCCTGGCAGCTGAGGCTGAACAAGGAAGTCTACGCCCAGCACCTGGTGGACATCATTACAGAGGCAAAAAAACGCGGCTGGAACAAGGCTAAATTTTATTTTATGGTTGGACTTCCATTTCCCGAAACAGAAGAAAAAACCGAGGAAAGCGTCATCGTAGACTTTCTGCTGGACATTCAGGAAAAAACCCGCATTCAGTGCAATGTAAATGTCGGTACCTTTATACCCAAACCTCATACCCCTTACCAGTGGGTACGCCAGATTTCTCCCCAGGAATCAGAACGAAAACTTACCTACATCAGGGATCATCTTCCCCGGGGCCGCTTTCGGGTAAGCACCCACGACATATCCACCAGTTATCTGGAAGGCCTGCTTTCCCGCGGCGACAGGCGGGCAGGTGCGATTATCTACAGTGCCTACAAAAAAGGCTGCCGTCTGGATGCATGGGAAGACCATCTGCGAAAAAACCTGCCGCTCTGGGAAGAAGCCTTTGCAGAAGCGGGCTATGACGTAGAGGCAGAAATTCTGCGGGAGCGAAAAAAGGATGAGACGCTTCCCTGGGACTCAGTTTCCCTGGGGCCTGCAAAACATTTCTACCTTAAAGAATGGCAGAAAAACGAGCGGGAAGAACTGACCCCCAAATGCGCGCCAAACTGCGACCACAAATGCGGCGTATGCAATAACAAGGTCGCCTGCAGGAACGACAAGATTGCACAGGATGCGGACAAGGAAACCAGGCCTCCCGCACAAAAGGAACAGGCTTTTCATCAGACCTGCAACATTCCCGTCATGTACCGCGCAGTCTTTTCCTTTACCAAGCTGAACGGCGGCGAATTCATCTCCCACCTCAGCCAGATTGAAATCTTCAACCGTGCCATCCTCAAGTCAAACCTGCCGGTGATTTACACCAGCGGCTTTAACCCCCTGCCGCGCCTTGAATTTGCCTCCACACTGTCGCTGGGAGTGCGCTCCCACGATGAAATCGCATCCACGGTGCTCTACGACCCGGTCTCCGAGCAGGACTTTATGGACGCACTGAACAAGAACCTCGTCCGCGGCATCAAGATTACCCGCTGCTTTATCTTTCCCGTCACAAATCAACGCCGCCGCGAATCCCTGAGTTCAGGCCTCTGGGGAAACGTCTACGAATACCGCTTTTTTGGCGTGACGGGGAGGGAAGTGGGGGACTTTTTTGCATCAGAAGAGGCAAAGCCCTTTGTGGAAGATTCACTCTGTCACTTTGACCTTGACGACACGTCAGACAAGCCAAAAGTGACCGCAAAACTCGTCTTTAGGCAGGACAAGCCCTTCCGCAGGGCGCTGGAGACATTCTTTGGCAAAAAAATCTACGAATTCCTTGCCATCACCAAAATCCAGACACTCGCCAAGCCGGACATCATCGGCTGGACAGACGAAATGAATGCCCACCTGGATGAACAGCGTCGTGCCCTGCGCCCAGAAGAAAACCTCGCCACCCAAAGGGCAATCCCATTCTTTACCCTGTACGAGCGCATTGCCGCCATCAACGCCAGACTGATGCAGCAGCGCGAAACGCAATAGCGGAAAAATACAAAAAAAAAACAGAAATGACAAAAAAAAGACTTTTTTGCAAAAAAAATTCTTGCCAAGATTACATTTTATGTTATAATCTTTATTCAGATATAGACTATACAATCTGAAGGAGTGTGTTTTTCTATGAAAAAATTTACCCCCCTGTTATCCTTTCTCCTCGCAATAGCACTCTCATGTTCCCTTGCGGCCTGTAAAAACGATGACGACAGCACCGAGGAAGACCCCAAGGAAACCGTAACCTTTGACTCTGTTGACGATGCGGCATTTACCGTACTCCGTTCCCTTACGGACTTGACCCAGTACGACACGGAAAAAGTCACTGATGAAGACGGTTCTGTTTCAGGCATCGAAACATTGCCTAACGATTGGAACACACAGACATTCTCCTGCGATGAGGGCTTTGTGCTTGACGAGACAAAGGAAACGGTTCGCTCGCTCCCAGTAAGCGGCTTTGGTGAAGCCCTTGAATTTTTCTCAAGCATTATCGGTGAAAGCCTTAAGGAATCCAGCCTTACTGACGGCAGGTACGCTTGGTCATACTCTGGGCTTGGCTCGCTCACCTTTACAAAAGTGACTGGCACCGAAGACTTGTTTGCCACACTTGACGTGAGACTTTCCGTAATGCCCGGCTTAACGCAGCTTCGCTTTGTTTCCGAGGCTTCGGCTAACAAGGTGCTTGAATCCAACAACAAGAAATTCTATGGCGACCCGTACTACCGTGCAGGCGATGTTATCAAGAGGAAAAAAGATGGTACTCTTTGGATTTGTGTTCGTCCTGCAGGCGGTCCCTTTCATAAGGAATATAGTTACTGGATTTGTCTCAACCCTACCGGAAGTGGAGGAAAAAGCATCATCGATACTACACAGAAAGATTATGACATTTACTTTATCGCAGGCAAGGCAAAAGACGAATCAACAATCATCAAAAAATATTCGCAGACATGGACTTATGCAAAAAAACTGATGACGCTCAAAACCGCAAAGGCCGCTTTCCATACATTCGCTTCGCTGGCCAACGAGGCTGCATGGGCTAAGGAGAATGATGGTTCCGAGTATGCATATGCTCAGTATGTATACAAAAAATTGAAGGAAAATGGAATTGATTTAAAAGCACTGCACATGTTGTCAGATGGTAAAGACGGTCCTGTTGCATCCAAATCTCGCGAATACTATAGGGATGTTATGTTTGCTTTTGCCTATGGTTCTCCTGTAAATGAGAGTAACAGAACGCTCAGCCTGAATAACCTTCCAAAAGCGATGAAAGACCTTGATTCTTTCAAAAAAGCCGCTCAGGTAAAGTGTATACAGCCTTTCTTTGTTGGCTACTGTCAGACCGATGGAATAACGGAGTACCTCAATACAAGTATCACTGTTCCGACCATTACCTATAGCAAACATACAAACAAGAAATTCATGTTGTCGCTTACCGATTCTTATGATGAGACATATCTAAGTTCAATAGGCGCAGATCCAAAACGAGTTCTTATTTTGCTGACCCCTTCTGGAACTCTTATAACTCAGCAGATATTGTACGAAAAAGGCTATGCCGACAGCTTCGCTGAGTTGTTTTGTTATAATTATGCCGACCATCTTCATGGATTTGACGGAAAGGATTTAATTTTTACTGAGTATAGCAGCACCAGAAACGATTCAGCAAAAAAAGCGGATTTGACAGCCAATTATAGATATCGCTATAAGGATAAAAATGCTAACTTTCATGTCATAGTTTCTCCTGAGCTTAGGATTACAGACAGCAAAGGCGAAGACAAAAATGGGAATATAATAAAGCCGGATGCAAAACTCTATGAATCTGTGTATGTTCAGAGGGAAGATCAAGCGCTTAAAGGTAATGCCCATTTTGATTACTGGGATACTTCCAACTCTTTCACACGCTATATAGATGATGAATTTACTTCATGGCATGATGAAAACGAGTAACAAAGAAATGTCCGCACTCTTTCACACAGGGGGTCTTTTATGAAGAAGACAAAAAAACTTGCTGCGCTTGCGGTACTTGGATTTGCGGCGTTCGCCTTGCTTTTTTCAGCCTGCAAGAACGATGACGACAGCACCGAGGAAGAACCAAAGGAAACCGTAACCTTTGATTCTGCTGACGATGCGGCATTTACCGTGCTGCGCTCCCTTACGGACTTGACCCAGTACGATGAAAATGCAGTTGCTGATACGGATGAAAGCGGAACAACCACTTATTCCGGCATCGAAACTCTGCCTGACAATTGGAGCAATCTAACATTTGCCTGCGACCAGGGCTTTGTCCTTGATACAGCAAGTCCCAAGGTGCGCTCGCTCCCGGTAAACGGCTTTGGCGATGCCCTTGAATTCTTCTCTGGTGTCATCGGCGAGAACCTTACGGAAGACAGCCTTACAGACGGCACCTACAAGTGGTCTTATGACGGACTCGGCACCCTCACTTTCAAAAAAGTAACTGGAAACGACGATCTCTATGCCACGCTCGATGTGAGTCTCTCCGTCATGCCAGAACTTACCCAGCTTAGGTTTGTTCCCGCAGCAATCGTTGAGCAATTTATCAACGCCAGCAACAAATACAAGGGCAAGCCTTATTACCATGCGGGCGATGTCATCAAACGGAACTCTGACGATACCTATTGGATTTGTGTCCGTCCGGCAGGTGGTCCTTACTACAAGGATAATTCTTACTGGATTAGTCTCGATTCATTTATCAATTCGGGAAAAAAAGCCGGGCAGACTACCATCAAGAGCGAGACCAAAACGGTCAAGGTGTATTATGACGTTGCAAAAACAGGCAAATCCACATATAAGCAGTTCACACAGCAGTGGGTATACGCAAAAAACTTGATGTCGCTCAAAGTCGCAAAAGCCGCCTTTCATACATTCTCTTCACTGGTTGAGCCAGAAGCATGGAACATAAAAGGATATGAAAATGCTCAAAAAGTGTATGAGGCACTGAAAAACAAATATAACATTGATTTATTGGGGTTGAATCGGTATGCGAGCAACGAAAACGGCATAAGTGAAGAATTCAAGCAGAAAAATAAAGCGTTTTTTTTGCATGGAAGCTTTTGCTTTGCATATGGTTCTCCCAAAAATGAATCGAATAGAAAGCTCAAGCTGAATGCCCCTGATCACGACTTTAATGGTACGGATCCGAATGTTTTTCAGAAAGTTGGTCAGGTAGACCATATTCAGCCATTTTTTAATGCTGAAACAAAAGTTTCAGGCGGAACGGTAAACGAAATAATTTTTACACAGTTTAATAATGGTGAAAGCACAATTAAAAATAGCACATATAAGAATAAAAGCTTTCTGTATTCACTTACTGATGGGTTTGATAGTGTATTCGTTTTCTCTTTGTACAATCAGGGAGAGTCTTTTGCAACTGCAGTAGGTGAGACTGATGAAGAAAAAGCACAGAACTATCTTTATGACTTCAAAAATTTCCTCCACAAGCTTGAAAACCCTAGTCTACCAACGACGCCAGGCCGGCTCGTGTATCGCCAGTATCCTGAGGATGGCGTGACAATTCCTGGAATATATTGGTCACGAGTACGGGATTGGCAGGTCATTGTTTCTCCGGAACTTTCCCTCGCCGACAATGATGGGTCTGAGACGGACGCTAAAAGACCGTCTGCTGCAAAAAAAGTATACGGACGTTTATGTACAGGGATCAACAGCAGGCGAATACTTTGACTACTGGACTACCTTTGCCCGATGTGCGCGCACAATAGACAACAAAGCAGTAGATTGGGATAAGGAAAGCAAGGAATAAGAAGCACGATATAAAGTTCTGTTAAACTCTTTACCCGCAAAGTTGATGGAAAAGAAATTGACTGGGAAAGTGAGAATAAATATTTTTTTTCAAGCGAGGAGGATACTTTTATGAAGAAAAAAAATCATTTGATTGCCTTGGGCTTGCTTTTGCTTGCCTCTGCATTGATTTTTTCAGCCTGTTCATCAGACGACAATGACAACAATTCTGACAATCAGGGTGATACTGTAAATGCCCCAAAAGTTACCGTGGTGACAAAGGATGTAAGTTCATTCGGTGAAACAACAGAACTTTCCCTTGAAAATTATGCGTACAAAGTCACGTTCAACATTCCGATAAACGTTGGCGAAAAGTGGACGGCAGACATTGCTTATGCCGAGAATGACTTTTACACCGAAACGGACGACAACGGAAACACCGTAGACACGGACGTAGTGTATCAGCTCGGCTACCTAAGCGCGACAGAGGGCGGCCTTGCCTATGAAGAAGAACAGGGAACAAAAGACAGAGCCGCCACCGAAACCATCGGCGGTACAAACTCAGTCAATCTGTACGTGTATCGGAACGATGTTGCCGCTGCCCACAGCGCGACGCTCACCATTGCCTATGGCGCGACCGGCACGGAGACCAAAAAGGTCATCACCTTGGAGCAGAAAGCGGCGGCGGAAAATGCTGACGCTGATGAATCGGTTGCCATGAAGCAGTTTATCGGCTACGGCTACAATAGCCGCTTGGGCTATGCAACACCAAAATGCCGAAAAAGTCCGATTTTTAAGGTGACGGAGCTGATGAGCGACGGCATTGAGTACGAAGGTGACACCGTAAAGATTATCTACACGACAGACTCAACAGGTCTTGCATACCGTGAGGCATCCGGCGCAAACACTGCAGAACTTGAAGCGTCCCTCAAACTGACCCTTGAGGGCAATGCTGAATTTTTCGACTTTAGCAGTGAAATCGATGCCCACACGGAATGGACGCATAAAAGCGACACAAACTATCAGTATGCTTGGGCCGACATCAAAGTGAACAAACTGACTGCGACAATCAACACCGATGACTTGACGCTTACAAAAAAAGAATTCATGACGGATGCGGCATACAAAGCCATTAACGGTCTTAATCCAAGGTATAAAGCCAACACAGCGGATGTCTTTAAACGGCTGGTAAAGCAGTATGGTACCCATGTGGTAAAGGGCGGAATCCTTGGCGGCAAGGTGCATCTTGGCATGGAAGCAAATACAGAGAAAATGGAGGGTACGTTTGAGGCTGGCGGTATGCTTAAAGCTGGCTACGACGGGCTTTTCAAACTGGAAAGCACGACAGAAGGCTCTTACAAGAATACGCTCACAAAAGAGGGAAACAGATTCACATTCTCTTCTACGGTAAGCGGCGGAAGTGAGGAGGCGGTGTCAAAATTCGGAGAGTTGCTTAACGAGCGGACGGCATCAGAAAGCAGCCGCAGTGACAAATTTGCCGAATGGCAGGCTACGCTGAGCGAAGCCAACAACTGCGTATTCGTGGATTTTTCAAGCCCCAAAGACAATCTTATTTATTTGTATGAACTGCTTGATGATGAGTTGGACGGCTTTGAAGAACGCTATAACAAAATGAAAGACTATTTCCAAACACAGCTCACTGTTGATTACCCGATTAAAGGACAGGCTCGCTATGTAAAGACACTTCCGGCAAAAATCGACACACAAAAGATTACTTTTGACGAAAACGGCTCTTTTGTAAAAGACATCTATTACGGAGACTCAATGGTTGCACGCTTGTGTTGGGAATATATTCCGCAGATTAACCTGAACGCCCGTGTAAAAGTGCTTTATCCTGCCGATAACAATGGCAAGGTATTCTGGAACGCAGGTCTGTATGCGGGCGATATGATTCACAAGCCCCAGAGCGTCGGCTGGAATGGCGGAAAGGTTATCCTAACAGAAAAATCATCCCTGAACTATGACCAGTACACCACCTTCTACCTTACCGGCACCACGCTGACCACCTATACACCTACCTATCTGTCGGAAGCAGACCAGGCAAAAATAAAAGAACTGTCTGCGCAGGTAAGCAGTGCGGACTATCGGACGAGGCTTGGTGACGGTGACTACAATATGGTTAAAATTGAAAACAACATGTACACCCGCGATTATTTTAACCACATGCGCTTTCAGGACGGTACGGCTTATGCTAACGTGGACGGAACTTCACAAAAGCCTATTGCCAATAAAATTGAGGTAAAAAGCGGTACTACGAAGGATTTGCCTGCTGCCTACCAGAATGTCCACTACATACCGCTCTGGCTCTTTACCGAATACTGGGATCATCACAGCGGTTTTGTGAACACTGAAAAATTTACGCTTCCCACTACAAGCGCCATCACCGGTCTTGCCTCGCGCTTAAATGCTCTTTCCAAAAAACCAGGTGGTACAGTGGCCGCTATGTTCATGAAAGGCGGCGTTTTGGGTCTGAACCTTACCAAAACAGGCTATATTGGCTACAACACCAGTACTGGTTCGTCGGAGCGGTATTACTTTGCTGACGGAGATAACAGTATCCTTGGCTGCTGGGATGACAGTGCTGACAACGGCACTACCGACCCCGCGCAAATGCGTGCGAATGCATGGAACAACCTGACGAAAATCACCATTTCACCGGATACTGGTTCTGTCAGCCGCACCACCTACACCGATATGGAGCATGAGTATAAAGACAATTGGGGAGTGTGCACATATCGCAGGAAGACGGCTGACGAGCTTCGCTCTAAGGAAGCACCGTGTTACCGTGTCATTATCTGCGAGCCATGTAAATAAACACTTTTCAAGCACGGCAATCAGCCGTGCTTGACTTGTCATTACTAGCTAAGAGTGCTAGGAATGTAACGGAAATACATATGAAAGTTTTTCTTCGTCTTGCTGCCTTTATGCTTTTGTGCGCAACATTTTCTCTTTTTACCGCTTCCTGCAAGAGTGATCCTAGCGAGAATTCGGATGAGACTGTATACAAGGGTGGTATTGTTGCCTTTTATCCGCCTAATGGTCTGGGAGACAATTCTGCTGTTGACGCATTCTGTTCCGGCATCCAAAAGACAGGCATACAAAAATCCCTGTGGGTCTATGACGTGTGTCCTACGAACTGGACCGATGCAAAAAAACTCCTTGATGACTACATTCCCCGCTGCTTCAACCTTTCAAAGGAGCAGGGTACTTCCATACTGATTGTTCTTGCAGACCCCGGCTACCTTTCCTATCTTTCAGGCTTTACTGCCACAAAGCCAGAGAAGGTTTCATTTCTGCTCTTTGATGCAAAGAAAGAAAGCGAGGATGCCGCTCTGAACACGGTCTACGTTCCCCTCTATGGCGCGAGTTATCTTGCGGGGGTCGCCGCAAAGGCACTGCTTGCTGAAAAGGAAGATTCCCATGTGCTTTCCCTGCTTGCAAACAGCGATTCAGCTGTAATAAATGATGCACTGCAGGGCTTTATTGCGGGCTATGGGGCAGACTGGGACAAACAAATATACGGCTCCGATTTTACCGAATGGTCTGATGAAAAAGCCTCTGCCTTTTCCAAGCTGAGTTTTGCCGCTCTGGAACTTAAAAATGACTTGGACACAAGTGGATTCGACAGTGCGGAGTTCGCCTATGCACTGGCACTTTTTGCCGAAAAATGGAATCCCTTTGACCTCTATTTTCCCCTCTGTGGCGGAAGCATACAGGGGCTCTTGCGCTATAACCGCGAAAAGCGTGCAAATTCCTTCTATACCGTGGGCATGGATTCGGATTTGTCTGTCTATACCCAGCAAGTGCCTTTCTCTGTAGTAAAGCATATTGACCGCGTCATTCAAAAATGCGTGGAGCAATGGATGGGCGGAACGTTTCCCCACCATCAGACTTTTACGCTTGCGGACGGTTACACCGAACTGGTGATTTCAAAGAAGTATACAGAAAAACTTTCTGACCTTGTACAGAATGCAACCCAAACTGCCATAGAAAAAGAGCGCATATATGAAGAAAACTAATAGGCTTTACACTTTTACAATTGCAAAAATCATTGTGCTACTGCTTTCTACCATATTTTTTACCTTTATATCTTGCTCCAATGATGATTCATCAGGAAGCGACAACCGACGGCAGATAAAAGTTGCCGTGGTACTTCCCGCCAGCGGAGAGCAGAATACGCGCTTTCACCGCATTGCCGACTGGTATCTTACTACGCTCAAAAATGCACTTGAAGACACTAAATTTTCCACGCCCTTTACCCTTGCCCTTGAATGGTATGACGAGGACAGCATAGACCTTGCCTCCACGGCGGAAAAACTTTCAAAGCGCGATGATTTGTTTGCCATTATCGGGCCACGCTATTCTGACCATGTGCAGATTTTTGCAGAGCAGTGCTTCCTCACCAAAAAGCCCCTTATCGCTCCCTGCGCATCAAGCGAAAGCCTTATCCGAGCCTTTGCCATGAATGCCGCTTCAGCAAGTGCCAGCGAGCCCTTTTTGTGGACGCTGACAGAAAGCGATGTTTCGCAGACAGAAGCCCTGCTTGCAAAAGTGTCGGCCTATGGCGGAAAAAAAGTCTCCTTTCTGTCAAGTGCAGATATTTACGGCAAGACTTTTTTTGAATGGATGCCCTATATGGCTACGGAACTGAAACTTGAATCCCTACAGAACGTGCGCTATATCTCTGCTAGCATCGGAAGCGGAAACGAAGCGGGAACCGTAGGAACTGATGCCATTCCCCTTGAAAGTGCAGCGGTTTCGGTCCTCAAAAGCGGGGCAGACTATGTGATTTGTGCGCTCTCCTCATACAAGGATGTGGCCGTCGTGCTGACGCTGCGGGAGCAAATGGGAGACAGTGCGCCAAAACTGCTTTTTACCGACACGGCCTTTACCGCAGATTTTTTGAAGGAATACGGAGACAAAGCCGAGGGCGTGGAGGGAACGGCTCCCTATGCAGACCCGTCGAGTGGGTTTGCCGTAATGTACGAGGCATTTTTTGGTCAGAAGGCAGCGGTTGGAGAAGCCCACCTGTACGACTCGCTGCTTCTCTGCGGTTTTGCCGCCGCCTACTGCATCAAAAATGAGGCCACGACTCCCTTCTCAAACAAAGCGGCAAACAATGCCATAAAGAGTTTTACGGGTACGGGAAAGGACGGAAAATCCGCATGGTCACCTCTGGGCATGGCATTTGCCTTTGAAGACATCAACAAAAACAATACCCTGAATATCAACGGTGCAACAGGGCTGCTTGACTTTGACGCAGAAACGCTTACCAGCGCACTGAGGACAGTCTATACCCATTGGGCAGTGGTTGAGGGTGCCTTTGTTCCCTTGGACTACACCTCAGCAGACGGAAGCGGACGCACTGCCAAAAATCGCGCAAGCTGGGAGTGGCAAACACTGATTGATGAAGCGGAAATGGAGGAAAGCAAAAGCATATCTATTTCCTACGGGAAATCAAAGAGCCGCTGGGCAGTCATCATTGCCGCCTCAAACGGCTGGGCAAATTACCGCCATCAGGCAGACGCACTCTATGTCTATCACCTCATAAAAAATCTAAAGAAAGACCCCTACGACGATGACCATATCATTTTGATTCTTGCTGATGACATTGCCACAAACAAGCGGAACAAGAAGCCCGGGGAAATCTATGCCCGTCTGAACGGAGAAAACCTCTATACAGATGACGTTCAGATTGACTACCTGCTTTCAGAACTGACCGCTGACGACATAACGCAGATTATGCAGGGTAAAAGCATTTCCATAGACAAGCGCAGCGAAAACAGGGACAGTCATTCATTCCTTGTCGAAAAGCCCACTGTATTGGAGACAGACGAAAATGCCGACATCCTCTGGTTCTGGTCGGGACACGGTGCAAACCGAAACGGAAACAGCGAGCTCGGACAGTTTGTCTGGCAGGGCAGGGGAAGCGAAGGCTTTACCACCGAAAAAATGCAGGCTACGCTTTCCGCCATGAGCGAAAGCAAGCGTTTCCGAAAAATGCTCATCGTTGCAGAGCCCTGCTACTCGGCCAGTGTCCTGCATACGGCCAAAGGCTATACCGGCGTACTTGCATTCACCGCGGCCAACGGCTCGGAGACATCCTTTGCCGACATTTACAGCGTGGAACTTAAAGTCTGGCTTTCAAACCGCTTTACCCACAACTTTACCGACAAGATTGCAGAGAAAAAAGACATACTCTATGCCGATTTGTATAAGTATCTCGTGCAGAATACGATAGGCTCCCACGTGCAGATTTTCAATGCGGATCACTTTGGCAACATGTATGCGTCCTGGCCGGCAGAGTTTTTTGAAAAACTGTTATAGGCTGGAAAAACAAGGGTATAGCGAAAAGACAAGCATATGTGCTATACTGTTTCCATGAGCAAAGCGACAGTCTCCACAGTAAAAGCAGCAGATTCAGAAATCCCCTACGCAAAGTTTGGTAGCGGAGAAAAAATTTTTGTCCTCCTGCCGGGACTGTATACAAAAAGCCTCATGCCGCTTGCCGATGCAGTTGCCAGTCAGTGCCAGCGTTTTTTGGAAGAATACACAGTCTATTTTTTTGACCGCGTGCTTTCGCCGCTAGAGGGCTACACCGTACAGGACATGGCCGCCGACACCATTCGGGCAATGGATGCCCTTTCCCTGCGAAACTGCTATGTGCTGGGCGTTTCTGCAGGCGGCATTGTTGCCCAGATTATTGCGGCTGAGCGGCCTGATTTGGTAAAAAAACTTGCCGTTTCTTCTACAAGTGCAAGGGAAACATCGGTCAGCAAAAAAGTCTTTGCAGAATGGACGGCACTGGCAAAATCCCTCAACCTTTCCGCCCTGAACGAGTCCTTTGCAAAAAACGTATACACAGACACCTTCTACCAGAAATATAAGGAGGAAATCCTGTCTTCGCTGGCTGGGGCTACAGACGAAGATTTGGCTCGATTTGCCATTTTTTCATCTGCGCTCCTGGGCTTTGACATCAGAGAGAAAAGTCAGTCCATTTCCTGTCCGCTGCTTGCCCTGGGAGCGGGGAAGGACAAGGTATTTGGTTCTGATGCCACGCTGGACATTGCAGAAAAAAACCATGGAAGGGCCTTTATCTTCAAGGACTATGGACACGCCGTATACGATGAAGCCCCGGACTTTCTTGATAAGGTTGCAGGTTTCTTTGCAGAACCAGTCTGCCTCCATGTCAATGCATGCGTGCGTCCCACTTCACGCACCAACAAACTGGCGCAGGTCGTCCTGGAAAAAGAGCAGGGCAGCTACATACAGGAAGTCAACCTGCAGAAAGAGCAGATTATGCCCCTTGACTGGCAAAGCCTGCGCCACCGTGACGAGTGCATGGCACAGGGGCATCTTGGCGACAAATGTTTTTCCTATGGCTGGCAGTTTGCCCGGGCAGACCGCATCGTAATTTCCGCGCCCTACTGGGACTTGCTCTTTCCTGCATCCCTCCGCGCCTATTTTGAGCGGGTTTGCCTTGTGGGCGTGACCTTTGCCTACACTGAGTCAGGCATCCCTAAGTCGCTCTGTCAAGCAAAAAAACTGACCTACGTGACTACCGCAGGCGGCTTTGTCGGAGAAAGGCATTTGGGATTTGATTACGTCAAGGCTCTTGCAGAACTTTTCTTTGGCATAGAAGATGTAAGCCTGATAAAGGCAGAAGGTCTTGACATTGCAGGCGCAGACGTACAGGCAATCATGGAAAAGGCGTATGGAAGAAGATAAAAAAACTCCAAAAATCAATGCCTATGTATTGATTCTGCTCCCATCGATTCTTTCTCTTGCAATCTCAATTACGGCCATAATGTACCAGTTTGGCCAGAAAATCTTCGACCTGAACAATACCTGCTATTATATTTTCGTTTCATCAGACAGCAATGAATCCAGCGAGGAAAAGGATGCTGAGATTTTCAAAAAAATCGGGGATATTCTTGGCAAGAACGATTTGACCGGCTTTACGATTCTAAAAAATGACCTGGGCGGACATATTCTGGCGGACAAGACAATCGTTCAGGAAAAGTCATATCAGGTGATACTGATGGATATTTCCCGGCGAAAAGCCTATTACCTTGCAGAAGAGATAAGAAAAGCCATGGGGCAAAAGCTTGTCCTCGTTGAAGAATCTGTCGTAAGCAAATCTTTTGTTGTAAACGGCAAGAAGTACAAAAACATAAGCGATGTTCCGGCGGAGTGATTTTGAACAATACGAGTTTTCTTTTTATACTGACAAACTGCGTGGCTGCCGTAAATTTTCTCCTTGTCATTTATTCGTCCATTCTCACAGAAAAACATGATTATATTGTCATTCGTCTGCTGAGCATGACATTAAACCTTATTGTCTATGCCCTTGGCTTCTGCTGGAGTTCGGTAATCATAAATGTATTCACCATTTTCCGCGACATGTATAACGACCGGGTAAAAAAGCCAAAAATTGCCGTTATCACTCTCTTTTGCATTTTAGGCACGGTAATGACTTTTGTCGTAAATTATTTCCTTGCCGAAAATTTTTCATCAACATCACTTTTTACGCTAAAATGTACCGATTACATTCCCGCTATAAGCCTCATTGTCTATACGATATGTATATTCAAGGCAAAAACTGCGGCTCAAATGAAAATTGCCACCGCCATAGATATTCTATTCTGGGTGATATATGACTTTGAGAATTTTATGATTGTAAATGTAATTCAAGACCTGTTCCTGATTTTCCTGCCTGTCATTGAGTTTTATGTTGAAGCCATAAAAAAACGAAATCAAGTTGCATTCGCCTAGATGTCCGTAACCGCAGAAAGAAATTTCTGTGATTTGTACAATAATTTTTTCCATATTTTCATTATTTTTGCATTTTTTTCGTTTTTTTGTGATATACTGTAAAATATGAGAAAAGGCTCCGCTTTACAGTATTTAACGATTTTATTCACCCTATGCACGCTGCTGCTTTCTTGTACAAGACACACCACCCGTTCATTCACCACGATTGAGGAACTAAACGACAGCCGCATTACTATCGGCTACAATGAAGGTCATTCATCGGCAACAGTCCTTCCGCTTGTCTTTCCCAAGGCAAAACTCCTTTCATTCAACGAAAACCTTACGGGCTATGAAGCGATAAGGCGAGGAAAGATAGATGCATTCGCCTTTGACCGCGTACAGATGGAATTAGCCATGAAAAACGGCCTTACGGGCGTAAAAATTCTCGGGGATTTTGGCGAACAAACAGAAGTCGGCGTGGGACTTTCTCCCGTATCATCCATTCCTGATTTGAAAAACAAGATAAACGCCTTTCTTGCCGAACTCCGTGCAGACGGCACGTTGGATGACCTCTACAAGCGCTGGGTATTGCAAGGCGAAGAAACCATGCCTGCCATACCCGTTGCAAAAGAACCGCGCCTGCACCTTCGGGTAGGAACAACGGGCATCGCGCACCCCTACAGCTATTACAAGGGCACGGAACTGACTGGATTTGACATAGAGTTGGCCCGCCGTTTTGCAGCCTACCTCAACGCTGATCTGGAATTCAAAATCTACAACTACGGAAGTATTATTACGGCGGCACGGAGCGGTGACATTGACTGCATCATGGCAAATCTAAACGCCACGCCAGAGCGCAGGGAGAGCATCGCTTTTTCCACGCCAGTCTACATTGAAAAAAATGCGATTATGGTGCACGATGATGATGG
Organism: Treponema sp. UBA3819; assembly: GCA_002369025.1. Lineage (GTDB taxonomy): Bacteria > Spirochaetota > Spirochaetia > Treponematales > Treponemataceae > Treponema_D. The sequence continues at coordinate 17,097 of DFDV01000173.1, read as the reverse complement.
GGGAGCGTCCACCGTCAAGAAAAAAAGCCTCTCTCCTGCTCATGGCAATATCCCGCCCCAGTTCCAAAACATGACGCTCAAATACACGTCCAAGGAAGAACTGCAAAAGAGCGACCAGCTTGTTCTGGGCATGCACACGGGTTTTGTCATGGTTGACAGGCTCACGCGAGAACTGTTTCCCCGGGCAAAAATCGAATACTATAAGACCAATGCCGACATGGCATATCTCGTTGCCAGCGGAAAACTGGACGGCTTTATCAACGATGAGCCTGTTATCCGCTATGCCGCCCTTGAAGTGCCAAAACTGGGCTACATTCACTGCGGTCTTGATACGATGAACATTGTGGCCTGCTTCCAAAAGAATGAAAAAGGCGCGTCCCTGCGGGATGAATTCAATCAGTATGTGAAAAAATGGCAGGAAGACGGCACCCTCAAAAAAACCGATGATTTGTGGCTCAGCAATGATGAAAAAAAGAAAGTCGTTGATTTGGAAAGCCTTCGTAATCCAAAAGGAAAAAAAGGAACAATCCGTTTTGCCACCGAAGCCCAATGCCCGCCCTTTGACTACATCAAGGACGGAAAGATTGTCGGCTACGAAATTGATGTGATTGCCCGTTTCTGTCGGGAAGCAGGCTATGCCCTCACTGTGCAGGACGTTCCCTTTGACTCCCTTATCATGGGCTTGGAAACCGGCATGTACGATTGTGTCGCGGCCTGTCTGAGCGATACGCCCGCAAACAGGGAAAGTCTGAACCTGTCGGAAGCCCTGTATGTCTCTGAACTGGTCATGGCAGTAGAGATTATGGACGATGGAAAATCCCTGCAAAAGACTGCCGAAGCAGCCGCCCCGCAAAAAGAAGATTTTACTTCTCCCTCAGACTACAACCGTCCTGACGTGACGCTGGGCGTAAAAACCGGCACTGTCATGGACAGGATTACGCAGGAAGCCTTTCCCCTTGCAAAAATCGAGCACTATAATGCCAGTCCAGAAATGGTGGTGCGTGTCGTTCAGGGAAAGATTGACGGCTATCTGTCTGACGAGCCGATTATCCGCTACATCGAAAGCACAACTCCCGGCATAACCCACCTCAAAGAACGCATCCGCAGTCAGGATTACGCCTTTGGCTTTCCCAAGAGCGACAGGGGAAAAATGCTCTGCGGTCAGATGAATGAATTCCTGAAAAAAATCAAGGCTGACGGTACACTTGAAAAAATTGATGCCACTTGGTTCGGTACGGATAAGTCACAGCAAAAAGTAGATTTGAAATCCTTTTCGGGTGAAAATGGCAGTGTCAATCTGGTGACTGACGCAACCCTTACGCCTTTTTCCTATATTCAGGATTCAGAATATGCAGGCTATGAGATTGATATTGCCGCCCGATTCTGCAGGGAATACGGCTATACCCTCAAAATCACCGACACCAGATTTGCCTCCATCATTCCCGGTCTTGTCGCAGGCACCTATGACATGGCGGCAGCCCTCATTGGCGTAACCGATGAGCGAAAGGAAAGCCTTCTCTTTTCCGATGCGGATTATCAGGGCGGCATGGTGCTGGCCGTAAAGAAAGCCGATGGACAAAGCCCTGTCGTAAAAGCGGCCGCTACTGCATCGGAGACCAACGAGACAGCACAAGATGGCACAAGAAATGTTTTCTTCTCGTCTCTTGCTTCCAGTTTTGAAAAGACCTTTGTGAGGGAATCCCGATGGAAACTCGTGGCAAACGGTATCGGCATTACGGTGCTGCTTGCCATACTGTCCGCTCTATTCGGTACGGTTTTGGGTTTTGTCCTCTGCGGACTGCGACTAACCCATAATAAAATCGCAGACTCCCTGACCCTCATCTACATCCGGCTCATGCAGGGCTTGCCAATGGTTGTGCTCTTGATGATTCTCTTTTATATTGTCTTTGCAAAAACCGGATTGAGCGGCATCTGGGTGGCAGTCATCGGCTTTGGCATGAACTTTGGCGCATACGTAAGCGAGATGATTCGCACGGGAATTCTTGCGGTGGACAAAGGTCAGATGGAAGCCGCACTTGCCTTGGGCTATCCAAAATCAAAGGCCTTTGTCAAAATGATTCTTCCCCAGGCTGCCCGGCATTTTCTGCCTGTCTATCAGGGCGAGTTCATTTCCCTCGTAAAAATGACGTCAGTTGTAGGCTACATTGCCATTCAGGATTTGACTAAGGCAAGCGACATTATCAGAAGCCGTACTTACGAGGCATTTTTTCCACTTATCACCACGGCAATTATTTATTTTATAATATCATGGCTTTTAACGCGCATCCTCACTGCATTACAGCGGTGGATTGAGCCAAAAAAGTCAGGAAGGATGTAACATGGAATTATTGGAAGACCTTTTTCAGTCAACTATTGTAGAGCCGCTTACTGCAAGCTCGCAATACCTGATTTTTCTGCTTATCGGCATTGGCATTATCGCAGCCTCCGTTGCACTCGGTTTTATGCTGTGGCATATAAAAGGAATGCAGAATGAACGCGAATTTGTGGTGACCATGGAAACGCTGGGAGAGCAGAGCGAAAAAATCCGCAGGATACTCGACCGCATGAAGGTCACTCAGCGTGAAAAGACCTATGCGCTTCTCCTGCTGGAAGAAATCATGGTGCGCCTGCATGATGCAGGGCAGGGAACGGTGATTGCAAAGGTTCGCCGTTTTTTTGGCGAGGTGAGCATTTTAATTACCTCCCATGGCGAAGCCTTCAATCCCTTTGCCTCCCTTGAAAACTGGAACACGGAAAGCGAAGACTATCTGCGTGACCTTATTTTCCGCTCCCACATGACTGATTTGAGCTACAGCCGCCGCAACGGCTACAATGCAGTTTCCGTGCGCGTACATCGCGGTGGAGAAAACCGTTCCCTGTACGTGACTTTTGCCGCCATGTTCCTAGGAATTGCCACAGGTTTTTGCATGAAATGGCTTCCTGATGGAGCGGCGGCTTTCATTTCTGACGGCGTACTTTCCACGGTGCAGACAATCTTCCTCAACGCCCTCTCCCTCATGCTGGCACCTGTGGTCTTCTTTTCGGTGGCAACGAGCATTTCCAACATTTCTGGTGGAAACGAAATCGGACGCATTGGCGGAAAAGTGCTTGGCTCTTACCTTGTAACCACAGTACTGTCCATTTTGATTGGCTTTGGTCTGGCCGCTCTCTTTTTCAGCGGTGACCTTCCTCCACTTCCAGAAAAACTTGCGGCTCTTCCCGCTGACATACAGCAAACAACGAGTGTTTCAATCAGTTCAATTATTTTGAGCATAATTCCCCGCAATGTAGTATCACCTATTATCGCAGGCAACATGCTCCAAATCATCTTTGTGGCCGTGCTTTCAGGTCTTGCCCTTTCTGCTCTCGGAGACAAGACCGCAGGCATACGCGCTTTCTTTAACGAAGCAAACACCATGTTCCTCAAAATGATGGAGATGATTATTGCCTTTATGCCTCTTGTGGCTTTTGCCGCTATGGCTCTCCTTGTATACGCAAGTGAGTCAAAAACGCTTTTCCTGCTGCTCATCTACCTGCTTGCCATACTTGTTGGCGGGCTTGTGCTTGTCCTGCTTTATATGGCAATAATCCTCCTTATGGGGCATGTCTCCCCCCTTGCCTACATGCGTAAGGTTCTCGTTTATCTGCTTACTCCCTTTATGATTCCCAGTTCCAGCGCATGCATTCCCCTTACCATCGAATTCTGTAAGAAAAAACTTGGCGTATCGAACAAAATCACCTCCGTCGCCATTCCACTGGGTGCTACGGTGAACATGAACGGTATCGCAATGAGCGTAGTGCTTACGGCTCTCATGCTTGCCCGTATGTGCGGCATTGAACTTGATGCGGCCACCTGTCTTAAGCTGGGTATAATGACACTGCTGCTTGCAGTAGGAGCGCCTGGAGTGCCCAACTCAGGGCTTGTCATCGTGGCGACACTGCTTTCAATAACGGGAGCACCTGTTGCTGCCCTGGGCTTTGTGGTGGGCGTATGGAATATTGTTGACCGCCTGCAGACTGCTTTCAATGTGAACGGCGATATTGCCACCAGCGTGGTCGTTGCAAAAAGCGAGAATGAGCTGGATCTTGCGGCCTATGCCTCCTAGGAGCGTCTGCCATGAGTGAGACAATGATAACTGTCAGGCATTTGCAGAAGGTCTATCCCAATGTAACGCCCTTAAAAGATGTGAACACGGAGATAAAAAGAGGGGAAGTAATTTCTATCATCGGTCCCAGCGGTACGGGAAAGTCAACCTTTTTGCGCTGCATCAATCTGCTTGAAAAACCAACGGCGGGCGAAATTCTGATTAACGGACTTCCCATCACAGCAGCAAAGGCAGACGTTCCTGCACTCCGCCGCAAAATGGGCATGGTCTTCCAGTCCTTCAATCTCTTCAATCATCTTTCGGTCATTCAGAACATCACGGCGGCTCCCATTGATTTGCTGCATGTTCCAAAAGAAAAAGCCTATGAGCGGGGCATGGAGCTCCTGCGCACGGTAGGTCTGGCAGACAAGGCAGAAAGCTATCCTGATGAACTTTCCGGCGGTCAGAAACAGCGAGTCGCCATTGCCCGTACCCTCGCCATGAATCCCGAAATCGTCCTCTTTGACGAGCCGACCAGTGCCCTTGACCCCACAATGGTGGGTGAAGTGCTGTCCGTCATCAGAAATCTCGCAAGGCAGGGCTTAACCATGCTGATTGTAACCCACGAGATGCGCTTTGCCAGGGACGTTTCCACCCGCATTTTTTACATGGATGAGGGCGTGATTTACGAGGAGGGAAGACCAGACGAGATTTTTGAAAATCCCAAAAAAGAAAAGACCCGCCAGTTCATCAATCATCTCAAAGTCTTTGAGGAAGACATCACGAATCATGATTTTGATTTTGTGTCTGTTACCAGCCGTCTTGAAGACTTTGGCAGGAAACAGCAGATTGCTCAGAAAACAATCCGCAATATGCAGCTTGCTTTTGAGGAACTTGTCATGCAGGTTCTCATTCCTTCTTTTGCCGCCTCTTTTAATTTGACTTTTACGGCAGAATATTCTGAGGAGCAGGGAAGGGTAACCCTGCGTCTCTGTTACGATGGATCAGAGCTGAATCCTCTTGAGCGTGTGGATGAAGTTTCGCAAAAACTTTTAGCAAGGATTACAAGTGACTATTTGTATACATTTTCTGACGGAATGAATCGCGTCGAAATGAGCATTGCATAGATAAGCCAATTTTATTCGACAACATTTATACCACAGAGCAGGATTTCTTCTTTCTATACTTGAAAAAGCAAAATGCTTAAACTATAATTGACTGTAAGGAGTTCTAATCTATGAAAAAGACATGTAAATCATTGCTAGTGCTTGCCTTCCTTGCGCTTGCGCTTGCACTTGCTTCTTGTTGCGGCAAAAGTGCTGCCGCTCTTAAAAATCCGCTTTCCCTGTGGAACGACGATGCCGCCTCAAAAACCGCCCTCATGAACTATGTAAAGACGGTAACGGATGAAAAATCACCTGACTTTATCCCCGTAAAGGACCGTATCGCAACTTTCGACATGGACGGAACCTTTGTCGCTGAGTTGTATCCCTCTTATTTTGAATACAACATGCTTGAATACCGCGTTTTGGATGATCCTTCTTACAAGGATATCGCTCCCGCAGATGTAAAGGAGACCGCCCAGAATATCCGCGATTTTGTCCGCAATGGAACGAAACTTCCCGACCACTTCGACATGAAGCATGCTTATGCCGCCGCAAAGGCATATGCCGGCATGACCCTTGCTGAATTCGATGCCTATGTAAAAGAATACGGAAGAAACGCAGCCAATGGATTTACGGGAATGACTTACGGCGAAGGTTTCTACAAGCCTATGCTGGAAGTGTTTGATTATCTGAAAGCAAACGGCTTTACCTGCTATGTTGTGTCTGGCTCTGACCGCTTTATCTGCCGCGCCTTGACGGATGCAATCGGCATTGAACCTAACCGCGTCATTGGCATGGATGTAATCCTAAAGTCAAGCAAGCAGGGGGATGCAGAGGGGGTCAACTACACCATGGAAAAAGGTGAAGACATTCTGCGTACCGACCAGCTTATCATCAAAAACCTCAAGACAAACAAGGTAAAGCAGATTGCCCAGGAAATCGGCAAAGTTCCCGTTCTTTCCTTTGGAAACAGTGGCGGAGATTCAGCAATGCACAACTATGCTTTGAGCAACACAAAATACAAGAGTGCCGCTTTCATGCTCATTGCAGATGACGATGCCGATGACCATGCAAACAGAGAAAAGGCACTTGGTCTGGGAGAGCAGTGGAAGGCAGCCGGCTATACCGTCATTTCAATGCGTGATGACTGGAAGACGATTTATGGTGATGAGGTGAAAAAAACAGACTTCACTTTCTAAATCGTTCGAGTCCTTCTGCAAGGTGCTATATGGTTACTAACATTCTTCATCGTTCAGATATGATTCATTGTCTCTTGTGCCATGATGCACCCTGCAATAAGGCTTGCCCGAATATAAAGCCTGAGTCCATGCTTCGAAGCATTTGGTTTGCAAACGAAAAAACAGCGGCAAGCCGTCTTCCCGCAAAAAATTCCTGTGCGGACTGCAGTGCCCCCTGTGAAAAAAATTGCGTACGGGCAGGCAGCGTTCCAATTCAAAAACTGATGACCCGCCTGCATGAAGAAGTAAGGCCCACTCTGCATCTTCCCTATACAGCGCAAGATACGCGCCTCAGGACAAATCTCTGCGGCATTCCGCTGGAAAATCCCTTTTTGCTTTCTTCATCGGTGGTGGGAAGCACATACGATATGTGCGCGCGGGCCTTTGAAGCAGGCTGGGCGGGAGTGTCCTTCAAGACAATCTGCTCATTCGACATACACGAAGCCTCCCCGCGTTTTTCTGCCATTACGGGCGATAACGGAAGCATAATCGGCTTTAAGAACATCGAGCAGCTTTCAGACCACAGCCTAGAAGAAAACATGGAGATTCTCAGAAGGCTAAAGCAAAACTATCCTTCAAAATGCCTGATTGCCTCCATCATGGGGCGGAATGATGCTGAATGGGAAGCGCTCTCCCGTCTCTGTGAAGAAAACGGAGCGGATGCCATAGAACTTAATTTTTCCTGCCCCAACATGGAAGACGAGGGGCTTGGCTCAGACATCGGACAGGAGCCAAAACTCGTGGAGCAATATACGGCCGCAGCCCGCCGCGGCACAAAAGCTCCGATTCTGGCAAAACTCACGCCAAATGTGGCGCGCATGAGCCCGGCAGCCGAGGCGGCGATTCGTGGCGGGGCAGACGGCATTTCTGCAATCAACACGATAAAAAGCATCATCGGAATACACCCCGACACGTATGTTTCCTCGCCAGAAGTTCACGGCATGTCGGCGGTGGGCGGCTATAGTGGAAACGCGGTAAAGCCCATCGCACTTCGCTTCATCGCTGAACTTTCAAAAAATCCTGTGCTTGCAGATAAGCACATCAGCGGCATGGGCGGCATTGAAAGCTGGCAGGACGCACTGGAATTTATCTTGCTGGGAGCAGGAAGCCTTCAGGTGACGACAGCCGTCATGCAGTACGGGTACCGCATTGTCGAAGATTTAAAATCAGGACTGAATTTCTATCTTGCCGAAAAAGGCTTTACAAGCATAGAGGAAGCCCGGGGGAGGGCAGTAGCCTTTGTCAGCGAAACAACAGATGTGCTTGAACGCGACACAATAGCCTTTCCAAAATTGCACCATGAAAAATGCATCGGCTGCGGCAGATGTGTCATTTCCTGTGCTGACGGCGGACATCAGGCGCTGACCTTAAACGAAAATCGAAAGCCTCTTCTGAACGGAAAAAAATGCGTGGGCTGTCAGCTCTGCGTCCTTGTCTGCCCCCAGCATGCAATCTCAAACAGCGGAAAATGGCTCCGAAAAACCTAAACTTCTAGCAGCACAAACTGAATAATCCGGGACAAAAAACATATTGTTTTCAAAGAAAAACCGCCTTTTTACGATCCCTGTCGCTGTAGTCTGCAGGCAAAAAGAAGAAGGAAGAAAACCATGAAGGTCTCTGTAAAATTCATCTTGACACTCCTTATTCTCATCGCATTCTTTTCCTGCAAAAACAGGGCAGGGGAGCGTGTCATTCTAGGCGATGAGCAGACCGAATCCTATTTGCCGCTCCTGGAGGGAAAAAGGATTGCGCTTTTTTCAAACCATACGGGCATTGTAGGCGACAAAATTATACTGGCCGATGATTCTGTACACTATGGCGGAAACGACCTCTACGGCAAAGATGATGCAGGAAGACTCATTCATTTTGGTCGAGATGAAAGGGGAGGGCTCATCCGCTACGGAGAACACATTCTAGATTATCTTCTTTCCCAAGGAGTGTATGTAACGGCAATTTTCTGTCCGGAACACGGATTTCGTGGCACAGACGATGCGGGCGCACATATTGCAAGCAGCATAGACGAAAAAACCGGCGTTCCCATCCTATCCCTCTACGAAAATGCCTCTACCCATGCCCCCAGCGCGGAAAACATGGCAAAATTCGATACGCTGGTGGTGGACATGCAGGATGTAGGCTTACGCTATTACACCTACTACATCACACTGTACTATCTGATGGATGCCTGCGCGGCAAATGGAAAAACCGTGGTGATTTTTGACCGACCAAATCCCAACGGTTTCTATGTAGACGGCGATATGCTAAAAGAGAGATTCAAATCAGGAGTAGGGCGGCTCCCCCTTCCAACCGTCCATGGCTTAACCTGGGGAGAACTTGCCCGCATGATAAACGGCGAAGGCTGGCTTACTGCCGGAAAAAACGCCTGCCCGCTCACTGTCATTCCCTGCAAAAACTACAGTCATGCCACCCGCTATGCCCTAATCCGCGCGCCGTCACCAAACATCAAGGACATGCGTGCCGTCTACCTGTATGCCTCAACCTGCTATTTTGAGAATACAATCGTTTCCGTCGGCCGCGGCACCGACTTTCCCTTTGAAGTCTTCGGAAGCCCCTATTTTAAGGACATCGGCAACAATGATTTTTCCTTCATTCCCCAAAGCATTCCCGGCGCAAAAAATCCGCCATTTTTGGGACAAACTTGCTACGGCACTGATTTACGAAGCAAAAGTCTAAAAACAATCTGGAAAGAAGAAAGCAATCTGTCCTACCTCATACAGGCCTACGCAGACGCAAAATCCGCCTTTTCTGACAAAAATCCCGATGACTTTTCAGCATACTTCTGGGGAAGACTTTCCAACGGCCGCTACTGGATTGATTTACTCAGTGGCTCAGACTCCCTGCGCAAAGGAATTGAAGCCGGTGCATCGGTCGAGGAAATCAAGCAAAACTGGCAGGATGACCTCAATGCATTCAAAAAGCAGCGGAAGCCATATCTTCTGTATGCGGATACATGATGCTTCCAAAAAACATCAAGTTTTAACAAACCCATGCCAATTCCCATACATTTTCCCCGTATATTACTCTTCCCATAATGTGTGTTCTGTCTACCACTATATATGATATTTACAGAACCTGGTATTACTTCTGCGGAAAACTACCCTTTCTTCCTGTTAAAATTCGGAAATTCCAGTCATCAAAGAACTCACGGAAAGGCGTTATCGGCTAACTTCCCTATTCCAGTTTTTCCAGCTGCTCACGGATAAATTCACTCTTTTCTTTCAGACCGATTTTTCCCGTTGAAAGCATAAGCATATTGGCCTTTGTGGGATCCAGACGGACACGGCCATTGCTTTCCTTTATCAGACGCAGCACTTTATCCACAGAAATGTCGCTCACCTTGCTGAACTCAATCTGAATGACACCCTGACGCTCCTTCAGCGTACTGATATAGAGTTTCTTTGCAATCACGCGCACTTCGGCAAGGCTCAAAAGACTGTAGACTTCATCCGGAATCGGACCAAAACGATCCTCCAGCTCAAGGAACATATTCTCCAGTTCGTCTTTTGTCTGAACGGAAGCAACTTTCTTGTAGATTTCCATTTTTGTCTGGGGATTCTGCACATAAGTGTCCGGGATAAAGCCTGTGTATTCCAGTTCCATAAGAACTTCGCTCTGTTCCTTGTAGTTTTCAGCCTGGGTAAGGCGCTCCACAGCTTCATTGAGCAGACGCAGATACAGGTCAAAACCGACGGAATAAACATCGCCGCTCTGGTCACGACCCAAAAGATTTCCTGCACCGCGGATTTCCATATCCTTCATGGCGATTTTAAAGCCGCTTCCCAGTTCCGTAAAATCAGAAATTACCTGAAGTCTCTTCATCGCAACTTCAGAAAGCACTTTGTTTTCAGGATAAAGAAGATAAGCATAGGCCTTGCGGTCACTCCGTCCAACCCGCCCCCTGAGCTGATAGAGCTGACTTACGCCATACATATCAGCGCGGTCAATGATAATTGTATTTACATTGGGAATATCTATGCCGTTTTCGATAATTGTCGTCGCAACAAGCACATGAAAGCCACCCATCTTAAAACGGCGGAAAATATCATCCAGTTCGTCACTGGTCATCTGGCCGTGGGCAACATCTATGAGCATTTCCGGCAGCAGGCGTTCCAGTTTCCGCCTTACTTCATCAAGACTTTCCACACGATTATGAAGATAGAATACCTGACCGCCCCGCTCTACTTCACGGCGGATTGCCTCAGCCACACGCTCTTCCTTGTATTCATCAATTACCGTTTCAATTGGCTGACGGTTCTGAGGAGGCGTCGTAAGGAGAGACATGTCACGGATTTTCAGCAGACTCATGTGCAGGGTTCGGGGAATTGGCGTTGCACTCATGGCAAGGCTGTCGATATTTGTTTTTAAGGTTTTGAGTTTTTCCTTGTCCTTGACGCCAAAACGCTGTTCCTCATCAATTATCATCAGGCCCAGGTCCCGGAAGACAACATCCTTCTGGATAATGCGGTGAGTTCCCACAAGAATATCCACATCTCCCTGTGCAAGGCGGGCTATGATTTTTTTCTGCTCAGCGGCAGACACAAAACGGCTCATCTGGGCAATTTTTACCGGAAAGTTTGCAAAACGTTCTACACAATTTTCGTAATGCTGTTCCGCAAGAATTGTCGTCGGTGCCAGAAAGGCTACCTGCTTTCCTCCCATAACTGCCTTAAAGGCCGCGCGCATAGCAATCTCTGTTTTTCCATAGCCGACATCACCGCACACAAGCCTGTCCATGGGAACGGGCTTTTCCATGTCAGACTTTACTTCCTGAGTAACATTGTACTGATCCGGTGTATCTTCATAGGGAAAAGCTGCCTCAAAAGCCGTCTGCCATTCCGTATCCTTAGGAAAGGGAAAGCCCCTGCTCGCCTTTCTGCGGCTGTACAAATCAATCAGTTTCTGGGCCAGATCTTCTACAGCCTTTTTAACACGGTTCTTGCGGTTTTCCCATGCCTTTGAACCAATGCGGTCTATATGGGGCGCTTCTCCTTCATTACCGATGTAACGCTGAACAAGATTAACCTGTTCGATAGGCACAAAGGCAAATTCCTCGTCAGCATATTCAAGCTTGATGTAGTCACGCTCATTTCCGCCTGCCTTTACACGCTGAATACCCTTAAAAATACCGATACCGTAATTTACATGAACGACATAATCACCGGGAGCCAGATCCACAAAAGTGTCTATGACGGCGGATTTTACGCCCTTCTGCAGGCTCTTTGGCACATGCTTTCTACGCCCGAAAATTTCATTTTCCTGAATAAAAAGGGTTTTACTCTGAGGAATGCCAAAACCTGCGGAAATAGCCTGAGGAATGACCGTAAGAGGATAAAAGACTTTTCCTTTTGCGGCGACATTCTTAGCCCCCTCCACATCATCTTCAATAAAGTCCCTGAGGATTTCCTTTATTCTGAGGCTCTGATTTTCATTATCTGCATAGATGATGATTTTCCATTCGTCTGCCTGCAGGGCTGAAATCTGTTCCTTAAGGTAATTGATGTTTCCAAAGAAACTCCGGGGCGCATCACAGGTAATTTCATAATGTTTTCCCTCTGCCGCAGCCTGTTTTTCTGTTGTTTCTGTATGAAGTGTACGAAAAAGTATACATCTTGAGTGTATTTCTGAAATATCAGTAAAAGGAATGTGCATGTCAGCCGGCGGAAGCACAGGACTTTCCTGACGCGCCTTTCTGAACATACCTGTGTACTCGCGGTCAAAACTTTCCTGGGCATTGGAAAGACGATCATAATCACAAAAGAACACATTTGTCTCATCAGAGATATAATCCAGAACCGAATACCGTTTTTCCCAGAGGGCAGGATAATAAAGTTCCTCTCCCTCACTTTCATGATTCAGACGCAGTTCTTCAAGAAGCTTTTCCTTGTTTTTTGCCGCAGCATCAGTCAGAACCAGGGGCGGAGTATCATCATCCCCCTTCTCCAGTTTTGCAAGATAGGATTTCAGTCTTTCTACAAGTTCATCAGTCCAAATCACTTCCTTCATGGGATAAATCAAAAGATTATCCAGAGGGGCTACCGTAGACTGACTTTCCGGGTCAAAAGATTTAATCTGCTCGATTGCATCAAAATCAAAAACAATACGGGTAGCAAGACTTTCTCCGGGAGTAAAAATATCAAGCACTTCTCCACGCAGGGTAAATTCACCATGCACTGTCGTTTTTGGAACCCGGATATAGCCTAAAGATGTCAGTTTTTCGGCAAGTTCAGCAGGGTCAATCTCCTCCCCCTTGTAGACGCTGAAAACAAGGGAGCGGATATATTCAGGAGCAGGAAGCGGAGACTGAAGGCTTCTCTGAGTAACAACGAAAATTCTGGGTTTCGTCTGACGGGAAAGGCTCTGCCGTCTGAGGGCAAGTTTTGCAAGCACGCCGCTTCTGTTTCCAAAAACTGCAGACCCCATGGCCGCACTCCGGTAAGGAACAAGACCCCACCAGGGCAAAAGGCAGGTTTCAACACGGTCTGCAAAAACCGTATGCAGGTCAGTAAGCAGTTCTGCGGCATCTTTTTCATTGGGAACGACAATAAGACTGTCCAGGGCACTTGCCGAACATTTTCCTGCATTCTGTCCTTGCGAGTATCTGCCAGTTGTGGTATACTGTAAGGAAGAAATACACGCATCTCTGCCTGCCTCTATGCATGCCGAGATAAAGAAACTTGTTGCGGCACCCTGCAGCCCCTCTATTTCCGCACGGAGCGGACCGGAAGCAGTGGCAATTGATTTTGCACTCGTCTGAAAGGTCGTCCATCGGGAAAGTGATTTTTGCAAGGTTTCTGATATCAATGAGTTCATGTACTTCTTCTAACCGAAAATATAAAAAATATAGCGGTTCCTCATACAAGGGTTCCGCCCTGGAGAAATAGTTTTGAAACGTATTTACTATGCCATTATAGCGATTTTCGCACTTTTTGCACATACTGCAGCGGCACAAACTGCATCGTCTTCACAGGATTTTTCACAGGCAGCAGTCGTAATTAAATTTTACGACCGCACTATGTATTATCCCGGCAGCGCAGACGACAATCCCATCTTCGTTCACATTTCCGTGGTAAACCGGGGAACAGAAACACTGCGCTTTAAGCTGGCAGACGACCGCATGTTCAGTCTGGACTTTACTGCATACACCATCAAAAACAGCATGTTGCCAAAAACAGAAAAACTGGTGGTCAAACGCTCCACAAATCAGACCGTATATTTCAGGGAAATCGCACTGGAAGCCGGTGAAGAATACTCATTCATTGAAAATGCAAAGAATTACATCAATTTTGATGAACCTTCGATGTATTATCTTGAACTTAATTTCTACCCGGAACTTTACAAATCCCGCCAGACCTCCATTACATCAAACCGTCTGAGCCTTGACATCCGTCCGGCTCCCCTTGCCGCTTCCTCTACAGTTCTGCCCGTAGAAAGCAAAAGCGCATCCCTGCTGAAACCGGAAGAAAAATCTCCTGACAAAGTGGTGGAAGAAACCATTATCGCCCGCCAGAAATCTTTGTGGGATCAGTACTTCCTTTACATGGACCTTGAGCAGATGATGCTCCGCAATGCAGACACAGAACGCCGCTACCGGGCAGCCAGTGCTGATGAACGCGCACGTCTTCTGGAAAGCTACAAGTCAGACCTGATGCAGAATAGAATTGACCATGATGTTGTTGCCGTGCCGGAACGTTTCTACATCGAAAATACATCGTATTCACAGATAGACGGAACGGTTACCGTTCTGGAGTGGTTCAAATATCCCACCTACCGTGAAAGAAAACGCTATGTCTACAAAGTAAGGCAGCGTGACGGTATCTGGCAGATTTACGATTACAATGTCACAAATCTGGGAACTGAATAGGTTACGGATTTATACTATCGGAATTGGGTAAGTAGGAAAAAAATTATGAAAGCATTACTGGTAGCAGACAACGGTCTTGTCATCGACAATGTGAGTACAGTCCTCAAAACTGCAGGATATGACATTATCACATATCATGCTCTTTTAAAGGCATTGGACAATATCGAAGAAATTTCTCCTCACCTGATTGTCATAAGCACAAAAGAATATCCCCGCCACTGGAAAACACTTGCCCAGTATGCTACCGTGCCCATGGGTACCTACACCCCCCAGGTCATTCTCTACACAGGCGGAGAATTCAGCAAGGAAGATCAGGATAAAGCCCAGGCCCTGCATGTAAGGGGCTACTTTAAGTCAGTTGATGTAGATGGACTTGATGAACTGCGTACCATTCTTTCACAAAAAAATGATATTTTCTCAGGCGACCTCACCGATGCCCCTGCTGAACTGAAGCCCATTGAAATTCCCGATGATTTTGCAGAAGCACATGCCCATGATGAAAAGATGCTGAAAGAATTCGTAACGGAAGAAGTATCTCATCCCGGTGTAAGCCTTGAAAAAATCGGTCTGCAGATTGAAAACGAAGTCGTCCGTGCTTCCTCACCTATTGAAGCCGCTTCCGTAACAGATGAAGAACTGGAAGAATCAGACGACCGGCTTGAAGAAGTACCTGAGATTACACCATTGAACGAAGATTCAATTTCAGAAGCATTTTCCGAACAGAAAGAAGAAACTTCAGTCATTTCAGTAGACGATATCCTTAAGCAGAATCAGTCTTTTAACCGCTTTGCAGAAATTCCGGACATCAAAACAGAGGAAGAAGCAAAATCCGGTGAAGAGAAAACCTATGATTTTGGTGACATCAAGGGAAGACGTGAAGATGCCGGCGATTCAGAAAAATCTCCCATGGATTTGTGGGATGACCTTGAATCAGAAGATGTTACGGTTGCAGATGAAGAGCCGGCAGGAGAAGCAAATTACAATCCCGTTGCCATTTCTCTTGATGAACTCAAGGCTCTGGAACACGCAAAGCCCCTTGAGCCTGAAAACGAAGAAAGTCTTGCCGATTCCGTGGCATTTATGGACGAAGAGCCTGGAGCAAATTTCATTCCCCTTTCAGAATCACTGGCAATGCTGGGCGGAGAAAATGCTGAAGGCGAAACTGACACAGGAGCCTCCGCAAAATCCGAAGAAAGTGTCGCTTCAGAAGAAAGTGAAGAATCTCTGGCCGACTCCGTTGCCTTTATGGACGAAGAACCCGGAGCAAACTTCATTCCCCTTTCAGAATCACTGGCAATGCTGAGCGGAGAAAATGCCGCTGAAGAAGATAAGGGCGAAAGTTCAATTCAGGAAGCGCAGATTCCAGAGCCAGAGCCTGTTACCGAAAAACCCATGCAGATTTCCCTTGAAGAACTGCTGAATGCACAAAAAGCAATTGAAGGCGAAAGGGAAAAACAAAAAGAAATGCATAACTCCGTCAAGCAGAAAGTTCAGCGCGTGGCGGAAAGTGCCCAGTATGTTGAGCAGGATCCCGACCATCCCGTTACGGTAACCCAGAGCGAAGTAGACGAAGTTCAGAGACGCAATCAGGTTCTTACTCAAAACGGCGTAGTTGACGGTGAAACACTGGAACATGATGCAGACACTCTTACTGAAGACAGCGATACAGAAAAGACATCGGTAGAGGCTTCCATGGATGATATCCTGCAGCAGAACCAGCACATGGACACAAAACTTGACTGGCTGGCAGAAGAAAATGCAGATGAGCCGGAAGAACATCCTGATACCGATGAGCTTGACATCATCACAGATCCAACCGGACAGGAAGCAAATGAAATTGCAAGTTCAATGCAGGATATTTTGAGTCAGAATCAGCTTATGGACAAGCAGCTGGCCTGGCTGGCAGAAGAAAATGCAGATGAACCGGAAGCTCCTGAGGGTGCATTCGATGAAGATTACGCAGAACCGGAAGGTATGTCTGCATCTGAACGCGATGCTAATGTACAGGACATTCTGACACAGAACACAGTCCATCCGGATGAGCCTGCTCCAGACTTCTCTGCTGACATGGGAAAACTCCAGGCAATGGTAGAAAAACTGAATGTTCAGCGTTCCGTAGTCTGTACCGTTGTAATGACCAATCCTCTGTCAGGGGCTCTGATTTCCGGCGATGCAAGAAACTACAACAAGCGCACAATGGAGTTCACCCCGGACATCCCTGAATTCACAAAGAATTTTACTGAGGGCACACATATACCCCTTGTAAGCATAAAAACGGAAGACGGAATTGAGGCAGCAAGCGCAACTGTCATCTCGGCAGGCGACCACTACCTCATCTCCATAAATAAAGAATGAGTACGCAAAACGCTAAATTCTTCTGCGAAAGCTGCGGGGCCGAAGTTCCCCGTAATGCCCGCTTCTGTAAGAAATGCGGTCGCTTTTTTTCCTCTGTGCGCTGTCCAAATTGCGGTGCAACAGGAAGTCCAGACAAATTTGCCAATGGCTGTCCTAAGTGCGGCTACACGGTAGACGGAGATGCATTCCAAGGCTCTGG
This sequence comes from Treponema sp. UBA3819, assembly GCA_002369025.1. GTDB lineage: Bacteria > Spirochaetota > Spirochaetia > Treponematales > Treponemataceae > Treponema_D. The sequence continues at coordinate 235 of DFDV01000173.1, read as the reverse complement.
TCATTCAAGCCGGTCATACCAGAAAGAAGGAAAAATTTCCAGAAAAACAAAAAAAAATTTCAGAACTGCCATACTCGCAAAAGCCGCAGTCTTTAACTCAGACAGGCGCACAGATGAATCACTTCCCTTCTGGATGTACATTTTAACCGGTCTGGTGCTTATCGGACTTTTATTCTTCATTATGCATTATTTTGGTCGTTGAGCACTTGACATAATTTTTATTATTTGATAATAT
>DFDV01000177.1 GCA_002369025.1 Treponema sp. UBA3819 | reverse complement strand
GTTTTATGGCAGTTCCGCCGCCAAAAGCGACAACTACGCCCAGTGGCTTTTCCACCGCAAGCACATTCATAACGTCCTGAGGGGTCAGCGGCTCAAAATACAGCCTGTCTGCAATGTCAAAATCCGTAGAAACTGTTTCCGGGTTGTTGTTTATGATTGCAACCTCGTAGCCCAGTTTTTTTAACGCCCAGATACACTGTACGGAAGAATAGTCAAATTCAATACCCTGACCGATGCGGATAGGACCAGAGCCGAGAACGACGATATTTCCTTTTGAGGAGGGGAAAGCCTTCCCCTGCGCGCCCACTTCGTTGGCCGCTACCCCTTCTCCTAGGGAGCCTGCGCCCCCTAAAACCCCGGCGCCATTCTCATGACGCTCCTGCAGAAATTTTTCCGCTTCGTTTTCTCCGCCGGTCGTTGAATAAAAATAGGGTGTTTCTGCGTCAAATTCGCCCGCACAGGTATCGACCATTTTAAATGAGCGTGGCGGGTAGAGGATTTTTCCCCCGGATTTTTTGTCTGCTTCTGCAATTTTTTCCAGCTTCCACAAAAACCAGCGGTCAATTTTTGTTATGTCGTGAATTTCATCTACCGTCATCAGCTTTCGTTTTAAGGCCTGGTAGATTGCAAAAATCCTCTGGTCAGTGCACTGGGAAACCCTTTCACGGATTTTTTCGTCAAAGTCCTTTTCAAACAGGGGCAGATTCAAGTCTTTTACGCCCAGTTCCGCTCCCCGGACAGCCTTGAGGATTGCCTCTTCAAAATTCTGTCCTATTGCCATCACTTCGCCGGTGGCCTTCATCTGCGTGCCAAGTTTGCGGCTTGCGTAGACAAATTTGTCAAAGGGGAACTTGGGCATTTTTACTACCACATAGTCCAGCACCGGCTCAAAGCAGGCTTTGGTCTTTTTTGTAACAAAGTTTGGAATTTCGTCCAGAGTAAAGCCTACCGCAATCAGGGCGGCCACCTTTGCAATGGGGTAGCCCGTAGCCTTGGAAGCCAGAGCAGAGGAGCGGCTTACGCGGGGGTTTACTTCAATAACGGCGTATTCAAAGGAATCAGGATTCAGGGCAAACTGACAGTTACAGCCACCTTCAATTTCCAGGGCAGAAATGATGTTCAGGGCCGCACTCCGCAGCATCTGGTATTCCTTGTCCGCAAGGGTGACTGTCGGGGCTATAACAATGGAATCTCCTGTGTGCACGCCAACCGGATCAAAGTTCTCCATAGAACAGACGGTAATGACATTGGCCTTACTGTCCCGCATTACTTCAAATTCAATTTCCTTCCAGCCGGAAATACATTTTTCTACAAGTATCTGGTGAATGGGCGAGCGGTGCAGGCCATTGTGGGCAATCTCGTCAAATTCTGCCCAGGTATTGGCAATGCCGCCACCTGTTCCTCCCAGGGTAAATGCCGGCCTGATGATTGCAGGCAGTCCGATTCCGTTTTTTGCAAAATCAAGGGCATCTTCGTATGTGGTGACAACTTTTGACGGAATGCAGGGCTCGCCGATTGCCTGCATGGTGTCCTTAAACATCTGCCGGTCTTCTGCCTTGTCAATGGTAAGGGGGCGGGCTCCCAGAAGTTTTACCCCGTGACTTTCCAGAAAACCTGATTTTGCAAGTTCCATGGAAAGTGTCAGTCCCGTCTGGCCGCCCAGAGTAGAAAGCAGTGAATCCGGCTTTTCCTTTTCAATGATTCTCTGCAGGGTAGGCAGGGTAAGGGGTTCCAGATAAATTTCATCTGCCATGGCCCGGTCTGTCATCAGTGTAGCCGGATTTGAATTTACCAGACAGACTTCCAGTCCAAGTGACTTGAGCGCCTTGCAGGCCTGGTTTCCTGCGTAGTCAAATTCAGCGGCCTGTCCTATGACAATGGGACCGGAACCGATAATCATTACTTTATGGATATCTTTATTTAGTGGCATTTTTTTTCTCCCCGGGAGGATTTTCCCCTGGCTTTTTCGTCAATCATTTCAATAAAGCGGTCAAAGAGGAAATTGGTGTCCTTAGGACCTCCGCATGCTTCCGGATGAAACTGTACGCTAAAGGCCGGAATGTCTGTGTAGTCTATGCCCTCGCAGGTAGCATCGTTTGCATTTACAAAAGACATCCGGGCAAAGGAGGGCAGGCTGTCAGGCTCAACTGCATAGCCGTGATTCTGGCTGGTAATGTAGACCCGACCGCTTTTTACATCCTTTACCGGGTGATTTCCGCCCCTGTGTCCGTATTTGAGTTTGCTGGTTTTTGCACCCCGGGCCAGGGCAAGCATCTGGTGACCCAGACAAATGCCAAAGATGGGAATGCCGCTTTTGCAGAGTTTTGTAATTTCTTCAATCACGCCCACATTTTCCGCCGGGTCGCCCGGTCCGTTAGAAAGCATGATTCCGTCCGGCGCAAGTTCTTCTATTTTTTCTGCTTTTGTGTCATAGGGAAGAACTGTCACCCTGCAGCCTCTTTTTTCCAGTTCCCTCTGGATGTTGGCCTTTGCGCCAAAGTCCAGCAGGCAGACTGAATGGCGGGCAGGGGTTTCCTTCGGGCTTTTTTCACTTTTGCCGCCATTCTGTACGCTCTTTACGGCATCTTCAATTTTGTAACTGCGGATTTTCTGCAGCAGGTCATCACTGAGGGGCGGCATTTCTTCTCCGCTTATAAGCATGCCGTTCATAACACCGGATTCCCGCAGTTTTTTTGTAAGGGCCCGGGTGTCTATGCCGCAAATGCCCGCAATTCTTTCTGCTTTCAGAAAAGAGTTCAAATCTCCCTGGCAGCGGAAATTGCTGGGACCGTCACAGAGTTCCCTTACGATGTAGCCCTTTACCCAGCTTTTTTTGCTTTCCATGTCAGCGCCTTCAACGCCATAGTTACCAATCAGGGGAAAAGTCTGCGTGACAATCTGGCCAAAGTAACTGGGGTCTGTCAGAGTTTCCATATAGCCTGTCATACCGGTCGTAAAGACAGTCTCACCGATTGTCCTTCCTTTTGCACCGATTGCACTTCCTTCAAAAACCGTGCCGTCTGCAAGAATCAGATATGCTTTGCTCATCTTCTAGTCCTTATGCCCGGTACGCATCCTTGTGCACACCGCCAATCGCGCGGCCGGAAGGTTCATCCATGTTTTTCCAGGCTGCGTCCCATTCCAGAGCCTTTGCCGTAGAACAGGCCACGCCTGCTTCGTGGGGAACGCATTTGGCCGCGCTGTCGCTGGGGAAAAGCCTGCTGTAAATTTCACGGTAGTAGTATTCTTCTTTTGTTTTGGGCGGATTTACCGGGAAGCGGTTTTCCCTGCGGGCAAATTCTGCGTCGCTGACTTTTTCCTCGGTAATGCGCTTTAAGGTATCAATCCAGTTGTAGCCCACGCCGTCGCTGAACTGCTCCTTCTGCCTCCATGCAATGCTTTCCGGCAGCAGGTCTTCAAATGCCTTGCGCAGAATCCATTTTTCCATGCGCTGGCCACCATCCGGCAGGCGGATGCTCATCTTGTCACTGGGGTTCAGTCTCATGGCAATGTCGATAAAGTCCTTGTCCAGAAAGGGAACGCGTCCTTCTACGCCCCAGGCCATCAGGGATTTGTTTGCCCTCAGACAGTCGTAAAGGTGAAGCTTGCTCATCTTGCGTACCAGCTCCTCATGGAATTCGCCTGCATCTGGTGCCTTGTGGAAGTAGAGATAGCCGCCAAAGAGTTCATCGCTTCCTTCTCCTGAAAGAACCATCTTTATTCCCATAGACTTGATAACCCTGGCCAGCAGGTACATGGGAGTTGAAGCCCTTACCGTAGTGATGTCATAGGTTTCTATATGGTAAATGACGTCCGGCAGGGCATCCAGTGCTTCCTGAATGGTAAAGTGAACTTCATGGTGAACCGTACCGATGTAGTCTGCCGCTTTCTGGGCTGCAATTAAGTCAGGGCTTCCTTCCAGGCCGATTGCAAAGGAGTGGAGCTGCGGCCACCAGGCGCTTTCCCTGCTGTCACTTTCTACGCGCTTTTTGCTGTACTTCTGGGTAATCGCCGCAATAATCGAAGAATCCAGGCCGCCGGAAAGGAGTACACCGTAGGGAACATCGCTCATCAGCTGGGCCTTTACCGCCGCTTCCAGTCCGTTTCTTACTTTTTCAATAACTGACGGATTGATGACCTGACCTTTTTCGTCTGTAGCCCGGGGATTGTTTTTTACTGCATCGTATGCTTCCCAGTCCCTCTTGTACCAGCGGACAGGTTTTGTCTGGGGATTTTTTCCGTCTGAATACAGGTAGCTTCCGTTGGGGAACTCCTCAATGCTTACACAGTCGCCTTCCAGGGCTTTGAGTTCGCTTGCCACATAGTAGCGGCCTTCCTTATCCCAGCCCTGATAGAGGGGAATGACGCCAATTTCATCCCGGGCAACCAGATAGCAGTCCCGTTCGCTGTCGTAGAGGGCAAAGGCAAAAATGCCGGAAAGCTGTTCAATCATTGCAGAAAAATCTCCGCCATTCTGCACACATGACTTGTAAAGGGGAATGATAACCTCGCAGTCGCTTCCCGTACGGAAATGATAGTCCTTATAGGCTTTTCTCACTTCCTTGTGATTGTAGATTTCTCCGTTTGCCGCAAGAATGATTTTTCCGTCATCGCTTACAAGGGGCTGTTTTCCGGAAAGAGGGTCTACAATTGAAAGCCTTTCGTGGCTCAAAATTGCATTTTCTCCAGTGTAGACTCCGCTCCAGTCCGGCCCCCGGTGACGAATTCTCTTGGACATCTCCAGAACCTGAGCCCTGAGTTCGTCCTTAAGACCCTGCTCAAGAGCTTTTCCGCCGGAAGTCAAATCAAATGCTCCAACAAATCCACACATATAACTCCTCCAAAAACATTCCGCTAAAAAATCTGCCCCGTAAGGCAAAAAAAATAGCGACCCCGCATACACGGAGTCGCCATTGACTTTAAGCACTATAGCACTTTCTCAAACTTTTGGGAAGTAGGCAGGAAAAGTTCCTTTGTGTTAAAGCACAGTTGAAAAAGTGTATGAAAAAAATTATAATGCAAAAATGCTTAACTTAAACGAAAGAATTGAACGCCGCAGACAAAAACTCAGTCAGCTTGCAAAAAAGGGCCAGCCCCTTTCCCTCTATATCAAACTCAAAGATGAGGAAGATTTTTTTAACGGTTTTGACACCACCCATCTGGAAAAAAGGTCCCTTTCCCCGGAACTAGAATCTTATCTGCTTGACTGTCTTGAAGAAAGGCATGAAAAAGGGCAGGTAACCATAAACTTTTCCCTTGCAAAGTCTTTTCCCTACTCAGAAGAGCAGGTAAAGCAGGCTCTGATTCATCATTTTACACGGACTGCAGAAAAGCATCTCCATGCCCATTCAAAGGAAAAAACAAAGTGGAGCATTGACTTAATCGGTGGTTTTCTCTTTCTGATTATCTGTCTTCTCTGTTCGCACTTCTTCCATGTCAATTCACATATCTATCCTTTTATGAAAGTGCTGAGCCAGAGTACAGGTATTATCGGTTGGCTGGTCATCTGGGAGCCTTCCTCATACTTCCTCTACCGCAGGCGGGAAGATTTTAAGGAAGCCTTTGCCCATGTCCGCCTTGCTGCCGCAAACATTGTTTCCATTCGGGAAGAATAGGCTTTCTGCCGGGCTTTTGGCAAGACGGAAAAAGACTTGCTTTACTTTATGTATTCCAGCAGCTGATTAAAGTGCTTTACAGTTGCTTCCAGAATGATTCCGTCAGCGATGGCTTTTTCAACAAGAGGCTTTGCCTTTTCCACAAAGGGACGGATTGTGTCAGCATAGGGCTGAAACTTGTAGTCAGGAGCATAAATATCGTCCTCGCCGTCATTTTCAGGGAATGCTCCCCTGCGTGAATAGTCGGCGGAAAGCGTAAAAATTGCCTTCTGTGCTTCGCTTATTATGTCCGCCAGTTCCCTGTAACTGGGATTGCTGGCAACAGAGCGGTAGATTTCATAGAGAACATGGTCATAGCGTTCTTTTGCCACAAGATTTGCCAGCGTATTTAACTGCAGTTCAACGATGGTGCCCTTGGGCAGTTTGATGTTCATGTTGATGTCAGAATAACCTGTCGCTGTCGGTGTGGCAAAATTGTTTTTAATCCTTACCACATAGGGCTGCTTGTCCAGATACTGGAGAATAGTCTGAATCTCATCAAGGCTTGTTACGCATATTGTAGCACCGTCACAGTCGCGGATAGACCTGCAATGGTAGGTGTCCGTAGCCTTGTCGTAAACAAGTTCACCATTTCCTGCCAGATCGTTAAGCCTCTGGTCTTCCCGCAGTTTTTCTTTTATGCGCTCCGGATTTTTGAGGGTGAGACGTCTGAGAAT
>DFDV01000065.1 GCA_002369025.1 Treponema sp. UBA3819 | reverse complement strand
CCCCTGCGTCGCAGTCCCTTGCGCCGACACCCCCTTCTACAGGGGCTGAGCCCCCGTACCCCCGTGGAGTTTTATTCTCCGTGAGGGCATCTGATCTGCCGGAACTGCCCGCCCTGGCAAAAAAATTCTACGAGCTGGGCTTTGACCTTTATGCAACAACCGGAAACGCGGCAACAATTGAGCGGAGCGGCATGGAAGTAAGGCATGTTGCCAAAGTTCACGAAAACTACAGCGACAATGTGATGACACTTTTGGAAAGCGGCCGCGTGGTCTATCTGGTTTCCACCAGTGCCAAGGGACGGGACCCGGTGGCAGAAAGCGTAAAACTGCGCCGTCTTGCCGTTGAGCACGACATAGACTGTCTTACTTCGATTGACACCGCAAACGCCCTGGCAGACTGTCTTTCCGGAGGATATTCACTGGAAAACGCAGGACTGACAGATATCTGCAAGCTCTAGTTTACTTGCAGGCAGGAGAGAGAAAATGTATACAAAAGAAGAAGTTCTGGATTTTGTAAAGGAAGAGGATGTAAAGTTTATCAGGCTTGCCTATTTTGATGTAAGGGGCAGGCAGAAAAACATTTCCATCATGCCTACGGAACTGGAAAGGGCCTTTAGCGAGGGCATTCCTTTTGACGCTTCCGCAGTAGAAGGCTTTGAAGGGCCGGAAAAATCGGATTTGTATCTGGTGCCGGATGCCTCTACCCTTGCCGTCATCCCCTGGCGGCCCATGACGGGAAAAGTTGTCCGCATGTTCTGCAACATTTTTGACTCTGACGGGCAGCCCTACAAAAAAGACAGCCGGGCACTTTTGAAGAACATCTGCAAAAAGATGCAGGCTGAATACGGCCTGAATGTCATGGTGGGCACGGAGATTGAATTCTATCTCTTTAAGCTGGACGAAAAAGGAGAAAAGACAAAAATTCCCTTTGACGAAGCAGGCTACATGGATATTGCGCCCCTTGACCACGGAGAAAACATCCGCAGGGACATCTGCTTTACCCTGGAACAGATGGGCTTTACGCCGGAAGCAAGCCACCACGAAGAGGGACCGGGCCAGAACGAAATTGACTTCCGCTATTCTGATCCCCTAACTGCCGCAGACAATGTTGCAACTTTCAAATGGATTGTAAATACAAAGGCTTCTTCCAACGGGCTGAGCGCAGATTTTTCTCCCAAGCCCCTGCCCGGTGAGGCTGGAAACGGCATGCACATAAGTATTTCCTGCGCAAGCGATTCAGGCGATAAGGAAGCGGCAAAGAAAAATCTCTGCTATATGCTGGCGGGAATGTATGCCCACATGGAAGAAATAACATATTTTCTGAACCCCACGGAAAATTCCTACAAGCGGCTGGGTTCTGCAAAGGCGGCAAAATATGTGAGCTGGGGAAAAGAAAACCGCTCTGCCCTCATCCGCATTCCTCATGTAAAGGGAGAGCCCCGGCTTGAAGTCCGTTCACCAGACCCGGAATGCAATCCCTACATCGCCCTGACCTGCCTGCTGGCTGCCGCAATGGACGGGCTTAAAGAGAAACTTACAGCGCCTGAAGCGACAGAGGAAAATCTTTTTGACAACAAGACCGCTTCCCGCCTGGGACTGAGAACTCTGCCCCAGTCACTGGATGAAGCCCGGGAACTTGCAGAAAAGAGCCCCTTTGTGACATCTCTGCTGGCTGATTTTATCTGATTGTGTCTTATTGAATCGTATTGAACAGGTAGATTATGCAGTCAGACAGTCACAGCGTACTTTTGCTTTCTCACGACAGCAAGTTAATTTCTCAGATACAGGCTTTCCTCATTCTGCCCCTTTTTGAGCTGACGGTGACAGGCGATTATAATGATGCCCGCCGCATAAGCTCAGAAAGAAACTATAACATCATCATTGTTGATTCCGGAGATGGAGACGGCATTGATTTTGCAACCAGCCTTTCCGATTCCTATGCGACGGTTCTCCTTCTTGTTACGGCAGAGCATTTTGATGAGATTTCCTACCGGGTAGAAGCCTACGGAATTCTAACCTTTACAAGAGTCTTTGAGCCCTTTTATTTTTACAACATGATGAAAGTTGCAATCGCCGTCCACTACAAAGTGCAGACACTTTCCAGCCAGACCATAAAGTTAAAAACAAAAATGGAAGAAATCCACCTGATAAACAGGGCGAAACTCCTGCTTGTAGAAAAGGCTGGCATGAGCGAAGAGGAAGCCCACCGCTATCTGGAAAGAGAGGCTATGGACAAGGGCATCAAAAAGACAGCGGTGGCAGAAAAAGTTATAGGAAAATACAAATAAGGCTTACACCGGGTAAAGGCCGTTAAAGCATCCTTCGCACCAGCCGGTCTTTTCGGAAGCACAACATGACGAGAGGGCTCTGAGCATTCCTTTTAGGGAAATAAAAGCCAGAGAGTCGGCTCCAATCTGACGGCGGATTTCTTCCTGTTCGTGGGTGCTGGAAATAAGCTCGTTTTTGCTGGGTGTGTCTATACCCAGATGACAGGGGAATTTTACCGGCGGCGAAGAAACCCGGAAGTGCACTTCTCTTGCCCCTGCCCGACGCAGAATTTCCACAAGGCGGCGGCTGGTGGTTCCCCGGACGATTGAGTCATCGATAACGATAACCCGCTTTCCTTCAAGGTCACTTTTGATGGCGTTGAGTTTTACAAAGACCATATTTTCCCGCTCGGCCTGAGTGGGGGCGATAAAAGTGCGGCCTATGTACTTGTTTTTGATGATGCCCGTAACAAAAGGAATCCTGCTTTCCCTTGCGTAGCC
>DFDV01000044.1 GCA_002369025.1 Treponema sp. UBA3819 | reverse complement strand
ATTTATCCACCATTTATCCATTATTTTTTATACAATTCAATAAAATCTTTGATTTTTGCAGCAGGACGCACCAGGTCTGCCATGGGTTCGCCCTTGTTCATTCTGTCGATAATTGCCGCAACATAGCGGTTCACGCCTACCGAGCAGTACCATTTTTTTTCCAGCATTTCCGGCTTCTGGTAGATGAGGTTGGTAGTAAAGACCCGGTCAAAGAGTCCTTCTTCATAGGCTTTGTCAAACTTTTCAAAACCATTGGTAAAGAGACCAAAGGTTGCAAACATAAGGACCCGGCCTGCTCCGCGTTTTTTCAGCTGCTGAGCCACATCCAGCATACTGCCGCCAGAAGAAATCATGTCATCAAGGACGACACAGTCTTTTCCCTCCAGGGATTCACCGCAGAACTCATGGGCAATGACAGGATTCATGCCGTCCACAACGGTACTGTAATCGCGCCGCTTATAGAACATTCCCACATTCACGCCAAAAAGAGTTGCCATAAAAACAGTTCTGTCCATGGCGCCTTCATCAGGTGAAATGAACATCAGGTGCTTGCTGTCGATTTTTAAATCGTCGTACTCTGAAAGCAGAGACTGAGTAAACTGCAGGGCGGGAGAAACATTTTCAAAACCAATCAGGGGAATGGCGCACTGCATGCGGGGGTCATGGGCATCAAAAGTTATGATTTCGTCCACTCCCATGTTTTCCAGTTCCTGGAGCATCATGGCACAATCCAGGGATTCCCGCAGGATGCGACGGTGCTGGCGGCTTTCATACAAAAAGGGCATGACCACTGTAATTCTTTCCGCCTTTCCGTTGCAGGCTGAAATAATACGCTTTAAGTCCTGAAAATGATCGTCCGGAGACATGCGGTTGATTGCGCCGTCCATCTTGTAGGTTAAGGCAGAATTGCAGACATCAACAAGAATGTAAATATCCCGGCCGCGCACAGATTCCGTGATAACGCCTTTTGCCTCTCCTGTTCCAAAGCGGGGGCACTGTACGGGAATTAAAAAATCCTTACCGCCACGCCATTCTGAAAGAATTGCATTTATTTTTTTTCCGGCAGTCCAGGCTGATTCCAGTGCGATAATTCCTAATTTTCCAGGCATGTATCACTCCTTCTGTTTATAACATTCTATAGTCTTTTTACATACATCTTTTGCATACTGGCAGCGGGGAGCAAAGGGACAGCCCGGTTCCGGATGAGCCGGATCGGTAACGCGGCCCGGAATGGAGGTCAGTCTCTGGCTGCTGTAGTGGGTGCCGAATTTGGGGCTGGAGGCAAGCAGGGCCTGCGTATAAGGATGCTTTGCCCTCTGCATTATTTCTTCACTGCTGCCGCTTTCCATAATCAGGCCGCCGTACATGACGATGATATTGTCACAGAGGCCGGCGACAAGTTCAATGTTATGGCTGATGAATATAATAGAAAGTTTTCGCTTTTCCCGTAAATCTGCAAGAAGGGCGACAATTTGTGCCTGAATGGTAACATCCAGAGCGGTTGTAGGCTCATCGGCGATGAGAAGTTCACAGCCCTGGGCAAGAGCGAGGGCAATGCCTATTCTCTGCAGCTGGCCGCCTGAAAACTGGTGGGGATAATTTTTGAGTCTGCTTTCCGGGTCAGGTAAACCAACTTCGGTAAGGAGTTCAACGGCCTTTTTATCTGAATCCTGACGGCTGATTTGCGGATTGGAATTGCGGAAAGTTTCAAAGAATACGGACCCCATATTCTGCAGGGGGTCAAAGGAGCGGCCCGGTTCCTGAAAGATAAGGCCGATTTTCTTTCCCCGGTAAGAGCGCATTTCTTTTTGTGAAAGGGCGGTCAGTTCCACGCCCTCAAAAAAGATTTTTCCCTCTACGGTGGCATTGGAAGGATGCAGTGCAGGAATGGCAGTAGTTGTGACGGATTTTCCGCTGCCGGATTCACCAACGATGCCCAGAATTTCGCCCCGCTGCATTTTAAAGGAAAGGCCCCGCACAGACTGAATGATGGTTTGAGAAGCCCCCCGGAGCACAGTGAAGGATACCCTGAGGTTTTGAACTGAAAGGAAAGCGTCCGTGTCAGGGATTGTAGTGGCGGCGTCAGCCGTTACCGCCTGCGGTAATGGAGCCTTGCGGAACCACGAAAAGCCCGGCCGCCCCTTTGGGGCGGAGACACCCTTTTTCTTCCAGGAAGGAAAAATGACATGATAGGGGTCAAAATAATCCCGGAGGGCATCGCCCAGAAAATTGAATGCAAGGGTAACGGCAAGCAAAAGCCAGACAGGTGTAAGGAGCCAGGGAAAATTCTTGAGGTTTGAAAGGGTGGAAATGTCCCTGTTGATAAGGCTTCCCCAGCTGACTGCGGGGTCTGCAATGCCTAGTCCCAGATAAGACAGGGTTGTTTCGCTCATAATAAAGCCGGGAATTGCCAGAGTTGTAGAGACAATCAGAAGGCTTGTAATCTGGGGAATGATGTGGAAAAAGATTATCACGGTAGAAGGAATGCCTTCAAGGCCGGCGTCCAGGACAAATTCTTCACGCTTGATGGCGTGTACCATGCCCCGCAGAGTTCGTGCAGTTCCCGGCCAGCCCACCAGAGAAAGAATGACGGTGATAATCATGTAAGATGTGCCTGAGTCCATCTTGCTGTTTAAGAGTGAGCGCAAAAAGAGAATAAGGTAGAGGCCCGGAATGAGCATGAAGAATTCAGAAAAGCGCATGATTGCCCAGTCGGTTTTGCCACCGTAATAGCCCGCAAGTCCGCCAAAAAAGATTGCAAGCAGGAGGGAAATGGCACTTGCCACAAAACCAATTGTAAGTGAAATGCGGCTTCCGTAAACCATGCGGCTGAAAAGGTCTCGTCCCAGATTGTCGGCACCGAAAAGAAAAACCGGGTATGCAAGACCTGTCTGAGGATCGGGCTGACTGCCAAAAAGATGACGGCTGCAGGGAATGAGGCCGAAAATCCTGTATTCTTCGCCTTTTACAAAAAAATGTATCTTGTGATGAAATTCAGCGCCCCGGACTTTTGCGTAGCGCCATGTGATGGGATTGAGAACCCGGTATTCCCGGGCGAGAAAGCCTTTTGCCCCACCCTTTTTCAGGGAAAATTCTATGTTTGAAGGATGAAAGGTTTCTTCTTCAAAAATGCGGGTGGGGCTGTAAGGTGCAACAAATGGAGCAAAGACCATCGCCAGATAGAGTAAAATGAGTACAAAAACAGAGGCGATGGCAAGCGGACGGGTCTTGAGATATTGGAAGAGTCTAGTCATACATTCTTTTCCAGATACTCAAGTATACCACATCCGCCAAGAAAAAGCATCTGCTTTACTTCCATTTGACAGGCAAAGGATAAAGCTGCAGAGTGCCGTTTACAAGATTAAAGGTACCAAAGTCCTTTTTGATGTTGATTATCTTCAATATATTTATCTGAAAATAAGGTACAAACTGAGCCTTTAAGCCTAAGTCCGCCGATATGACCTTAAATGTTGGAAGTTCATTGGTCATCTTAAAGGAGGCAGTTATAGGGGCAGAAGCACGGATGCTCAGAGCTGACCAGCCTATACCGATACTGGGCGTAACGGTTACCCAGGGGCCCCAGGTAATCTGAAGAGGATTGGAGGAACTTTCAAGGCCAATAAAGGCTTCTGTTTCACAAATTTTATTTGCGGAACCGAAAGTGTTGAAATAGGGAATGGGAATAAAGCCCCACTTCCAGTTAATACCGTAACGGGCGCCAAAATCAACTTCACCGCCATAGAGACCGACAAAGCAGATATGCGGATTTACGCTAGTCTCAAAATTACAGCCAACGACAACTGTAATGCCGAATACAACCGGTACAGGACCAATCTGCATCTGGACATCAGGAAGACCAACGTTAAGGCCTGATGTCAGGATGTTCAGACCTACGTTCAACAGTTGTTCTGTATTTGCGTCAAGGTTAATGTACACAGCCGCACCAAGACCAACTTCCGCCTTGCTGGATGTAATGGACACAGAGCCCTTTACGCCGCCGGCAAGGGTCAGGCCTAAATCTGTTGAAAAGTTTATTTCCTTTTTATTACCATCTTTATCGGTATAGGTTGCCTTGGTGATTCTATATGCAGAAAATTCGTCCCATTTTTTATTGATTGCATCCCGCTTTTTCTTAAAATCATCATAGGTGGAGCAGATTTCCCGGCCTGCTGAAGTATCGTAGTATGCATCACGGGTGGCCGTAGAAAAGGCAGCCTGCTGCAGGGCACCGACATTTGCATAGGCATAGGGGTAGATATTTGAGATATCAGGAGCCTTGACATCTGCCTTGGGAGACTGAGTGTAGCAGGTATCAATGACACGGCGGGCGTATTTCTGTCCTGGAACAACTACTGAAGTATCAGTGTCAAGTCCGTCAAAATCAGTCTTACGACCGTTACAGTAGGCAATAGTTTTGACAGCATTCTTATCTTTCAGAATCTTGTTCAGAAGAAGGATTACTTTATCCGCTTCTGACGGCAGTTTGTCACTTCCGTTAAGCTGCTCAATTACTTTCTTAACGGAATATTCTGTGCCGTCAATCGGATTTTCTTTAGTGGCAACAAGTTTGTCCAGCAGGTCTTTAGGGCCCTTTTCCTTGTCGGGGAACTGGATGAGGTTATAGTCATAGACAAAGTCATAGTTTGCAAAATCAAGGGCATTACCTGCTGAAGAGCCGACGACCGTGTAGGAGTTTGCGTTTACAGCAACTTTACTTGCCTGGGCATTAGGTTGAACCGCACTATCAAGGTCTGTTGCCGTAACACCGTCTTCTATTCCCAGTTCGGACGACAATACTTTTGTCTTTTCATCTAAACCAAGAACAAAGTCACCAAATACAGCACCTTCCGTGGGCTTTACTTCGCCATTAGTAGCGCCACTCATTTTCGTCAGGTAGATGAATCTGCCGTCTGAGTTTACGCCATAAAAACCTTCAGCCGGCATGGCAGCTTCATAGGGATTTACGCCTGCAGCACGATAGCCGGCAGCCTTTTCCGCCTCCGTAAAGGTATAGTACATGGTGGTATGACCTGCATCTTCGCTACAGACAAAAGTGAGCCAGCGGGCATCAGCATAGCCGGTACGCATGATGGGAGGAATGTCATATTTCAAATCGTCAAAGCCGTCTTTATTTAAATCACAGCCAGAGCCGGATGCTATTGTCTTGGTGACCGTAGAGTGAGAGCTTCCGTCTGACGAAAAGAGGGTTGCAGACAAAGTAATCTGCTCTTTGCTGACTGACTTTATGTCAAGAAAACCATATTGAGCACGGGTGGGAATATCATCACTGGTAGGCTTGCTGACAGTGCTGATTGTTGCGCTGCCTTCTTTGACAGACTGACTGTTATTTTGATCAACTTCAATGGTAATGGGAGTCGTTGAATCATAATCAACACCCTCAAGCTGACTGACGGTATCGTAGTTTTTGCTCATGTAGCCCAGACGGATACCCAGTTTTGTTCCCGGCGTAATCTGATTGTTTACACCGCCATCAGGATTGTAAATTACTGAACCACCAATAAAGCCGCGGTTTCTTGTAACATAGTTATAGGAAAGGGCGGGTTCACTTGCGGATCCGGAATCATCTGTGTCGCTGCAGGAAAAGACAGTAAGCAAGAAAGGCAGGACAGAGGCTGCTGCTAAAAGACGAAGGACTTTCTTCATATAATTCTCCCCGGCAGGTTTTTAGCTCTGACTTTGTTTCAGGGTATTCACCTGCGATTTTAAACTTTATGTCAGTATAACATAAACAGTGAGAAAAAAGCAAAAAAATATATTAAAATAGTAAAATAATGAGTTTTTTATAAATACCTTTGCGGATTTTTCTTCTTATGGTAAAATGAAAAGCGTGAGATTTTTCCTTTTTCTTACAAGTCTTGTCTTTATGCTTTCTTTCTCCTGTTCCAACAGCGATACGGATGATAATCCGCCTGAAAAGAAAGTCATTGTGGCTTTTTATACGCCTTACGCCATCGGAGACATGACTTACGGAGATTCCATCAGCCTCGCCCTGCACAAAAGCAGCTATAAGCATGACTTTACCCTCATTGAAATCTGTCCGACCAACTGGGATCAGGCCAGACAGCAGACAAATGAATACCTGACAGACAAGCGTCTGGACAAAAGGGATGTTCTTTACGTTTTCTGCGACGACCTTTACCTGCCCGAGGTAGAAAAATTTTCTGATAAAAGCAATAAAAAGCTGCTCATGTTTGATGCCCAGGCGCCTTCCGCAAAAGACTACATTTACTCAGTAACTTTTTCTTTTTACGGAATAGCCTATGAGGCAGGCGTACTTGCAAATGAACTGATAGCAAAAGATGCCATCGCAGATATACTCATTGCAGACATAAGCAACAAGTCACTGAATACGGCCAGAATCGCTTTTGAAGAGGGGCTGGGACAGGCGGGAGACAGACTTCATGTCTTAAATACAAAAATCAGTTCTGAAGAAAGCAGTTACAATCAGGAAGATTTTTTATACTTCTATTACTCCTGGCTTGTCGCTTCAAAAGACTACATCCCTGCCATCATTTTTCCCCTGTGCGGAGGCAGCATTCACGGCATTTTCCGCTACAACCGGGATTTTGGGGAACAGTCAGCATACACCATAGGCATGGACAAGGATATGTCTGCCTATACAAACAGAGTCCCCTACTCTCTGGTAAAACATTTTGACAAAGCTATAGAACAATGTGTAAGCCAATGGCAAAAAAAAGAACTGCCCCATCACCAGCAGCTGGGACTGAAAGACGGCTTTACAGAACTTGTGATTGCTCCGGCATATCAGACAAAACTGACGGCGCGTTTGACGCAGATCCATGAAAGCGCCATAGAAAAGGAGCAGGCCTATGAAAATAAAAAGTAAATTTACGCCAGTCCTGCTGGCAGCATTTCTTCTTTTATCCTTTTTCTCATGTTCAAATGACGGAAATTCAGATGACGGAATTCGTCATGTAAAAGTGGCCCTGGTCCTGCCCCTCTCCAGCCCGGCAAAAAAAGCAGAAAGCGAAAGAATTGCCTCCTGGTTTGCCAGAAATCTTGAAGAAGCACTGGATGATGAAAAATTTGTCCTTGACTATGAATGGTATGACGAAGACAACATTGATGTAAAAGAAACGGCAAGAATCCTTGCGGCAAGAAACGACATTTTTTCTATAGTCGGGCTGACAAAATCTTCAACAACCGACACCTTTGCCGGTATCTGCCTGCCTAAGCGCAAGCCCATAATTTCCACAATATCAACTTCAGAGCAGATTTTGCGAAAATACTCAGTGACGGCAGACAGCGATGTAAAAGAACCTTTTCTCTGGGTTCTCAGCGAATGTGACATCTCCAAAATACAGGCAGTCCTTTCCATCATCATTACAAGAAATACCGCCCAGTCTCAAACCACTATAAAAAAATCAAAAATTGCCCTGATTGCACCGGGAACCATGTACGGGTCAACGTTTACCCTCTGGATGCCTTTTCAGGTGTCTTCTGTATCAGACAGGCTGGAGCTGGTTGGAAATTTCCGCTATAAAACCATAGAAACCCGGCCGACAGACTATGATATAAGCGAAATTCCAATAACAGAAAAGGAAGAAGCCGTGCAGTCACTTCTTTCCAGCGAGGCAGATTATGCAATCTGTGCCATGGAAGGAACAGAAGATGTAAGCTATCTCCTTTCCAAATACGCTCAACTGAAAAAAGAAGGCAAGGCACTTCCAAAACTCTATTTTGGTGACAGTGCATTAAATCATGAAATCCTTACCATGCCGGAAGCAGAAGGTCTGACAGGTCTCTCCCTCTATGCAGACCCCTCCACAGGATTTCAGACTGCCTGTCAGGCCCGCTACGGAGTATTGCCTGCTTCAGGGGATGCCCAGTTATACGATGCGCTTATGCTGACAGCCCTGTCGGTTTACTGGTGTATTAAGCACCCGGTAAAGGGAGAGCATTTTTTTGACAACAAGAGCGTACAGGAAGCCCTGCAGAATCTGACCACAAATGAACTTACCGAAAGCGATATTCCCCTCTGGACTTCCTACGGCATGAAAAGCATTTTTTCTACCCTGAAAAAAGGCGAAAAAACTTTTCCCCGGCAGATTGTTGGAGCATCCGGTCCCCTGACCTTTGACAAGGACACATGGACATCCATTGTCTGCTCAGTCTACATGCAGTGGGAAGTTATTGGAAGAAATTTTGTTCCTATTGAATATTTGAGCGAAAAAGGCTCTGCAAGGGTGTCGCAGATGACGGCCGCATGGAAGGCTCAGACTGTTATTGAAGAACTGACAGAAGAAGGAGATGACTCTCAGTACCAGTATGAAAGTCACAGGGACTCCCTGGCGGTGATCATTGCGGCCTCTGCAAACAAAAACAATCTGACTAATTACCGGCATCAGGCAGATGCCCTCCACGTCTACCAGACGCTCAAAAAGAACAATTACACCGATGACAAAATCATACTGATTATGGCAGATGACATAGCAGGCCAGACCGGCGGCGTAATAGAAGTGAGCGAAAGCGGTCCCAACCTCTACCAGAATGTAGAGATTGACTACAAAATCTCAGAACTGACTACAGCAGACCTTCAGGACATTTTAAAAGGCAAGGTAACACAAAACCTGACCACAGCCTATGCCGCAAGCGTAAAGGATGATTCCAGAAAGGGGAAAAATCCGCCGGTACTGAACGGAGACAATCACACCAATGTCTTTATTTTCTGGTCAGGACACGGCACGAATAACAAAGGCGATTCTTCCAGCGGCTGGTTTTTATGGGATGGAAAACAGGAACAGGGAAAAGAAAAGAACTTTACCACCGCCATGCTCTACGACACTATCAGCAGCATGTATAAGGCGAAGTCATACAGGCAGCTTTTCTTAATGGTAGAAACCTGCTATGCCCTGAGTGTGGCACAGGCAATAACGCAGACTACAGACGGACACAATGGCATTCCCGGCGTGCTTGCCCTTACGGCATCAAATGCCCAGGAAGAATCCATGGCGGATGTCTACAATGCAAAACTGCGCACCTACATGACAAACCGCTTTACAAAAAATGTGCTGGCTTTTTACGAGAAACTTCCAGACTGTACTTTTGCCGAAGTCTACGAAAATGTTGCAAAAAACACGACGGGAAGTCATGTGCAGATTATAAATGCCTCTCTCTTCGGCATTCTTTCTAAGACTAGCCTTAATAGTTTTTTTCAGGCACCCTAGTTAGAATCAGCCTTCCCGGCCGTAACGGATGCGGGGGTCCACCAGAGCAAGCAGAATATCAGAAATAGTCATGCCGGCAAGTACAAGGGCTGAGATGAACATATTGTTTGCAAGGACAAGGTTTACATCCTGCTGCATGACTGCATCGTACATAAGACGGCCGATTCCCGGATAGGCAAAGATGATTTCCAGTACAAGAGAGCCTGAAAAGAGGCTGGCAAGAAGATTTGCACTTCCTGTGATGTAGGGATTTAAAGTGTTTCTGAAGGCATGGTGCAGATAGACGCGGCCTTCCGAAATGCCCCGGGCTCTGAGTGCCATGATATAGGGCATTCCCATCTGGTCAAGCATGGTACTGCGTATCATGCGCATGGTACCGCCTATGCCACCCAAAAAAGATGCCAGGAGCGGCAAAAAGACATGGTAGCTGTAACTGAAAACAAATTTTGCAGGAGCCTCGCTTATGGGAAAGTCCGGATAGGCGGTAACTGGAAAGAGGCCGCTTACCGAGGCAAAGAGCTGCAGGAGAATGAGTAAGAGGATGCCGGGAAAAGCATGAAAGAAAAGGGCAAAAAATGTTGCCGCAAGGTCTATGCGGGTACCCGCCTTGCTGGAAAAATACACGCCCAGCAAAAAGGAAAAAATGGTGATGAAAACCAGTGAAATAAGGTTAAGCACCAGAGAATTGATGATGCGGCTTTTTATGAGGAAGCTGACCGGTGCCTTACTGATGAGGGAGACCCCCAGATCATGGCGGACGATGACGCGTTTAAGCCATTTGAAATACTGAATGGTAAAGGGCTGGTCAAGGCCCATTTCTGCACGCAGTTTTGCAATCTGTTCTTCACTGAAAACATCCCGCCGGTTACCGCCCCCGCCTGCAGACTGAGAAGGCCCGGTCTGACTGAGCAGCTGCTGCTGCATCATCTGGTCTACGATGTCTCCGGGGGCAAGGGCCATAAGGGCAAAGAGAGCCCAGCCCAGAACAAAGAGAATGACCAACATGGTGATGATGCGGCTGGTGATAAAGGAGCCGAGAGGAAATTTGCCTTTGAAGACGCGCCAGGGCGTGGAGAGGTTGCGGAGCAAGTGCGTAACGAAAGTGAAGCACCGCGCGTTAGCAAGCCTCGTAAGGCCCGACCCCGCAGGGGTGGCGCCCGAAAATTCTTCCATAAATAAACTATAGCACAAATGCGCTTTTGCGTCAAAAATGAAATTTATTTGAGTTTTCTGTCTTTTCGTTTTATACTATAGATATGAAAAAGTTTTTATGTTCTATTGCGGCTCTGGCATTTTTCTGCGGAGCATTCGCGCAAAATTCATTTTTTGACAATTACGTGTATCAGTCCTGGAGCAGTTTTGGAGGACTTTCCGGAACAACGGTAACCGACCTGCTGCAGACAAAAGACGGATACATCAACATCGGTACCTACGAGGGTCTGGTAAAATTTGACGGCGTTGCCTTTACCACACTCAAGCAGTCAAAGGACAATGATTTAAAGTTCATTTCCGTACGTACCATGATTGAAGATACCCAGGGAAACCTCTGGATTGGTTCCAACGATGAGGGCGTACAGAAAATTGCGCCCGATGGAAACAACAAGCATTACACCATGCAGAACGGACTTCCCAACAATTCCGTCCGGGCACTGGTGGAAGACAGACAGGGAAACATCTGGGTTGGAACTGCCGCAGGAATTGTGTACATTACGCCAAGCGGCCACCTGATTACTCCTCAGTTTGAGGCAGGTACCGTTTCCAAGGGAATTATTGCCACCCAGCTTTACTGCGACACAGGCGGACGGGTCTGGCTTTTAACGGCAAATGAACGCGGACTTTTTATGTTCACTGACGGAATTTTCCACACCCGCCCGGAACTGGACAAGTACGGCATTTATTTTGCTACGACAATCTGTCAGGATACTCAGGGCTCATTCTGGGTTGGACTAGCTGAACAGGGACTAATCCGGATGAACAATGGCGCGGTAGAAAAAATGACCACGGGCACAAAACTTGACCGCAGTCCCGCAACGGCAAGCTATCTGGACGGAAACGGCACCATCTGGTTCGGTACGGAAGACGGAATCGTCACCTACAACAACGGCCGTTACTACGAATACAACAATCCGGTTCTGCACATGGCAAAAATCAACAAAATCATCTGCGACCGCGAAAACAATATCTGGCTGGCTACAGACCGCTACGGAGTCGGCAAACTGACCCACGGCAAGTTTAAAATGCTGAAACTGGGGGTAGCCGTAAACAGCATTGCCGAAGACCGGACGGGAAAGATCTGGGTAGGCACGGACACGGGCATGAAATGCTATGAAAACGATGCGGAAACAGAAAACACCCTTACCGCCTACACAAAGGGAATCCGTATCCGCGATGTACAGACAACAAAAAATAACGACATTCTGGTAAGCTGTTACACAAAACCGGGTCAGTTGCGCTACAACCCCAGGACAGGACAAATCCGCAGCTGGACGACGGACAACGGGCTTGCAGGAAACAAGGTGCGCGTTGCAATAGAAACTTCACCGGAAGAACTCTATGTCGGCACCACCACGGGCTTAAGCATTATCCATGCAGACGGCAGCATAAAGAACTTTAAGCAGATTGACGGTCTGGAAAACGAATATGTCATGGCCCTGTATCAGGACACAAACGATGTCATCTGGATTGGTACTGACGGAAACGGTATTTACCTGCTGAAGAACGAGCGGATTATTTCCCACATTACTTCTGAAAACGGACTTGCGGGAAACGTCATCTTTAAAATTACACAGGATATGGACGGGGCTTTCTGGATTTGTACGGGAAGCGGCATTTCCCGCTGTCCTGGATTTGACAGTATCAGCGGTATGCCCACATCCTTTGAAAACATCAATTCTGAATTCGGCATTGGAACGGACTCCGTTTTCCAGATTCTTGCAGACAGCATGAACAATCTGTGGATGATAAGCAATCACGGCATTTCCTCCACACCCTTTAAGGATATTCTTGACGCAAATGCGGGCAGAATTTCTACGGTAAACACTAAATTTTACAACAAGAACGACGGTCTGGATTCCAGCGGACCAACATCCACTGCAAAAAGCCTTACGGACAAATACGGCCGCCTCTGGTTTACCATGGTAGACGGAATCGCGATTTATGACCCTGTGCGCGTCTTTGAAAATCCTGTCATGCCTCTGGTAAAAATTGAAAGCGTAACGGTAGACGGAAAGCGCTATACCAATCATCAGGACGGCATTATACTTAAGCCGGGTACAAAACGCGTGGAAATTAAATTTACCGGCTTGAGTTTTGACGCGCCGGAACGCATCCAGTTTACCCACAAGCTGACAAACTTTGAGGACGAATACAGCGAGCCGAGTTTTGAGCGTACCCTCTCCTACACCAACTTAAAACCGGGAAAACACACCTTCCTCATCAATGCCATTAACGGAGACGGATTTTATTCCGAACAGGCAGAAACAATGCTCTTTGTTCAGAAGCCCTACTTCTGGCAGAGACCTGTATTCTGGATTATTCTGGCCATAATCGTTCTGGGAAGCATTTTTGCCATCTTCTTCCTCAAGCAGAGGGCAATCCGTCTGGAAAACATCCGTCTGGAAAGCATGGTTCAGCTGAGAACTGCAGAACTGGAACAGGAGAAAGACAAATCTGACCACCTGCTGCGCGCCATTCTGCCCAATAAGATTGCAAACGAACTGAAAGGCGACATGCACTCCATCGCTGAAAACTTCAGCGACGTTACCCTGCTCTTTTCTGATATCGTGAGCTTTACAAAAACATCAAGCGGTCACACGGCGGAAGAGATTGTCGGTGCCCTGAACGATTTGTTTTCACGATTTGACGAAAGAGCCCAGCAGATGGGAGTGGAAAAAATCAAGACAATCGGAGACGCTTACATGGCGGCCTGCGGTATACCGTCACCTGTAGAAAAACATGCTGAAATTATGGTAAACTTTGCCAAGGGTATGTATCAGGATCTGCAGGACTACAATAAGACTGCAAAGATTCAGTTTAACATCCGAATCGGTCTGAACTGCGGTCCGGTGACGGCTGGCGTTATCGGAAAGACAAAATTTATTTACGACGTATGGGGAAACACGGTAAATGTCGCCAGCCGCATGGAAAGCGTTTGTACTCCTGGCAAAATCCGTGTATCAGAATCAGTACACCAGCAGCTTCAGGGAAGCGGTGTAGAATTCAGTAATCCCATCGAATGTGACATCAAGGGAAAAGGATTGATGACCACATACGAAATCGTATAATATAGGGAATTATTTTTTTGGGGGACATATGAAGAAGAGCATCGTAGCTGCATGCCTGCTGGGCATGACCGCAATTATTTTTGGCGCATGCAGTGCAAAGAATGATACAAAAAGCGTAAGAGTCGGTATACTGCATTCGCTGAGCGGAACCATGGCTATCAGTGAAACTGCTGTACGGGATGCAGAACTGCTTGCTATAAAAGAAATCAATGAAGCAGGCGGCGTTTTGGGAAAGCAGATTAAAGTTGTAGAAAAAGACGGCGAAAGCGATCCCTCCTCTTTTGCGGCAAAAGCCCGGGAACTGCTGCAGGATGAAAAGGTTGCCACAGTATTCGGCTGCTGGACATCCGCTTCCCGCAAGGCTGTAAAACCGGTTTTTGAAGAGCTTTACGGACTTTTGTGGTACCCGGTTCAGTATGAGGGTATGGAAGCCAGCCCCAACATCATGTACATGGGTGCTTCGCCAAACCAGCAGGTTGTTCCCGCCGTAGACTACTGCGTTGAACACTACGGCCGCAAGGTCTTTCTGGTGGGAAGTGACTATGTTTTCCCCAGAACCGCAAACCGCATCATCAAGGCACAGATTGCCCAGCTTGGCGGAGACTGTGTGGGCGAAGAATACACTCCCATGGGACATCAGGACTTTGCAAAAATCATTGCAGAAATCAAGCAGGAAAAACCGGATGTCATTCTGAATACGCTGAACGGAGACTCAAATATTGCCTTCTTTAATCAGCTTACACAGGCAGGCATTACTTCCGCCACAGTTCCGGTCATGAGTTTTTCTATCGCTGAAGAAGAAGTAAACATTATCGGCGCAAAAAACCTTGCAGGACATCTGGTTGCCTGGAACTATTACGAAACTACGGAGACAGACCGCAACAAGGAATTCGTTTCAGACTACAAGAAAACCTATGGCGAAAACCGTTTTACAGGAGACCCCATCGAAGCCGGATACATAGCCGTTTATATGTGGGCGGCAGCCTGTGAAAAGGCCGGCAGTTTTGATGTGGAAGAAGTTCGCATGGCCTGCAAGGGCTTAAGTTTTACTGCTCCTGAAGGCACGGTTACCATTGACGGCGCAAACCAGCACCTTTACAAACAGGTACGCATTGGAAAAATCAATGAAAACGGCCTTATCAATGAAATCTGGTCTACACCGGGCGCCGTTAAGCCGGATCCCTACCTGAGCACCTATGCCTGGGCACGGGGACTCTAAGAGAAAACAAAAAAGTTATTTTAAATACAGATATCTGATTTCGGCACCGTTCATATTGTCGTAGTAAAGGTTGGTCATATCCCAGCGGTTTTGCAGGGCAAAAAATGAACGGCTGCAGACCAGATAGATGATGGGGCACTGCTCCAGATAGATTTCCTGATATTCATCCCAGATAACCTTGGCTTTATCATAATCTACAATACAACTTGCCTCATGATAGAGCCAGTCAATGCGGGCCTCCCAGTCAGTAGCAGGCTTTTCCTGAAGGGGATACCAGAGGTGCAGGTTTCCGTCGCTTACCCACACATTGCTTCCCTCCGTGGGAAAAACTGAACCGCCGGACAAACCTATGATGAGAGTCTGCCAGTCGTACGTTCCCATAAGCTGGTCTACCAGTTTCTGAAAATCCGTAGGGCGCGGAGTAACGGTAATACCTTCCTTTTTGCATTCATCTGCAATAATCTGCACGATATCTGAAACAACCGTATTGACGCTGGGAAAAGAAAGGTCAAAGGAAACCTGATTGCCTTCCTCGTCATACAAAAGACCGTCTGCCCGCTGGGAAAATCCTGCCGCTTCCAGCAGTTTTTTTGCCTGCCCGTGATTATAGCGGTATTTGAGGATAATGTTTTCGTTATAATATTTGTTGACTTTTGGGAAAAAATTATATTTAGGTTCGCCCAGACCGCGGTATGTCTGCTGAATAATTCTTTCACGATTGAGCAGGCAGCTCATTGCCTGGCGGAACTCTTTTTTTACAAACCAGCGGTAGAAGGGCTGATCTTTATTTTTAGGATTCTGATTGAAGGACCAGAATGGAGCATCCATGGAACCTTCTGCATTAAAGACAGTATAGCCTTCAGAATTTTTTTCAGAAGCAGAAGCGGCAGGGTCTGAATGTTCTGCAGTCAGGGGTGAACCGTCTGCGGCAAGCTGATTGTCTGCATTTGTCACAACGTCTTCCATCTGCTCGGGAGAAGGACTGTAGGCTTCAAATTTTCCCTGCCTGAACATCATGTAAATGGTGTTGCGGTCGCCAACAATCTGTGAAATGCGTTCTTCCGGATAATAATGACTTTCACCCTTTTCATCTTTATCCCAATAGTCAGCATTGCGCTTGTAGACCAGACGCTGACCGGGAATGTATTCCACCAGAAAATAGGGACCGCAGCTGGGAAGTTCTTTTGGATTAGAGGCGACTGAAAAGAGTTTTTTAACACCCTCTGCCCCGCCCCGCTCTTTTGCCGGCCGGTAAAGAAATGAAGGCCCGAAATTCATGTTGGCAGAAAGCAGGGGTTCTGCAACAATCCGGGGAAAATGAAAGACAAAAGTCTTGTCATCAATCTTTTCAATGGTAATGCGCTTTTGGGAACCGTCTTCCATGGTCATGAACTGGGCGTTGTAGGCAGAAGAACCGCAGTCTTCATCCCCCTGAATTTCATTGTACCAGAAAACCACGTCATCACTGGTAACAGGAACACGGGGTTTTGCATTCTTATAGTAAGACCAGTAGACATCGTCACGAATGGTGTAACGCACATCCATGGAAGAATCATCATGAACTTCTACTTTGAAATCTGCGATACGGGCTTCCCATTCACGGCTATAGATATTGTAGTCAGTAAGATACTGATGCAAGGGGTCCAGAATGCTTGTAGTATCAGCATCTTTTTCCGCAATAAGAAGATTAAAGCTTTTGGGGTCGCCCATAATTGCCGAATTCCAGGTGCCGCCTTTTTTTCCCGGAAGAAAAGCATTTCCCTTATATGGGCGGCTTACGGTTTTCTGCACCAGTTCATTTGACAGAGAAGAACGGGCGGCTTCTATCTCAGCAAGAGTCATTTCCGGTGCACGGTAGCAGGAAAAAAAGATAGAGACACAAAGGGACAGAGAAATAGTAGATATCATGAAGCTGCATTTTTTAGTCATATTCCCTGTCCTTTGCCTTATGTATATTCTAGTTTGTCGGTTTTACTTCGATATAGTTTTCCGCCTTTGTAATTTCAGCGGGAAGCGTAATGCCCAGTGCGGCAAGCGTATCGGGATTGACAAAGAGTTTCAGTTCTTCAGGGCGGTTAAAGACCTTTACAGGAACCTCTGAAACCTTTGCTCCCTTTAAGATACGGTCTGCCATGTTTGCAGTTTCTTTTCCCAAATCACTGTAGGTAATGCCGACATTAGCAAAACCGCCATCCTCTACCTGTGAGTCTGCACCGCAGTAAAGGGGAAGCTTGTATTCCAGACAGGCGGAAGCAAGGATAGCCATGTTTCCGTGAGCCGCCAGTTTGTTGTCATTGGGAAGAAATACTGCACGACAGCCATCATCATACATCAGCTTTACAGTCTCTGCAATGGCAGAAACATCGTCAATGGTACAGTCCTTGTAGGCAAGACCGATTTTATCTGCATAGGCAATTGCCATGTTAATGGTGCTCTGGGCATTGGCTTCTCCAGAAGTATGAATAAAGCCGATTTTTTTCAGGTCAGGATTGACGGTAAGGGCAAAATCAAGGTTCTTGTCCGCCTGAATTGCGTTTGAAGTTCCCGTTACATTTCCTTCCGGATGCTCCATGTTTGAAAGCAGTTTTGCACCAACCGGGTCACTGCAGGCGGCAAAGACTACAGGAATGCCATTGTCTGCTGCCGCAAGAGCCGCATTGGCAGCCTTTGTTGCAATTGGAATGATGATGTCAGCGCCATTATTGACATACTCATCAACAATCTGAGAAAGGGTGGTCATGTCGTTGTCACCCTGTTTGAATGTAATCACGCTGTTAGAGTCATTGTAGCCGAGTTCTACCAGCTGAGCCTTAATTGAATCAGAAATCGTGTTCAGGGAATTGTGGTTCATCTGCTGCACGATGCCGATATTCTTTTTTGCCTGTTTTTTTGCACATCCTGCAAAAGCCAATGCGCTCAATGCCATGAGCACTACCATAATTTTTTTCATGATACTTACCTCACAAAATCATTTTATCACTTACATTATTTTTATACAGCGCCATGATATCCTGCACTGTTAATGTACGTTTTTCGTTTTCATCCAGCAGCCTGATAATTCGTCCCCCGTCCATAAGCAGGAGTTTGTTTCCGTAATCAATGGCATTCTGAACGTTATGGGTAATCATCAGGGTTGTAATTTTTTTGTCCTTGATTACTTCATCAGTTTTTTCCATGATTTTTATTGCCGTCTGAGGATCCAGGGCAGCAGTATGTTCATCAAGCAAAAGAAGTTCAGGACAGGCAGATGTTGCCATCAGAAGCGTAAGGGCCTGTCTCTGTCCGCCGGAAAGGAGTCCGACATTGGTGGTCAGTCTTTCTTCCAGCCCCATACCCAGAGAGCGCACGTCTTCCTGAATGGCTGCGCGGTTTTTTCTGGAAATGGCAAGGGAAAAAGGCCGGTGCTGCACCTTTGCCGAGGCAAGTACAAGGTTTTCTTCAATCGTCATATCGGGTGCCGTTCCCAAAAGAGGATTCTGAAACAAAATTCCTATCTTTTTGGCGCGGCGGTAGGTAGGGAGTGAAGTTATATCCTGACCGTTCAGTATGATTTTTCCACTTGAAATGCGGGTAAGACCAAAAATTGTGTTGAGCAGGGTTGATTTTCCCGCGCCATTTGAACCGATGACCGTTACAAAATCGCCATCATTCAGGGTCAGGTTGATGTCGCGGAGGGCATGTTTTTCCATGGCAGTATGTTTGTTGAAGATGACGTTCAGATTCTGTATTTCAAGCATGGTCAGCTCCCGCACTTTCTGTATGTTCTCCAGACTGTCCTGCCTGATTCTCTTCTGCCAGCCGCTCACGCTTTTCTGCAAGCCGCTTGCGCACCACACTAAAGGCAATAAAAAGCACCACGATTACCGCAGAAAAAAGTTTTATGCCGTTTGCACCACCCCCGCGGATTGCAAAGGAATAAATAACCCGGTACAAAACAGAACCAGCCGCTACCGTCAGAAAGCCTGCAAAAAGACGTCGGCTTCCAAAAAGCGTCTCACCGATGATGATAGAAGCGAGTGCCGTTACCAGCATGCCCAGTCCGATTCCTTCTGCATAGGATTTCAGATACTGCACATAGAGGGCTGCCCCAAAACCGACAATTCCGTTTGAAAGGGCAAAGGAAATCACCTTATTTTTATTTGTATTGATGCTGCTTGCCCTGACCATCTCTTCATTATTGCCTGTAGCCCGGATGGAAAGCCCCAGCTGAGTGCTGAAAAAGAGCATGAGCAGACCGATAAGCAGGGCAATAATCACAAAAAGGAGAATGATTGCAAGGATTTTTCCCTTTTGTGCCCCCTGAATTCCAAAGAGACTGTTCAGATTCATAAAAATGGATTCTGCACCAAAGCGGGGATTAAGGGCAAAAGAAGTAGATTTTCCCGTCACAGAACCAAAGGCAAGGGGAAGCATGACATTTACTGAAATAAGTGCCGTCTGTACCAGTACTCCCGCGAGAATTGCAGAAACATGGAGGACTGTATGGAGCAGGCCCGTTATCATTCCTGCCATTGCACCCGCCAGAAAGCCTGCAAGCAAGCCTAAAAGGGGATGACCGTAAAGGCAGAAAATGCCGTTTACCACCGCTCCCAGTGCAAAAGAACCGTCCACGGTTAAGTCGGGCACATTCATGATTTTATAGGAGATGTATACCCCTATGGAAAGAATGCTAATCAGAAGTCCATAGGGAAGCGCAGATAATAACATGACCATGATGTTATTATACATAGAAACATCATCAGCGTCAATGCAGGAGTTCCAGCCCCCGTTCAAAATTCATCGCTACAGTTTCCCCGCTTTTTTTGAGCAGGGCTTTTTCTTCACTTGTCAGGGGAAGTTCCAGAGTTTCCATTACTCCGCTTCGGCCAATAATACGGGGAACAGAAAGGTACATACCTGAAATTCCGTACTCCCCTTTCATCATTGAAGATACGGGCAGCATGGTACGGCTGTCGGTAAAAATGGCCTGAATAATTTCCGCACAGGCATTTCCTATTCCGAATTCAGTACAGGGCTTTGCGTCAAAGATTTTCCATGCCTTTACTTTTATCCACTGGAGGAATTCGTCCGCGTTAAATAAAATCTTTTTCTGCCGCAAATAGTCCGCAAAGGGAATGCCGCAGACAGTTACCACACTAAACGGTATAAACTGACTGTTTCCATGCTCTCCAAAACTGTAGCCCTGAATGCTGTGGGGATCTGCGCCAAGGACTTTTGCCAGTTCAACTTTTACGCGGGCGCTGTCCAGAGCAGTTCCTGTTCCCAGCACATTCAGTCCGGTTTCCTTTGCAAGATACTGAGCAATCACATCGCAGGGGTTTGAAATGGAGATCAGTATGCCGGAAAAAGCGCTGGCCCTGATTTTCTGAGCAATATCCTGAGCCACGCACATACTGGCCTTCAGTTCTTTTGTCCGGTCATCTTTTTGAATGGGGCCGGAAGCAGCATTTACCAGAATGTCAGCATCGGCAAAATCGGAATATTCTCCAGCCTTTACAATGACATTGTGGGGATAATAAGCCGTTCCGTCTTCCAGATCCAGTTTCATGCCGTTTGCTTTTCCGGGAGCCGTATCAAGCAGAACAATTTCATCCGCAATGCCGCGCAGGGCAAGAGCCGAAGCAACATGGCTGCCCACATGCCCGGAACCGATTATACCAACCTTTCTCATTTTGCCGCTCCGATAATTTCTTTTGCCCTTGCCATGGCTTCATCGATATGAGCGCAGACATTCTGCCTGCCAAGCTTATCCAGAATGCCCATCTTGTCACAAAGCAGATAGGGCTGGGTATGAATGCCGGAAAGCACAATCGTTACGCCTTTTTTATCACAGCTTGCCTTTGCCTGCTCCAGGGCACGAATACCGCCCGCATCAAGATAAATGGTATTCCTCATGCGGAGAACCAGAACCTTGTATGCAAGATTTGCCTGGGTAACGGCAACTTCAAATTTACGCACCGTACCAAAAAAGAGCGGACCGTCAATCTCATAAACCATAATGCCGGCAGGAACCTCAAGTTTTTCGTCTCTTTCATTGTCCCCTTCAACCTTACCGATACCTTCCGTAAGATTTTCACGCTTTGACTGAACTTCAGAAAGATCACACATTTTCTTGATGAAGAAGAAGGCCGCAAAACCCAGACCTACTTCAATAGCCACCGTCAAATCAATAAAGACTGTAATCAGGAAAGTAACCGCCAGAACACAGATATCAGATTTCTGTCCGTGAACAAGAGCGCGGATAGCCTTGATACCCGCCATATTCCATGCAACATGAATCAGTACGGCGGCAAGAGCTGCCATAGGAATGTAGACTGCAAAACGGCCGAGGAAGAGAAGAATGAGGAGCAGGGTTACCGCGTGCACAATGCCCGCTACCGGTGTTTTTCCGCCGTTTTTGATATTTGTTGCCGTACGTGCAATGGCACCCGTAGCAGGAATGCCGCCGAAAAGAGGAGAAGCAATGTTTGCTATACCCTGACCAATCAGTTCTGTGTCAGAATCATGCTTGTCGCCCGTCATACCGTCAGCAACCACCGCGCTCAAAAGTGATTCAATAGCAGCCAGAACCGCAATTGAAACCGCAGTCGGAAAGAGGGTGCGGATGGTTGAAAGACGCAGGTCAGGAAGCTTTGGCATGGGAAGGGATGAAGGAATTTCTCCATAACGGCTGCCAATCGTGTCTGTTTCAAGGCCAGCTGTATTCTTCAGCACGACGCTTGCGACTGTTGCCAGAATAATAACGATGAGGGAGCCCGGAATACGCTGATTGATTTTTGGCCAGACAAAAAGAATCACAAGACTTACTCCGGCAATGATAAGTGAATAGGGATTTATTGCCCCGATATTCAGGGCATAGGTCTGGATTTTTCCCACAAAGTCACCGGGCATTTTATCAAAGCCCTGCGGAAACTGGCTGATTGCCAGACCCAAAAAATCACCAATCTGACCGGCAGCAATCGTCACCGCAATACCCGCAGTAAAACCTGTTACAATAGTATAAGGAATGAATTTTACCAGACCGCCCATCTTAAAGGCACCCAGCAAAATCAAAAGAATACCTGCCATCATTGTCGCCGTAGCAAGTCCGGCCACACCAAACTCAGCCACAACGCCATAGACGATTACCGCAAAAGCACCCGTCGGCCCGCCAATCTGCACGGTGCTGCCGCCAAAGGCACTGATACAAAAGCCTGCAATAATAGCCGTAAAAAGACCGGCTTCCGGCCCTACTCCGCTGGCAATCGCAAAAGCAATGGCAAGAGGCAGGGCTACGATACCTACAATAAAACCAGCAATCACATCGCTGGTAAAAGTTTTCATTGAATAAGATTTTAGACTTGTTAATAGTTGAGGTTTAAACATATCGTATTGTACGAATGTTCACATTTATTTTCAATAGATATGCCCAATAAAGCAATCTGTACAGCTGCGCCGCGTGTGCGGGAGCTTTTTCCGCCAGGAAGGAAGCAACCTGTGCAATCACACAATAATGAAAACAGCAAAAAAAAACTCCGCCGGAGCGGAGTTTTTTTCATACACTAGTAATGTGCATCAAAAAACTTAGCAGTTTTCGCTGAAGTATTTGATTGTGCGAACCATACGTCGCTACGCGCCGTTTGCCACTAAGGAAGTTATTGACGTTTGCGCTCTCGCGCATGGGCATCTGTGAAGTGTATGAGTTTTCATTGTCGTACCCGCGGTCGTAGCAAG
>DFDV01000189.1 GCA_002369025.1 Treponema sp. UBA3819 | reverse complement strand
ATGTAATATATTCAGGAGATTAAAAAAATGGCATTTGTTAAGAGGTCGCTGATTTTAATCGGTGCATCGGTGGCCGTATTCTTTATCATTACGACCGTTATTGCAGCGGAACTCGTATCAAACTTTTCTGAAGAACAGGCTTACAGACTTATGTATTCCAATATGAAGGAATGCGTACTTAACTTTGAAAACACCCTTTCAGCCCCTTCTAAAATGGTTGAGACCCTTGCAGGTTTCTTTAGCGACGGATTTTATGATGACGACGCAGATACAAACGAAGTCTTTGAAAAAATGTCGCTTGCCTATTCTGATTTTCCCGGATTTTACGGTGCCTCTGCTGATGGTACCATGTTTCACAGCGCAAATATTACTCCTCCCAGGGGCTACCGTCCTAGCGAAAGTGCCTGGTACAAGGGTGCGGTAGAAAAAGAGGGAGAAACCGCCTACTCAGATATGTATGTCAATGAACTGACGGATACCCTGGTGCTCACTATTTCCCGCGCAGTTTATAGGGGGGAAGAAATTGACGGTGTTGTTGCCTTTGACTTTCCCATGGAAGATTTGCAGGCCTTTGTCGGTTCTGTAAAAAGTGATTTGCTTGACTGGTCTTTTATCCTTTCTGCCCGCGGTGATTTCTTCCTGGATGATGAGTATACGCCGGATGACAACATCCTTACGGTAAAAGACGGCGCCTACCGCAAACTGGGCGAAAAAATGCTGGAAGTGGAAGATGATTTTGTCTACGGAAAGGTGGACGGCATAAAATATGTATTCAGAATCACGCCCATCCCCATGACCGGCTGGTACTATGTTCTTGGAAAAAGCCTCAGCGATGTAAATTCCTTTTCCACCGCAACAAAAATCCTTTTGTCCTGCGCCTTCTTCATTCTGTTCGTCATCATCATGGCAATTACTGCGGTCATCCTTAGCCGCATGAGGGCAAAGGAAGAGATTGCAAGTAATCACCTTATCGAAGAAACCCATAATCTGGCCCTTTCTTCAAAGGAAAATGCCGTAACCGCCCAGGATCAGAGTGCGGCTGTAAAGGAAATCGTTGCCACCATGGAAGACAATACGGCGCTTTCAGAAGACATCTCCAAAAAAATCAAGGATGTGTCCGGCGTTGCCTCCAAAACCAGTGGTGACGTTGCCGAAGGCGTTTCCTATCTGGAAAAAAATGTCAGACAACTCAGGGAAATTGCAAGCGCAAACCAGAATACCATTGAAGGCATTAAGTCTCTTGGCGACAAAATTGAAAACATCTGGGACATCGTTACCCTTATCAACTCGGTTGCAGACCAGGCAAAAATCATCGCTTTCAATGCAGAACTTGAAGCAAGCACGGCAGGTGAGGCAGGAAAGAACTTCCACATCGTTGCAACGGAAATCCGCCGCCTTGCAGACGGTATCATCAAGGGAACAAAGGAAATCAAGGGAAAAATCACGGAAATCCAGCAGAGCTCCGACACCCTTATCCTTGCTTCCGAAAGTGGTACGGAAAAAATCCGCGAAGGTGTTTCCAATGCAAAGAGTCTGGAGGAACGCTTTACCAGTATCAAAAATGCGTCAGAAATCACGGCAGACAGTGCAGGTGACATTACAACAATTATTCAGCAGCAGGCAGTCGCCAGTGAACAGATCCTTATCACACTCAAACAGATTGCAATGGGTGTTGATAAATTCCGTGGTGCTACCGAAAGCGTTTCAGAAGCATCTCAAAACCTGCAGATAATCGCAGAAGAACTGCGTAAATAAAAAAAGAGAGGAAATAAATATGAAACTTGTGGAAACGGCAAAGAAAGAGGTAAAACGACTGCCTTTTTCTCTTATCGTTGTAGTTTGCAGCGTTATTTTTGCGCTTATGGTACTTGCCAGCGGCATTTTCATTCGTTCTGCGGCCCGCAGTAATTTTACGAGGTCAAGCCACAAGGAACTCGTTCAGATTTGCAAGAACATGAACCTCAAATTTGAACTGGGACTTAACAAACAGCTGGCCCTTGCCCTGCAGATGGCAAAATCACCCCTCATCGTAAGTTACTTTGAAAATCCGTCCGACAAGGAGTTAAAGAGCGCTGCCTTTGCAGAAATCCTTGCCTATCAGAAGTCATTCTTAAGCAAACTTACCTTTATGATCAGCGAAAAAGATTTGCTCTATTACTCCAATAACGAATATCTTTACACTCTGGACAAAAGCAATGCTTCCAGCGAATGGTATCTGACTACCATGGAATCTGATAAAGACTATGAATTCAATGTAAACTATGATATCGGATTAAAGCAGACCTATATGTGGGTCAATTGTATTGTTAGAAATGACAACGGAAATGCTCTGGGCCTTATCGGAACAGGTATTCCCATTTCTGACTTTGTTGATTCCCTTTATTCCGACCTCCCTGAAAACTGTACTATGTACATCTACAACAAGAATCTGGAAACAACAGGTTCTACCGATTTAGCCCATCTGGAAAGCAAGGTGTCCATTACCCGTGTCATTCCTGATTTTGAAGGCCGCGAAGATGAACTCTTAAATCCTGCCGGCACAATTATTGATGAAGCAGACACAGTCTACGGCTTTGAACCCATCGAAGAAATTGACTGGACCATCGTTGTTTTTGAGCATTATGATTTCCATGCCTTCTTTATGGGAGCACTGGTTCCTTTCTCAATCTGTCTGGTTGCCATGATTTTCTTCTTCCTGGTTTTCTTCGGTCTTATCAGAATTCAGCTGCTTCATACAAACGAAAAGCAGGTTGGAATCAGCATTCTGGAAGAAATTCAGAATCTTGCCGTTTCATCAAAGGAAACTGCAGTTACTGCTCAGGACCAGAGTACTGCCGTAAAGGAAATCGTTGCCACCATGGAAGACAATACGGCACTTTCAGAAGA
>DFDV01000081.1 GCA_002369025.1 Treponema sp. UBA3819 | reverse complement strand
TCATTTGTCCAGCCGATATGCAAGCTCGATATCTATAATGCGGTTGCCCTGGCAATATACTGGCATTAGCAGGAGGGCTGTGTTATAATAAAAACAACCTGGCTTTATTGGAAAAGGTGAAAAATGATAAAAAAATCGGTCAAACAGTGGATAACACAGTGTTTTGTTTTTATTATACTCTTTTCTGCAGTTACCCTTTCCATCTGGGATATCTACGCAAACTATATAGTCAATCTTTCAAGCCGGGAACACCGTACGCAAGGCTGTGCAAAGGTAGTCAAAAGCCTGCTCGATCATCTTGATTTTACAACCTTAAGCGACAAAGAAAACTCTGAGTATCACCGCATCCGTTCAGCTCTGCACAAATTATGCACCTCTTTCGTCATAGACTACATCTATGTCTATAGAATTCTACCAGAAAGTAACTACAGGGAATATATTTTCTCCACTTCCCGCTCAGATGAAATGGACGAAATACTGAAGAAAGAACGTTCTCTGGGCGCCATCGCAACTGCTCCCCTGACTCCGGGAGAAATCAGAATCAACAATGGTGATTTAACCATACAGAAAGGCCGATCTGACAATAAGTACGGACAGGAAGTCATCTGGTTTGTCCCCTATTGTTCAAAGGACGGAAAACTTCTTGCGATTATCGGAATAGACTTTAACCTGCAG
This sequence comes from Treponema sp. UBA3819, assembly GCA_002369025.1. Lineage (GTDB taxonomy): Bacteria > Spirochaetota > Spirochaetia > Treponematales > Treponemataceae > Treponema_D. The sequence continues at coordinate 13,059 of DFDV01000081.1, read as the reverse complement.
AGCGGCCATATCAAAATCTTCAGGGATTTTCTGGTAGACATCTTTCCCATGCTGATTCCCCTGATTTTGGGAATGGGCATTGTTCTTTATCTCGTCAATAACCGTATTTCCATACCTCTCACTAGAATTTCTGAAAACATGATCCGTTTTGCCCATGATGCGCGGAATAAACCGGAAAAAATCATAACCGGCAGGAATGATGAAATCGGGGAAATAGCCGACGCCTTTGACAAAATGGCCGGAGACATCAGTAATTACATAAACAATATCGAGCAGCTGACAAAAGAACGCGTAGAAACTAACGTGCAGCTTGAAATTGCCCGCCGCATCCAGCATGGTCTGGTACCAGAAAAGACAGAACTGAACAGCAAAAACTTTACCGTGTCTGCCGTCACAAAACCCGCAAAAAAAGTTGGCGGAGACTTTTACGACTGCTTCCAGAAAGATGACGACACCCTCTGCATTATGATTGGCGACATATCCGGAAAAGGTATTTCTGCGGCAATATTCATGTCCATGACAAAGACAATGATTCGGGAAAAACTGATGACAGGCTTAAGCCCGGCAGAAACTCTTAATTACGTCAATGATGAAATCTGCAAACAGAACCCGGAAAACATCTTTGCCACAACTTTCATAGCAGTTCTTCATGCAAAAACAGGCGAACTCTGCTATGCCAATGCGGGTCACACATGGCCTCTTCTGCTGAATGACAATCCTGATTTTATGGAGACCGACAACGGCATTGCCATCGGTCTCTTTGAAGATGCCGGCATAAAAGATTACAGCCTTCATCTTTCCAAAAACCAGGGAATCATGCTCTATACGGACGGCATTACGGATGCAAACAAGGCCGACAAAACATTCTTCGGAACGGAAGGCCTGCTTAAAGCCGTAAAAAGCGTAGCCTGTGGTGCAGACAATGGAAAGGCACAGGTAGAGGCCGTCCTTAAGTCTATACAGGACTTTTCTGCAGGGACAGAGCAGTTTGATGACACGGCAATCCTTGCCGCCTATCTGAAATAATCTTTCATCCCTCCGTAAAGGGAAATCGTTTTTAGCGGATTAAGTCTTCGGCAAACTGCAGGGTGCTTTTTGCAATTGAAGCATTCAGTTCGCTGTCTGCCACAAAATCGCCGTTCAGGTCTACATCCCCGGCAGAAAGAACATGTACGCGCACAAGGCGGCCGGTCTCTACGGCTTTTACCGCTTTGGGGTCACTTCTGTCGTAGCGGATGACTATGCTGCCGTCCACTTCAGGTGCCTGAAACCATGCCCGGCCGATGGCAAGACCTTCATCAGGATTTTCCTGGCTCCGGGCAAGCACTTCTTCTACCAGCACATCGTAGTCTTTTCCGCAGCGGGACAAAAGATGCCTGCGTGAAATTTCTGCCTGGATTTCAGTCAGGGCATTGGCCCGGGCCTGGGCAGTCTTTTTGGGCACTTGTTTCTTAAAATCGTGGGCCGGAGTGTCGTCTTCCCTGCTGTAGGGAAAACAGCCGCTCCAGTCAGGTTCAATTGCCTGCAGAAAATCCCGGGTGTTTTGAGCAGAGGCGTCTGTCTCTCCGGGAAAGCCTGTAAGGAAAGTGGTACGGATTGCGGCGTCACTGAAGACAGCACGGATTTTTTGAATGAGGGAAATGTATTTTTCCTTTGAGCCCGTACGGTTCATGGCAAGGATTGTGTCATCATCGCCGCTCTGGAAAGGAATGTCAAAATAGGGAAGCAGGCGGCTGTCTGCCTTGATGACGGGCAGAATGTCTTCATTAAAATGATCCGGATGAATGTAAAGCAGCCTTACGCGGAAGGTTCCGGGCAGGGCGGAGATTTTTTTCAGCAGAGTACACAGACCGCTTTCTGCCAGAAGATCAGGGTTTTCAGGATTTTGGGAAAGTCCAACATAGCCAGGAGTACCGGCAGGCAAAAGCGTCCTTCCCCAGCCAAAGGGATTATCCCCGGAACCTGTGCCATAGGCGGCCAGATCCTGACCAATCAGGTTGATTTCGTAGACACCCTGGGCGACAAGTTTTTCTATTTCAGCAAGAATTTCATCTGCCGGGCGGCTGCGCAATTCTCCGCGGATAACGGGTATGGCACAGAAGGAACAGCGGTTGTTGCAGCCTTCGGTGATTTTAACATAAGCCGCACCCGCAAAGGAAAGCAGAAGGTCACGGTCGCCGCAGCAGACTCCCTTCTGTTCGGGAACAAGCAGGGCCCGTTCGCCTCTCATCAGGGGTTCAACCACTTTGTAGACCTGGCTCAAATCACCGTTTCCAAAAATGCCGTCTGCTTCAGGCAGGCTTTCTGTAAGGTCAGCGGCATAGCGCTCGGCAAGGCAGCCTGCCAGCAGAATTTTTGCCTTAGGATACATCTGGCGGGCAGACATAACGGCGTTCAGGCTTTCCGTCTTTGCGCTTTCAATAAATCCGCAGGAGTTTACAATGATAAGGTCGGCCTGTGAGGCATCAAAGGTCTGCACATAGTCTTTTTTGCGCAGGTAGGAAACAAGAAGTTCGCCATCTACCTGGTTTTTTGCACATCCGTGCTGGTCAATAAAAAAAGTTGCTTTTTTGGACATAAACAAAATCCGCTTTAGTCAAGCTGAACGACAACGACTTTGTATTTGCCGTCCGTGTCTTTTATCCAGCGGATATCTTCTGCGATTACTTCGCCCGCCTTTGACACGCCCATGTCATAAGTCTTTCCGTCTGCGATAATCTGTATCTTAGCCGTGTTGCCGTTGCTTGCCCACAGACGAACCATATTGCTTGCAGTTACATTTACAATGTCACCGTTACTGAAGAAGTCTTCGGTAGTTTCCTTGCGGTCAGGACGGAAACGGAATACACAGCCTGCACGGAAGGCTATGTTAAGAGTAAAGGGATAGGGACGATTGTCTTCAAATACAACGGTGCGGGCCTGACTCTGGGGCAGGTCTTCCGCATTGGGAATTTCACTGGTCTTTGTTTCTGCAATGGCAGAATTTGCGCTGCTCTTGAGCATGATGCGGACTTCTGCGCCGCGGTCAGTTTCGTTTGCTGACACGTCAGAAACATAGACAATCATTTCCGGAACGGAGTCGCCGTCTACGTCCATTTCCATTTCTTCAGAAAGTTCTACAAACTGCTTTCCAACCGGAGTTTCCAGGGCAAGGGCACCTTTTGAAGTATCCGCAACCGTAAGAATGATGTTTCCGGTGGGCATACCGAGTACAAGCTGATCGCCCTTGTAGAGTCTTTCCTTAAGCAGTTTGTCCGTAAGCTCGTATTTTGAAGGCTCAGCCGTCTTTTTGAGTGCAATTTCCCGCTCAGGGTTATTGATGTACTGTCTGTAGAGAAGAAGGATACCAAATGTAATGAGTCCCGCTACAAGAAGACAGCCTGCAACAATTGTCGGGATAATCCACTTGGGACGGTGCTTGATAATCAGTCCTGCCGGAACAGGGGATTCCTGCAGCATTTTGGCACGATAAAGATTATTTACTCTTTCTGTATTCAGACCAAGATAATCAGCATAATTGCGCAAAAAGCCCACCAGATAGGGTGAGCCGGGAAAGAATGATTCATTTTCCGCTTCCAGTGCTTCCAGATACTGGCGGGTGATGGTGGTATCCCGGGAAATGGTTTCAAAATCAAGCCCCTGTGCAAGACGGGCTTCTTTTAGCAATGCTCCATAACTTTCCATTTATGTCTACTCCGAAAAGAGGAAGTTGTTGTAATAGTTTGCAGATGACGGCGGATCATACAAGAAGCGCTGGTCAGTAATTCCCTTATTGATGGCATAATTCGTAAAATTAAAGCGGAAAGTTTCTCCCTGAGGAGTTACTGCTTCTATTCTGCGAATCAGTTTTGAAGAAGGAATGACTGACAGTTTGATAAAGCGAAAGGCTTCACTTGTATTGCGGCGGGAAAGAACCAGACGAACTACCATTTCATCACTGCCGTCTTCCAGAGGAATGGGATCCTGACCTACTTCGTATGCAACTGAATAATAGCGGCTCATCAGGGAAAGTCCCTGGGGAGTAGCAAGATTTGCACCGGAACCTGCAGGTGACTCTGAGCCGTCCACAGCCTGTTCCAGAACGGCATCTGAACCCGGCAGATAAATCGTAAGGGTGTCGCCGTTAAAGGTGATTACCTGTTCTTCCGGATTGGAAAAATCAATACGGAGCAGATTAGGACGCTTAAAAGATACCTTGCCTTCCATAGAGGTCTTTGAAGCCTGAATGTCCACCGATGCCTCGTAATCCTGAATTTTTGCATATTCAGCCGAGACTGTCTGAAAGAAAGATGGTGCTGTCAGAATAGATTGTGCTGCGCAAAGTGAAAGAAAAGTGCATGACAGCAGGCACAAAGCCATTATTTTTTTCATCAATAAAACCTCAAATGATTTCCTTTTATAATAAATCAGATGGCCCCGCAAGGTCAATGAGTTTCAGAATCTGCAGCAGGCTCAGAACTTTGTCCGTCAGGTGCAGTCACAGCAGTCTGGTCAGCACTTCCGGCAGGCTCACCGGAATTTTCTGCAGACTCTGCGTTCTGTCCGGAACTTGCGTTTACAGCCCCTTCAGGAGTCTCAGCAGATGCGTTCAAAGTTCCCGCAGCCCCGGCTGTCAGTTCAGCACAGTGCTTTTCGCCCTTGACGATTTCATAGAATTCTTTTCCATCCATCGTTTCGACTTCCAGCAGGCGGTGGGAAATGTAGTCCAGCAAATCCTTGTGCTCGGAAAGGAGCTTTACAACATAGGTGTAGCGCTCGTTTACGATACGGGCAATTTCTTCATCAATGTACTTCTGGGTATCCTCACTGAATTCGCGGATGAGGTTCGGCTCGCCTCCCCTGTTACCCAGAACACCCTTTCCCAGCGTAATGTTCTTAAAGCGTTCACTCATACCGAATACGGTAATCATCTGCTTGACCAGATCCGTAGCACGGGCGATGTCGTTTGAAGCGCCGGTAGAAATGTCATCCAGCATGATTTCCTCTGCGGCACGTCCGCCAAGCAGGGTATCAATTTCGTTGAATATATCTTTGCGGGTTCTGAAATTCTTTTCTTCTTCCTCACGATACTGGGTAAAGCCACCCACACCATGAGAACGGGGAACCACCGTAATCTTATTGACCGGGGGATAATCCGGCGTAAAGGCACCCACCAGGGCGTGTCCTGTTTCATGTACAGACACAAGGCGCATTTCTTTTTCATTGTCCTTGCGGGACTTCTTTTTAAGACCGATGCTTACCTTATCGATGGCATCATTAAAATCTGCCATGGTTACTTTTTTGTGACCGTTACGCACGGCAAGCAGAGCCGCTTCGTTTACCACGTTTGCCAGGTCTGCACCCGCAAAGCCGGTCGTTCCATGAGCCACCGAATTAAAATCCACATCTGAATCAACTTTGACATTCTTTGCGTGAATGCGGAGGATGTCTTCGCGGCCTTTTGCATCAGGCTTTTCTACAGGCACCTGACGGTCAAAACGGCCGGGACGCAGGAGGGCTGCATCAAGAATATCAGCGCGGTTTGTTGCCGCCAGAATAATCAGACCTTTTTCATTGTCAAAGCCGTCCATTTCTACCAGTAGCTGGTTGAGGGTCTGTTCGCGTTCATCGTTTCCGCCGCCAAAACCGTTTACACGGCTCTTTCCAAGCGCATCAATTTCGTCAATAAAGATGATACAGGGAGCCTTTTCCCTGGCCTGTCTGAAGAGGTCACGCACGCGGCTGGCACCAACACCGACAAACATTTCCACAAAGTCTGAACCGCTGATTCTGAAAAAGGGAACTCCTGCCTCACCTGCAACTGCACGCGCAAGCAGAGTCTTACCTGTTCCCGGCGGTCCTACCAGAAGAACACCCTTGGGGATTTTTCCACCGATATCTGTATATTTTTTGGGGCTCTTTAAAAAGTCCACAACTTCTACCAGTTCTTCTTTTGCCTCGTCCACGCCGGCAACATCAGCAAAGCGGGTCTTTACTTTTCCTTCTTCAACAGCCTTATTCCTTGTACCGCCGCCAAAAATGGAGCCCATGCCGCCACCAAGACCACTACCCATTTTTCTGAAAAGCAGGAAATACATGAGAATGATAATGCCAAAAGGAAGAAGATTCAGAATTATATGCATCAGATATCCGTTCTGTTTGGGAACGAATTTGTAATCCACATGTTTTTCATCCAGAAATCTGATGAAATCTGCCATTAAAGGAGCGTTTGTACGGTAGGTCTTTTGTGCTGCTTCCTGCTGATTTCTTGCACCCAGGGAAAACATTTTAAGGGCCTGATTTACTTCAGGTTCCCGCTCAGTAGCAGGAAGGGGGAGCCCGTAGCCGACGATAATATCTTCGCCCAGTTCAACCCTGACAATCTCACCTTTTTCTATCAGCTGACGGAATTCGGAAAAATCCGTGTAATTGTCAGGTTTGGAAGTAAGAAACATGTTTACAAAAACAAGGGCAGCCACCACAAGCAGCAGCATACCAAAGAAAGGAAAACGCTTTGGGGGTTTATTTCCGCCCTTTTTGTCATCCTCAGGATCAGTAGAAAGTCTGAAAAAATCGTAGGGATCCTGCTCGTTACGATCTTTTTTATCTTTGCCGGTATTTTTATTTTCTTCGCTCATCTATTCCTCAAAAAAAATCAATTGTATTCATTATTCTTCATTATAAAATATACGAAATTTCTTTCAAATAGTCGATAAAATAACTACTTTTTCATTAAGATTTTTTCTGCTTTGCCGAAAATCACTGTGGAGAACCAATTTTTTTTGAGGGGGCACTTATGGCATTTACAAATCCTTATGCAGCATATCAGAATACCGCAGTAAAAACAGCGAGTCAGGGCAAACTTGTTGTAATGCTCTACGAAACGGCGGTAAAACAACTGGCAGCCGCAATCAAATGTTTTGACGAAAAGACGGGCAAAGTTCCCGCAAATACGATTGAAACCTACAGCAACCACATCATGAAGACCCAGGAAATCATCAATGAACTGCAGGTCTCTCTGGACATGGATAAGGGCGGACAGATTGCGCAAAACCTCATGTCATTGTATGTTTATTTTAACAGGGAACTGATGGATGCCAACATCAACAAAGACAAAGAGAAACTTACATTCGTGCAGAATATGATGGCTCAGCTTCTTGACGCATGGGAAAGCGCTTCTAACAGCGCGGCAAATGCACCGGCGGCAAACGTCCGCCCCACGCTGAACATCAGGGGCTAGGCTCCAAAGGAGGGAACGATGGAAAAAAAGTTGACCCAGGCAGAAATTGACGAGCGTGTGGCAATTCTGAAAAGATTCAGAGGCCTGCTGGAAGAACAGCGCAATAAATTCCGTGAGTATCTTCTGGTGCTTGAAAAACAGGAATCAAAAATTTCTGATGAAGACGGCGAAGCAGTAAGCCTTCACACAGATCTGGAAGCCCGCATCCTCAAAAACATTGCAGGCCTGCAGAAAGTCATCGTTCCCATGCAGGATATGTACAATACTGTTGTTTCGGATGTTTCCCAGGCAGACAAGGCTGAAGTACAGAAAGTACAGAATGATCTGGCGGCCATCCGGCAGCAGGTGCTTGCCCAGAACGAAAAGAACCAGCAGCTGCTCCGTGAACACATCACCCAGATTCGGACTCAGCTTGACAGCCTGATGACCAACAACCCCTACCGCGGAAAGCGCAGTGTTTACGCAGAAAAAATAAATGTAGGAAATATGGTCGCCATAGAAGCCTGAAAATATGCTATACTATCAGCATGAAAGACAGTTTTGTAAATGTACGCTGTGACCCCCTGAGCCACAAATGGGACTGGGCCATCACCCGGGAAAGCCCTATCTACAGCCGCGGTAACGACATCCGCAACGAATTTGAACGCGACTATACCAGAATCCTCCACTGCCAGGCCTACCGCAGGCTTAAACACAAGACACAGGTTTTCTTTGCCCCGCACAACGACCATATCTGTACCCGCATGGAGCACGTACTGCATGTTGCTTCCGTTGCAGGCACCATCGCAAAATATCTGGGATTAAATGAAGACTTAACCCAGTCCATCGCCATCGGACACGACATAGGACACGCTCCTTTTGGACATTACGGAGAAGACTGTCTGAACAGACTGATGGCACAAAAGACCGGGGCAAACGCTCCCAAAAAATTCTGGCATGAACGGAACAGTCTTTTTTTTGCCGACTACATTGAAACCCTGCAGACTCCCGACGGAGCAGAAAGACCCCTGAACCTGACCTATGCCGTGAGAGACGGTCTTATCTGCCATTGCGGTGAAATTGACCAGCAGGGAATCCGCCCCCGGGAAGAAGCCATCAACCTCTACAGCATCAAGCGGCCGGGTTTTGTACAGCCCTACACCTGGGAAGGCTGCGTGGTAAAGCTAAGCGACAAGATTGCTTTTTTGGGACGGGATATTGAGGACGCGCGCACCTACCACATTCTGGACATGGGTTCTTACCGGCAGCTGCGGGAAATTGTCGCGGAGACTGTAGGCATTTCACGGAACGGACAGCCTCTCAGCCACAGAAGCGGAAAAGCGGTAAACACAACGGTTCTCATCAACGACATGATTGTAGACCTCTGCCAGCAGAGCACACCTGAAAAAGGACTCTGCTTCAGCGACCAGTACTTCCGCTTTATCACCGAGCTCAAGCGCTTTAGTTTTGCGAACATCTACAACCACTGGAGACTGCAGGAATTCCAGAAATACGCTTCCAACGTGCTGGGCACCCTCCACGATACCCTTATCCGCGCACAGACCTTTGCCAAAAACGGCAGGCTTCCGCGGGCACTGGCAAACTATCCTAAACTGGGGAAGACTTTTGAAGACTGGCTGGTGCGCTACACAAACTATTCCCCCGAGCGCAAAAAACTGCTCCGCTACGAAACTCCGGCTGTCTTTGACATAGGCGACAACGAATCCTACCAGAAATGCGTGATTGAGTTTATCTCAGGCATGACTGACCAGTTTGCCATTGAATGCTACGAAGAAATAATTACTTTTTAGCAGAAAAGAGATGCCCGTAAGACTCCCGGAATTTTCTGATTTCAAAGAGTTCCGGGTGATATTCAAAATGCATGTTGTCAAAGATAATCCACTTACCGCCCCAGATAAAACCTTCTTCCTCAAAAATGCTGATGACTGACTGGGGCGGCATCCAGCGCTTATCCAGAGGGGTAAGCATCCAGTCCGCGCCAAAATAATCCCGGGCCCAGAGCCAGTAAATTTGCTTGCCCCGCCATTTTTTAGGCAGCAGGTCCACTGCAATTCCCAGGCTGTGGAAGGAAAGCCGGTTTGTGTCTGCAATGCGCCGCCAGTAGTAGGCATCTGCGGACCGAAGGTTAGACACAAAGGCCTTCACCTCTTCATCGCTTTTGGCAAGTTCATTTACCCGGCTTTCCACCCGGCGCAGGGCCGGCAGAATGCGTTCGTGAACCTTACTCTTTTTTCCCCAGAGCGTAATGGATTTAATGTGGTCTTCTATAATAACACGGCTTTTTGCTGCATAGAGAAATTCAAAGAAAAACATGGGAGTGCCCGCTCCATTACGGCGGTTGTCGCTGGAACCGAAAGTCCGCATGCGCTCCACTTCTTCCTGGCTCAGGCTGTCAGGATTTACCAGTTCATGGCCGTACTTGTAGAGCAGCGTCCAGTATTTGTCCCGGTCTTTTAAGGCTTCTTTGGGAAGCATTGCTCCGTCTGCCCAGTAAAAGACCGCCCGCTTTCTAGCCTTCTTGCCGGGGAAGACTGGAGCGGAAACATCTATGCGCCAGTCAAGGCATTCAAAATCATACGTGGCAGAAAAGAGCACATCGGGATAGGTCCTGCGCATGGCCCGGATTTCCTGAGGGGGAGGAAGAAAAGGCTGACTCTCTGCCAGAGCGGGTGCAAAGACAGATACTGCCAGTGTTATGAGCAGAGAAAGCCTGTGTATATTGTGCGGACGGCGGCTCTTTTTCATCTTCCCCCTTCCCTTTTTGCGGGAAAACTCTTATTTATCCAGGATAGTGATTTCTACCCGGCGGTTTTTTGCCTTACCCGCTTCCGTTTTGTTTGAGGCGATGGGAATGCGGGCGCCAAAGCCCTGGGTAAAGACATGGTATTTATCTTTGACGCCCAGACTTACCAGAAACTTTGCCACCGACTCTGCCCTTTCTTCGCTCAGCTGCTGGCGGGCTTTTTCCGTACCGGCAAGGGCAGTGTGTCCGCTGACCAGCAGATCGTTATCCGGGTAGGCCTGCAGGATGGTAGCAATTTTTTTGATTTTTTCTTTTTCACTATTGACCAGTTCCGCACTGTCCGGCTTGAACTGGATGTTTTCCACGCTGATAGTAAGGCCTTTTTCCGCTTTTACAACGGAAACATTTTCCAATCCAAGTTTTTCCACCTGTTTCTGGACTTCCTTGAGCACTTCTTCGGTGGCGGTGCGGGTAAATTCCGTAATTTCTTCGTGGGTGGTGCCGGAAAAATCAAACTGATTACCCATAGAAGTTTCTATTACAATCCTGAACTGTTCATCACAGTGGTCAATCTGGCATTTTTCGTTATCCCAGTAGATGATGCGGTGGGAATAACCCATGGTAGAAGCCGGATATTCTCCCAGCTGCCAGGAATTTTCCGGCACGGGGCTTTCGTAGTAGATGTTGTATTTTGCACTGATTACCTGAAAAGTCTTTTTTGTATGGGAAGAATCAGCACTTTCGCCAGCCTCATCCCGCAGGTATTCGTAGCTTGCCACAAAGGGCACTTTGAACGGCTTTTCAACATTGAAAGTACGGCGCAGGTCTTCCGCTTCGTAGCCTTCTGCAGTCCAGGTGTCTCCAGGCTTTACCGCTTTTTCGGGAAAAACAGGTACATTGCGTATGGTAGGCATAAAATAGGTGTCTTCGATGTCAAAGACGCCCCTTACATCCCTTTTATAGCTGCTTTTGAATTCTTCGCCCCAGGAAAAATGCTGTCCTACACTGGAGGTTGAACTTTCGCTGGTCATAAAGCTGCCCTTCATGCTGCCGTTACCCTTTTCGTCCACATCCGTGACATTGATGGTAACGCGGCTTACTATTTCCGCATGGTGATTCAGCCTTCCGTTTACCTTTACATCTTCCTGTACGGTAGACAGTATGCGGTAGCTGTCATCTTTTTTGTACTTGAACCTGAGCAGGCTGCCTTCCTGGGCAAAGGCTGTAAAAATTACTGCGGACAAAGCCGCCGCCAAAATGTATCGCCTCATAATAAACTCCTGTACTAGAAATTTTTCAGACAATAATCCCTTTCCATTATCGGCAGAAATTGTCTTTACAAACAGTTTTTATGGGCAGACTGCAAAAAAGACTTCTTTCATGCTATACTTGCCTTATGGTTGATTTAAATGCCCTGCAGATTTCACTGGAAAAATTGATTTCTTCCCAGCTTCTTTCATTCGGGCTGATTGGTCTGGGATTTTTTCTGCTTTTGTTACTTGCGCTCGCAATAGCCTTTAAGGCGGGAAAGTCAGCGGCAAGAATGGCCTTCCGGCAGGAAATTAAAAAAGTAAGGGAAGATGCCTTAAAACGTTCCCGGGCTGTTCTGGGCGGACAGGCAGGAGAACAGCTGGCTCCCTTTCTGCCTCATTTCCCCTGCAATCCGGCCGATGCCCGTTTTATCGGAAAGCCTGTAGATTTTATCGCCTTTCCCGGCGCGGCAGAAGGCAAAGCTCTTGAAGAAATTCTTCTGATTGAAGTAAAGAGCGGAGATTCACAGCTGAGCACAAGGGAAAGACAGATTCGCGACGCAGTAAAAGACGGCCGGGTCCGCTATATTCAGTACAGAATATAGGGGGTCTTGCGGGGCTGAAAAAGAAACAGCCTGCCCCGCAGGTGGGGGTGTGGAGCCGGCAGGGACGGCGACCAGGGGGCGGGCCCGCCCCCTCTAAAAAAATACTATTGTACTGGGAAATTAAATGTATTATATTTAAGTAAAAGGGGGACGCATGGCTCTGGATATTTCGACAAACAATACTGAGACAAATCCTGACCTGCTGATTGCCGCATTCTGGAAGGAATTTTCTGATTACAGTGAGGCGGAACAGAAGCGTTTTAACGAAGCCTGGCTCTTTCTGCTGAAAAAGACTGACAGCCTGAAACGCGGCTGCGGGCTCCCCTACTATCTGCACCCCATTCGCGTTGCGGCCATCCTCGCCCAGGCAAAAATGGACATTGACTGTCTGATTGCCGGACTTTTTCACAGCCTTTTGAATGTAGAGGGTGTTTCCGGGGAAGAAATTTCCTCTCTTTTTGGCGAGACAGTTTTTAAGATTGTCGCCGACACTTCAAAAATTACAAACTGGAAGATAAAATCAAAGACTCTGCAGCAGGCGGACGCCATCAGAAAAATGCTCTTTGCCATGATTGAAGATGTAAGGGTCATTCTGGTAAAACTGGCCGACCGTCTTGACCGCATGCGGAACCTGAAAAGCATTGACGAAAAAAGCAGGAGACTTGTTGCGGCAGAAGTCATTGATATATGGGCTCCCCTTGCGGACAGGCTTGGTATGCAGAGCGTTAAGAGCGAACTGGAAGATTTGAGCCTTAAATACACGAACCCGGATGTTTTCCTGCAGATAAAGGCCATTGTTGCCCAGAAAAAAGAAGAAAGGGCTTCCTATCTGGAAAAAGCCGTGGACGCAATTTACAAGAGGGCAGAAAAAGCCGGCATCCATGTGCAGATTACCAGCCGGGCCAAGCATTTTTATTCGATTTACCAGAAAATGCGCAAGCGGAACAAGGGGGCGGATGAACTGTACGATTTGCTTGCCCTGCGCATAATCTGTACGACAAATGTGGAATGTTACACGCTGATTGGCATTGTTCACGGACTGTGGAAGCCCATGGACGGACGCTTTAAGGATTACATTGCCATGCCCAAGGCAAACGGTTACCAGTCCCTGCACACCACCGTTATCTGCGAGGGAAAACCCATGGAAATTCAAATCCGCACGGCAGAAATGCATGAAAAGGCGGAACATGGTGTTGCCTCCCACTGGCTCTACAAAAAAGGCAGCAACCACGACAAGGTGGA
>DFDV01000104.1 GCA_002369025.1 Treponema sp. UBA3819 | reverse complement strand
ATCCTCATAGAAAACTTTGCCGGCGCAATGCCCGCATGGTTTGCCTTTGAGCAGGTTGCAGTTGTTCCTGTAGGAAATGACTTTACCGCCTATGCAGAAAAAGTTGCTTCTGAACTTACTGCCTGCGGAATCAGGGCAAATGCCTATCTTGATGACAGCAACATGAAGAGCAAAATCAAGACGATTACCAGTGAGCACAAGACACCCTACATTCTGGTAGTTGGTGCAAAGGAACAGGAAGAAAATGCAGTCTGCGTTCGTTTCCGTGCCGACAGCGGCAAGCAGCAGGAGACCATGTCTCTTGCAGACTTTAAGAAATATGTTGCGGACAAAGTGAGCAGTCACTCACTTACACTCTAGGGGTAGGCTCTAGGGAGTCAGTCTTCGTCGTAGGCGCGTTCATAATCGCGCTGCGAACGGAAACGGTTGCGGTTACCCTGCTTTTCCTGAAGCATTTCCGCATCCTCCCTTCCCTGAAAATTAGTCCATTCAGTAAACTGATGCGGACGGACAGCCTTTGTCTCGTCCGCATCTTTTTCATTCTTTTCTGCTAAATCTTCCATTCCGTTTGCCATATCAGATTTCCAGCCTTCCGCAAATTGTAATCAGAGTTCCGTCCATGCCCCTGCCGTCCGCAAGAGAGCCCATCGGAATGTACACGTGGGCAGAAAGTCCCGCTTTCCATCCATTGGGTAAGTCATAAAGCCAGCAGAATGTCAGGTCAGGGTAAAGAAAGCGGGCCCCGCTCCAGAACCAGCTGTTTATTTCAGACAGATCGCTGCTGTTAGTGCCGGAAAGGCCGCTTCCGCTTTCTTCAAGTCCCGCTGACAGAATGCCAAAGCGGGCAAGCAGGCTCAGTCCTCCGCCCGCCTGAAAAGTATGCTTCTGATAGCGGAAAATCTTTACCACATTCAAATCCAGTAAAAATGAAAGTACAGTGGCAGTGCGGTTTTCAATTTCCGCAGGCCGGGCGCATTCTCCGTCCCACAGATAGTAATGCATGAAAAAAGTAAGGCGGGGCTGAAAAGCAACCGGCAGATTTTGAAAAAGAGTTGCCCCTGCGCCCCCGCTGAACATAATGGGGGAGGGAGCACTTTTTTTGGAAGAGTCTGCATTGACCATCAGCATAGGACCTGCGGACAGAAAGAAGGAATGCTTTTTTTGTGCAGGGCTTTCTGTTTGCACAGGGCTTTCTGTTTGCGCAGCGGGGGCTGATGCCGCTTCAGTCTGTTTGCTGTCACTTTCTTCTGCAGGAAGAAATGTCCCCGCAGTCAGTAAAAGGAGAAGAAAGACTGTTTTTATTCTGTCAGTCCGCAGCATAATAGTCTTTGTTGTAGAGAACCTTACCTAAATCAACTACCAGGAGACCGCTTCTTCCGGTTTTGTAAAAACTGCTTTCTTCCCAGCCAACGGCAAAATAGTCGCCGCTTATGCAGAAATGCGTGTAGTAATAGTCTTTGGGCAGTTTTGGCAGGCGAAAAGCCATATTATTGCCGCCTGCAAGAATCTCCCTGCCCCTGAGTGCGCCGTTAAAGTATGTGGTGCCGTCTGCAAAAACCGCGCAAATCCATCCGTCTGCAATCAGGGCACTCGCATTTGTGCCGTCTTCGCCATGCGTGTAGAGGCGGGGAGAAGGACCACCCGCAGTATAGCAGGAAATTGAAAAAGCAAAATCTTCGGGAATTGCTTCCAGCAGGCTTTTGAGCCGTGAAGGCGCTTTGGAAAATTCCTCGGGTGCATGAGCAGAATAGAATTTATCTTCGCTGGTGTGGCGCAGGCTGATTTTTCCTTCTTTTGTGGAAGGCTGCATTGCTTCAAGTTCCATCAGAGGCTTCCACTGCTTGTATTCAAAGCGGGTTCTTTCTTCGTCACTTGTCTTAACTGCCGCAAGCCAGCTGTCACCGTCATAAATCGAACTGACAATTTCTGCATTTGCCGGCACATCCATATCGCCATAGGTGAGGGCAGGGTAAAGCATGCGGTTCTCCCGTGAAACCCGCACCAGATAGGCCCTGTTACTATCAGCATTGGGAGTATTTGCGAAAGACTTATTAAAAAAAGTAGACCTGTAGAGGGTAAAATAGGGAATGTCCTTTGCAAAAACCAGTTCATCCGCCGTACAGGAGGCAAAAAGCTGCACATCATGAAGCAGCACAGGCTCGTCCTTTTCCTCAAAAAGAAGTACACCCAGCCTGTTTACCAGCATAAAGCCTTGTCCCTGAGTATTCGTGTTTGCATCAGAAACCCGCAGATTTTCCGTCCACGGCTTGAGCGACTGCAGTTTTGAAACCTGCGGCAATTGAATCGGCACAATATTGTCGTTCGTAAAATAATACCATTTGTGATCACTGCTTACCGGTGCAAGTTCAGCAATCGTTTCTGTTTCAATCTTTTTTTTACAGCCGGCCAGCGCAATCCCCACACACGCCAGCAAAAGCAATTTCTTCATATATATATCATAAACCAATTTTTAATTTTTATAAAGGGGAAAGTCTTCCCCTCGGCTGCAATGCGCCACTTCGTTCTGCATTTTCGCCTGCCCCTTCTCCTGGGGTTGCACCCCAAGCCCCGCTAATGGAACTTTGCCATTTCCATCTGGCAGAGCTGATCACAGCGTTCGTTGTATTCCACGCCGGCGTGACCCTTTACCCACTTCCAGTCCACCTTCAGTTCTGCGTTCAGGGCGTCAAGCTGCTGCCATAATTCCTGATTCAGAACCGGCTTTTTTGCTGCCGTCTTCCAGCCGTTTTTCTTCCAGCCGTGAATCCAGGAAGTAATGCCGTTTTTTACGTACTGGCTGTCACTGAAAAGCGTAACCGAACGCCCCTTAAAGCGTTCCGTATTGTGGATTGCCGTCAGCGCCATGATTGCGGCGGTCAGTTCCATCTTATTGTTTGTGGTATGCGCTTCCCCGCCGGAAAGTTCCCTCGCTTCTCCGTCAGCAATCACCACACAGCCCCAGCCGCCCGGCCCCGGATTCCCGCTGCATCCGCCGTCCGTGTAAACCACAAGCGGCGATGCGGATTTCATATCATCAAAAGTCATAGCATAGTCCGCCAATAAAAGTTTCTGTAATTTTACACGGATTAAGCCCCTTTCGCAATCGGCAGGGCTGCGGATGAGGCACAGATAGAAGATAAAAATAAACGATATCCGTGTCTTATACGTCGCTTGCGCTCCGTTTGCGTAAGCGGAAGTTATTGACGTTTGTGCCAGGGGCACATATGCATCTGTGTCAAAAATTGGTTTCCATGGTCTGTAGCGGGACAGATGAATTTTGAAAAATTTTTCTTGCCGTTTGGGATTTTTTTTAGTATTTTTATTTCGTAAGCATTTAAATGACGGACTGAATTTTTACAGAAATTCAGCCCGATAAGGAGATAAAAGCAAAATGGCTAAACAGTTGATTTTTAATGAAGACGCCCGCAAAAAGATGTTGAGCGGCGTAGAACAGATTGCACAGGCTGTAAAAGTAACCCTTGGTCCCTGTGGTCGTCTGGTTATGCTGGACAAAAAGTTTGGTGCACCGACAATCACAAAAGACGGTGTTTCAGTTGCAAAAGAAGTAGAACTCAAAGACCCCTTTGAAAATATGGGTGCCCAGCTGGTTCGCGAAGTAGCATCTAAGAC
>DFDV01000136.1 GCA_002369025.1 Treponema sp. UBA3819 | reverse complement strand
TTTTTTTCGTGACACCGTGAAAAACCTGTGTTATTCTTTAGTAACTTTAATATAATGCAAAACTTTTACAGGAGGCATTGTTATGAGCAAATTGCGACACACACTTGTTTTTTTTCAGCATCGGACTTCTGCTTCTTGCAGGTTTTTCATCCTGTAGTAACGACGACGACTCATCCAGCGGTAATTCCCAGGAATCTCTTTCTTATGACTACATCACCAAGAACAGAGGCTTTATCGGTGGCTCCCTCATATACAATCCGTCTGGCACGGGTTCCCAGCTTTCTGCCGGTACAAAGGTCGGTATCCGTTTGGGAAAACTTGATGAGAAAAAAAACTAATCTGACAGACCTTTCAAGCCTTTCGTCAGGCGAGCATGAAGATAATACCAACTACTGGGTGGATAAAAGCACAGCCGAAAATATGGGCGTAGCAGAGGCACAGCCGTCCCAACCTCTTTTTGGAGGAACAGTCAAGGAAGAAGTTCTCTATGAAGACATTCCCAGTGAGGCCATCTACGGCTATCTGTCTATCGATTCTATTTCTGAAAGCAACATCAAACTTACTTTCACAAAAGTTTCTTCAGACAACACAAAGTTTTCCCAGCAGTTTTCAATTGATGAAGGCCAGACAGCCGATCTTGATGAAGACGGTAATCCCGACCTGAAGTATGCAAAACCTGTCATTAGGAGAACCGGATATGCAAATGCCCGCTGGCTCACCTTTATCTGTAGCGAAGAAGACTGTTCTACAGCCATGTTCTACACTTTCACAAAGAGCGCAGCCCGCGCCGGATACAGGGCCACAAGCCAAGAGGCTGAAATGATTGAACCAGGTCTGTATGGTGTCAATACTTCAAACAATTTCATTTTCATTCAATATGGAAAAGAAAAGCCCTCTTCTCTGGCAGGAATGGCTTACGGAGACTATGTTGTTTCGCTTCCAAATGACAATCCCACGATTGAAATAACTGATGCGATTGTAGCAGCTGACGATAAAATAAATGTAAAGGATATTGAGTTCGACGATAATGGAGTTCCGACTTCAGAACCTCAGTCAAAAGTTGATGTTGAATTCTACAATTTCTCCTATGCTATAACAAACCCCGGAGAGCCAGATACTCCAACAGCTACTTCAATTGAAGAGTATGACCCCAATAGTTTTAATTATAAGTACTTCGCCTGGCAGTTCCCTGATCCGGAAAACGGTCCCAAGTATCTGCTTGAAGAAATTTGTGCAAAGGAAAGCGTAAAAACTGCCCTTAAAGCGGCTGTCGGGGAATCCTTTAATGAGGGAGGAAGTACAGCGCAGGTTCTTAGCTATTTGAACAAGGCTCTTGATTCAAAGGAAGTCTTTACTGCAGTCGTTGATGCATTTATAACTAAGCCGACTGAAAAACAATCTGTGACAGATAAATACAACTCTTCTGCCGCTGATAATAAAATAACCTGCGTACGGCAAACTTTTGACCAGATCTACTCTGAGTCACCGGATGCAGATATTGACTCACCAGATGTTGGAAATATCTATCCCTGGATGTATGTCTGCGCAGGCAGCCCCGATTATGATACCGAAAGCGACAGTGCAGTTCTTGTCAACGCATTTTGTGACGACAATTTTGACGGATACCGTTCCGCACACAAATCATTCGACGGATTTGAAAAGGCCCGCAAGAAGGTTCGCGATGAATGGAGTAAATTCTATGGCGTCTACCTTTCATCTGTTCTGCTCAGACCTGCAAACGAGGAAACTAAGGCCGTAGAAAGATGGGTAAACGCAAAGGACATCGCCATCATTCTTGCTGCCGGTATTAAGGGAAATATCAACGATACAAAAGGTCATACTGATTTTACGCTGGGTGCAGCATTTTATATTGATATTGACTTGAATCTTTCTTCACTCATGAAAGGTCTGGGAGATCCTCAGTTCTCTGAAGCAATCAAGAAATATCTGAAATACAAACTCAGTGGCCGTGAAATTGGCATTTCAGACAAGCAGGTTCCCGGTACCCCGGTTCCAATTGTGTACAGTCTTGCCATACAGTTTGGATTTACAATAGATATTGGTCACTTAAATCCTCGTCTTTGTTTTATTGGTCTTTATGGCGGCGAAGGCACAGTAAATCTTGACTATGGAGTCAAAAG
Source organism: Treponema sp. UBA3819 (assembly GCA_002369025.1). Lineage (GTDB taxonomy): Bacteria > Spirochaetota > Spirochaetia > Treponematales > Treponemataceae > Treponema_D. The sequence continues at coordinate 32,218 of DFDV01000136.1, read as the reverse complement.
AAATTGGTGTCTGGTTTATCCATATCTGAATGCGTCAGCTACAGGAAAAGCTCATTATCCGACTGAATTTTATTTCGGTCTTACAGGTGACCTGAGCAAGCCCTATGATATAAAAGCTGGTCCCTACATCAAAATCATTCCTTCCATCGGAATCGGCTGTACGGCAGTTAGTGCCCGGGCTTCCCTGCCGACACAAGTCGGGCTGGTAGCAACCTGTGGTGTAAATCAATCCAGCAAACTCAAGGAAATTGCAATGACGATTGATGTAGGCTTCAATCCTTATGCGGAGGTTAAAGTCTGGAAATTCAAACTAAGGAAAGACTTTGCAAACGTACCGCTCTTAAAGCATAAGGTCAGGTTTTATCCAACGCCTGTTCAATGGATGCGACAGTAAGCTCCTGAATATCAGGCGAAAAGTCCTTTTACAAAATCGGTAATCGTTGCAATGAAATTGGCACCTGCCACAAAGGTGCCGATTGAGCTGCCCAGCGATGACAGAATGAATACCAGAAGGACACGCAAAATACGGTTACGGTAAAAGCCCTTTACGCTGCCGGCATCAGACTGCAGGGTCTCCATGTCGGCAACTTTGGGCTTTTTTACCATAGCCTGCACAATTCCCGTTACCATGCCCACTCCAACCAGGGGACACAGAGAGGTAATTGGTGCGCCGACAAATGCCACCAGTATCGACAGGGGGTGTCCCGCCGCAATTATCGTACCCACAGCAGCAAGAATACCATTCCACAAGACCCAGGCACTGAGCATGTCTCCGCCTTTCTGCCGCCCGCCAAAGTAAAAGCCTGCCGCAATCAATGCAACAATCAGGGCGGGAATAGACCAGCCGGCGATTTTTGCGCCGATTGATTTTGGAGGAATATCGGCAATATCAGAAGTATCGGTTCCTTCCTGGCCGGCTGCAAAAGCGAGGAGATGTTTTTCTACACCGGGGAGATGGCCTGCACCCAGAACAGCGGCTACAGTCTTTCCTTCTGCCTGCCAGATGTGGGCGGCCAGGTAGCGGTCGCGTTCGTCAATCAGCACTTCCTTTACGGCGGGCATATAGTCTGAAAGTTCGCCCATCATGCTGTCCATCTCGCTGCGTTCCTTAAGATTTTCTATCTCTGAACTGTCAACTTTTTCCTTATCAAAGGCACTTGCCAGCAGAGCCGCAAGCAGTTTACATTTTCCCCAGAGGGAATTACGTCCCCATGCGCGGCGAAGAGTTGCCTGAATGGGGCGGTCTACCATTGCGGTTTTCAGTCCCAGCTCATTTGCCGTCTCATAGGCCGCCTTCATTTCGTCGCCGGGCTTTACGCCAACATTTTCGCCCATACGCCGCTGAAATCCGGCCAGAACCAGATTGGCAAGGAGCAGAAAGCCCTGTTTATTCTTCAGAACTTTGATGATGTCCATCTTGCGCCAGCTTTCCTTGTCATTCAGTGAGGCAAGACGCTGGTCATCTAATTCTATGGCTACACATTCGGGTTTATGTTCCCGGATAAAGTTTGTTACTTCGTCAATACTTTCTTTTGAAATATGAGCGGTTCCAATCAGAGTGATTGTCCGACCATTCAGTTCCAGTGTTTTTTCAGTCTGCGACATCGCTTGTACTCCATTCTGCAAGGCGGTATTCAAAGAACATGGGGCTCTGCATTCCAACTACTTCCGCATAATACTTTTGTGCAATTGATGTATTCTTTTTAAGTTCAAAATACAGGGCGGTATAGTAAAGGAATTTGCCTTTTTTGTTGCGGTTAGATTCATTCTGCACTTTCTGAACAACGCCGATGTCGCCGCCCAAGTCGTGATACATGCGCAGGACTGCGTATTCGAGGCCGGTTCTGTCCATGCCCTTCATTACGCTTTCCGTAAATTTTTTGAGATCCGGAATTTTATTTTCTTTCCAGTAGGAAGCGGCAATCATGAGGGCATAGGAAACATTGTCCGGCTTTTTTGACATGGCCATCGCAAAGGCTTTGCGGGCTTCTGCCCAGTTTCCCTTGTGCCATTCAAACATACCCAGAGATTCATAGGCGTAAAAATATTTTGGATTTTTTTCCACCACTTTGCGGTAGTATTCCAGAGCCTTATCCGTATTGTTCTGCTCGTCGTAGAGCCCCGCAAGATAGGCATAGCCCAGAAAATATTCGGGATCATACTGCACCGCTTTCTGCCATGCGTTTTCCGCTCCCTTGTAGTCTCCCAGGAAACGTGAATAAGAGCCCAGATCCAGATAAAAATCCGGATTGTCAGGCTCAATCTTTATGGCACGGCTGATGTAATCCCTTGCGGCACGGAAGCGTTTTGCCTCTCCTTCCAGCTTACCCAGATAGGAAAGAGCCTGAGTATCGTTGGGATTGAGTTCAAGAATCTTTTCAAATGACTGTTTTGCATCTGCATCCTGTTCCAGATAGTAGGCCATTTTTCCGTAACTGAAGAGGGCTGATGTATTGTTGGGCTCGGAAGCAAGGGCGGTCTTGTAATAATTCCTTGCAGCACGATAGTTATGTTTTAAGGCCTGTTCATCACCCAGTTCCAGATTGGCATCAGGATTTTTTGGGTCGATTGCGATTATCTGTTTGAGCAGGGCAGATTTTACCTTATTGTCTCCCTTGCTCTTGGCAACCATGACATTCAGGCTGAGCACATCCACATCTTTGGGATTTGCGGCAAGCAGTTCTTTTGCAAGCCCTTCCGCCTCGCCAGTCTTTCCGGAAGAAAGCAGGAGAGATGCTCTGATCGTCTGCAAATCTGAATCATTCTGCATGTTTGCCGGCATGGAATCAAAGAGGGCCAGCGCCTTTTCCGTATTACCGGATTCCAGTGCAGAACTTACATTCTGGGCAAATTTTACTTCCGGAGTAAGAGGAGCCTTATCTGCTTTTTTTGCTGAATTTGATTTCTGTTCAGTCTTTTTTGCCGATGGAGCTGCAATGGAACGGGGCTCGACATCAGATGAAGCACAGGACAGAGTCAGAAAAACTACTGCAACAGCAAAGAAAAATAAAACTTTTTTATAAAACATACGGTTTTCTCCCACAAGAGTACTTTATAGTATAGTTGAAATTATCGCAATCATTAGCTAAACTATGCAAAATGTTACGACATCCTGTAAAAAAAATATTTGGACTCACAATTTTATACAGCTTTATCATTATCGGCATTTTTGTGCTTCAATTTAAGAATGAATCCGTTATTTCCCGCAATATCGGTCTTCTCAGAATTTCTGTAGCACAAAGCCAGGACTCTCAGGGAAACAGCCAGTTGAAAAACACCCTGCAGGTCTCCTTTAAGGGCATTTCATTTACCGCCGACGATGTAACTCCGGCCGTACTGACCCTTGCCGACAATCAGGCAAAAAACCTCACTCTGACTGGATGGAATCAGTCCAGCCCCTTTGCCTTTACCTTTCAGTTTGACAATGACACGGAAATCACTTTCAGCGTAACAGATACCTCACAGAAAGCAGGTCTTTTTGTTTCTTCCAGACTGCCTGAGGGCGCACGTTCCCTCTCCCTGACATATAAAACAGAATCCGGCTTTGCAGTTACAGAACAGACAAAAAATCGTCAGCTTGTCAGTTCAAAAAATGCAATCTATGTGATGAATGCACCTGAAATCAACCAGGACATGTTCTCATTTACAAGTGCAAACACAACGGCTTCCTATTCCATCTACGAACCGGAAACCAGATTTACCTTCCGCTCAGTTTCTGCAGACACTCCCCTCAGCACGGCGGAAGCCTACGAAAACACGCTCAAACACCTGAACAACAGCATAATGTCAATTTCTTCCGCAACCATGCAGGACAGTGCAATCTTTACGGAAAACACCGCCGTGGCATACATTGCGGAAATGGCTGCCCACAACCGCTATCAGGAGGCTCTGGAAAAGATTCCGGAATCACTCCGCCGCGGCTCACGCAGAACCTATTTCTCAGCGCCCTTCTTTGACTCCTTGGTAGCAATGAACCAGAGCCTGACCATGGTCAGCGACAATATGGCAGAAATGGTCAAAAATGCGCTGGTTCAGAAAAACCTGGACATCTTTACGGTTTCTTCTATTGCCGACTATATGCTGCGGGAAGAATCAAACGGTACCATTCTGAACCTAGCCGTGATGATTTCAACACTGCCGGAATTCAAACCAACTCTTTCTCAGGCTACAGGCATCATTTCCGTCTACCTTGCCCTTGCCAAAAAGAAATCTTTCCTGGCAGGAAAAATGGAATACGCCCTTCCGACCTGCCTTATGACCATTGAAAACCACTGTACTATGTCAGACAACATGATTCATCTTGCAGAAAAAGACATGACCGTTTCGCTTCTGCAGGCTCTGGACACAGGTAAAACCCTGATGGATTACGGTACATATTTTTCTGCCCCTGAATACGAAATCTGCGGTCGTCTTATCATCAATTCTGCCTTCTCTCAGGCCAATGAACACGACATCCGCACGCTCGCAGAGGCCTATCCCATCCTCAGGGGAGACAACCGTTTCTATCCACACTATCAGATTGTGGGACGCACCGGAAACAAAAAGATTTGGGCATGGACTTGTGCCCAGGATATTACCTACACGGAATCTGCTGACCATTCTGAGGCAACAATCACCATCACCTTCCCCCAGAATGACACTCATTACATAATCCTCAAGGAAATAAAGCCTTTTACTGGAATCAATATTTACGGCATTGCCTTCCATACTGACCCCCGCTTTGAAAGTTACAATTCCTCCGGATATGTATACAATGAACAGACCCGGACCCTCTTCCTTAAGTCCCGCCACAAGGACAACAGGGAAGTCATAAAACTCTTCTTCAGCCGACCAGTATCCGCACGGCCTGCAGCAGCTGAAACAAGTGCCCCGGCAGAACAAAAACCCGCTGCTCCCGCACAAAGTCCTCAGCCGCCTGCACAGGAAAATACTGACAGCCAGAAGGCTGATGATGAATAACAGAAGAAAAAAATCAAAATAATTTTCTGTTTATTTAAACCATTTTTTAAAAAGTATGCTATAATAGAAATTGACGACTAAATTAAAGTCTTGGAGTATTTGTGAATAAGCGCGACTTTCCGAAGATCCATTTTTACGATCAGGATTTTGTAGACATCTATGATAAAACATGGGCGTGGCTTTCAAATTTCTGGCTCGATGGCAAAACTGGCGAACTTTCTCCGGACGGATATTTTATGTATCCTGGCAGCGACACACTGCAGATTGATCAGTTCGATTCTATTTTCTCATCATTTTTTCTCGTCTATTCAAACAGGAATTTCCCTGCCAATCAGAATTTGGATTATTTCTACGAGCACCAGGAAGAAAGTGGTGCTATCCGCTGGCGTTACGATATAAAGTCCGGCGAAGCTGTTAAGGATGCGTCAAACCCCCAGGGAGTGGGTCTTCCCCTCTTTGCATGGGCAGAATTCAATCTCTATCACAAGTCTGCAAACAAGCGCCGCATAAAGGAAATTATGCCGGTTCTGCAGAAGTACATGGAATGGATTGACAAAACATTTAAGCAGGAAAACGGACTTTATTCCGCACCCGCTACAGCCAGCACCATGTTCAACTCACCCCGTAAGAATGTCTGCTATCCGGTGGACTTTAATTCCGCCATGGCAATCAATGCGGCACACATGAGCGCACTGGGTGACATCTTGAATGACAAGGAATTGAGTTTCCAGTACAAGCGCATGTATTTCAGCCTCAAGACCCGCATCAACTCGATGATGTGGGATAACGAGACTGGTTTTTATCATGATTTGGACAAGGATGAAAACCGCCTGCCCCTCAAGACAATCGCGGGCTTCTGGCCCCTGCTGGCAGAAATTCCCAATGCGGACAAGGCAGATGCCCTCATCAGTCACCTGGCAAATCCCGCTACATTCGGCACGGATCACCCCTTTCCCACACTGAGCGCAGACAGCCCTGACTTCTCTCAGGACGGTGAAGCCTTCTGTGGAAGCGTCTATCCTGCATTCAACTTCATGGTCATTAAGGGACTGGAAAAATACCAGCGCTTTGACCTGGCACGCGAATGCTCAATCCGCCACCTCTATTTCATTCTGGAAGGTCTGTCTCCCGCAAGTGGAGAAAAGGGCGACCTTTATGAAGCATACAAACCCTGCAAGGAAGGACCAGCCCTTTATTCAGCAGATCCGGAATATCCCCGCAAGCGCTATGTGGCGAGCGTAGGTCTTTCAAGCATTGCCCTGATGATAGAAAATGTCATTGGTCTGAGCATCAGTCTGCCCCGCAAGACGGTAGACTGGATTATTCCCAATCTGGAAATCATGGGTATTGAAAAACTTTCCCTCAAACGCAATCTGATTACGATTTTAAGCAATAAGAGTGCGCGTGGCTGGGAAATCCAGATGGAAAGCGAAAAACTCTACTACTTCACGATAAATATTCTGAATCAGAAAAAAAAGACACTGCCTATTCCTTCGGGCAAGTGTTCAATGCTTATCGACAAACTCTAGGCAATTCTGCAAAACGAAAGGCTGGAGATTTTTCTACCGGCGACAAAAAAAACCGCTCATGTCCTGAGCGGTTTTTTCGTTTGCTATTATCTGTTATTGTTCCTTAGTGGTCTTTGCTTTTTTTTCTGCAAATTCCTTCAGGCGGGTTTCTGCAAGTTTGTTGTCTTCGGCAGCGCGCTTTTTCATGTTGTCCAAAGCCATCTGCATGTTGTTGACCATCAGAATGGGCTGGCGGGTAGCATCAAGAGCATCGCGCCAGAATGCGCCTTCAGGGTCAATCTTGTTGCGTTTGAGTGTAATCAATTCCATAGGCAGATAGACGAACTTGTCATGGGTCAGGCCGACAACACAACGTGTCTTTCCTGCCATAGCAGCGTGAACAGCGTTGTTACCCAAGCGTTCACAAAGAATTGAGTCATTTGCCGTTGTAACGGCAGAACGAATCTGATAGCTCGGGTCGATGTATTTGAGGTTTACATGAATACCCTTTACATCAAAGTAGTCGTTAATCTTGTCGCGCAGGAAGGTACCGATGTCTGACAGTTTTTTGTTACCGCTTGCATCTTTCTGGTTCAGGTTTTCCAGCAGTTCCTGGCCTGCACCCTCTGCAACAACGATAACGGCATGATGACGTTCGCGGATACGGTCTTCCAGATGAGCCAGGAATCCGTTGGGTCCGTCCAGATCAAAGGGAACTTCCGGAATCAGACAGAAATTGGTTTCGTGGCTTGCCAGTGTGGTAGCCGCAGCGATAAAGCCTGAGTCACGACCCATCAGTTTTACCAGACCAATACCATTTACCTGAGAATGTGCTTCCATGTGAACGGCAGCAACTGCTTCTTTTGCCTTCTGAACTGCAGTTTCAAAACCGAATGAGCGGTCAAGGAAAAGCAGGTCGTTATCAACTGTTTTAGGAACACCAACGATAGCAACTTTCAGACCACGGCGGGCTGCTTCCTGAGAAACTTCCAGGGCACCGCGCTGGGTTCCGTCACCACCGATGATAAAGAGCATGTTGATGCTCAGAGATTCAATTGCGTCACAAATGTCGTTGATACGGTCTCCGCCGCCACGGCTTGTTCCCAGGAATGAACCGCCAATCTTGTGAATATCATCAACAAGAGTCGGAGTCAAATCAACGGTATCAAAGCCCTGCTCCGGGAAGAAGCCTTTAAAACCAAAGCGGAAGCCGCGGATTTTCTTTACGCCATAGCGGTACCAGAGGCAGCGCACGATAGCACGAATAACATCGTTCAGGCCAGGGCACAAGCCACCACAGGTACAGATGCCCGCCGTAACGTGAGCGGGGTTAAAGTAGATATTTTCGCGGGGACCGGCCTTTTGAATCAGGTTTGTCTGATCCAGAGGATCATCGGGATCTTCGTTTTCCATAAAGACATTCACCTTGTAGCGGACAAAGGACGAGTCTTTTACATAGTTTGCCTTAAAATCACCATGCTGGCGTGAAAGCTGAATAGGAGACGGAACCTTACAGGGCCCCAACTGATCGATTGTAAAGTCAAATTTTTGGTTCATTTCTGCCATAAAAGTTTACCTTCAATAAAGAAAATGATTTGAATTTATTCTATATCAAAAGCGGACTTACTTCAACTTTTTACTATTTTTTTTCATCATTTTTTTCAATTTTTTGTACTTTTTTGCATTTTGATGTCTATAACTATATGTATGGAAAAGAAAGAACTTTTTACAGAAGGAGAAGATTTTCCCGCCCAGAGCGCAGATGCAGATGACGTAAAGATGGACTTTGTGACTCAGGCAGCCCATGACGCATTCGGCGTACGATATCTTTTTGCCTGGCAAAAACTGGTAATTGCAAACATTCTGGACAGTACTGCCGTCATAGAAAAGGGAAATGCGGATTATGATGAAAACGAAGGCGATTTAGTATGCCGGGGCCGCCAGATTGTTCTGCTACCCACGGGTGCGGGAAAATCCATGTGTTTTCTGGTGCCTGCCCTGCTGCTTTCCGGGCCGACTCTGGTACTTTACCCCCTGCTTGCCCTCATGGCGGATCAGGCGCGGCGTATGAACGAAGGGAATCTGGGGGCAGTCACATTCAGGGGCGGACAAAGTGATGAAGAAAGGGAAGAAAACTTTGCCAGACTGAAAAACGGACAGGCCCGGGTAATTCTTGCAAATCCGGAAGTCCTGCAGAATGAAGAACTGCTGCGCCGCCTTGCAGAATGCCACATATCACATATTGCCATTGATGAAGCCCACTGTGTCAGCGAATGGGGAGACTCTTTCCGCCCCGCCTACCTGACTCTGGGGGAAGTTATCAAAAAACTGGGAGTAGAGGTGGTGACAGCCTTTACCGCAACGGCAAGTCCTCCTGTACTGCAGCGGGTGAGTCAGGTACTTTTTGACGGGAGAGCCCATCTTATTCAGAGCAACAGTGACCGGGCAAATATTCACTATCAGGTTCGCTATGCCTATGCAAAGCAAAAGGGTGTCCTCAAGGCCGTGAGGGAACTGGAAAAACCCCTGATTGTCTTTTGCGGCACCCGGCCCCGGACAGAAAGCATGGCCCGGCTTCTTGCTGAATACTTTGGAAGGGAGAAAGTGCGCTTTTACCATGCGGGTATGACAAAAGAAGAAAAATCTGCCGTGGAAGAATGGTTTTTCAAAAGTAATGACGGCATCCTTACGGCAACCTGCGCATACGGTATGGGAATGGATAAGCCCAATGTAAAAACTGTTGTTCATCTGGATGCACCTGAACATCTGGAAAACTTTGTTCAGGAAGCAGGACGGGCCGGAAGGGACGGTTCCAGCGTTAAGTCAGCCCTCATCTGGAGCCACAGCGATGACGTGCGCTACAGGCAGGCAGTTCCCGGCAGCCGCGAAAAACTGATGGGAGCCTTTGCCCGGTCTACAGGCTGCCGCCGTCAGTTCATTCTGGACAGTTTTGCCGCAGAAAAAACAAGTTGCAGTGGCTGCGATATATGCGATGCTGAGCGCAGGGGAGAAAAAATTTCTTACCTTGCTGAAGATGCAGAAATCGTATACCGTTTTATCAAAAAGCACCGCCGTCTATATGCGCGTACTGAATTGTCACCCATCCTGCAGGCCCTGCTTAATAAGCGTGACAGGCCTCTTTTTGGTATCAATATATGGGAAAACTCAGATGTGCAGGAAATTCTTTCCCAGCTGATTGCAGAGCGGCGCATTCAGGTACTCTCCGGGCTTTGGGAAAATCATGTGGATATCTGTGAAAAGAAAAAGAGTCTGCTGTCCCTTATTCCGCGGGATGTTCGCCACCGTCTCCACCTTCTGCGGGGGGATTTTCGGCGGCTGGTGCGGGGGCTGGAGCCGCAACCCGCTTAGTCTTTACGGGCTTGGGCTTTTTACGATAATGTCCTACAAACCACACAAATTTAACGTAGAGAAAAACTATAATCGTACAGAAAATGACCGTCTTATTAGTCAGTACAGCCTTTAAAATGGGCATCAATTGTCCGAGCATACCTGATTATCGGCATATCCTATTGACTTGCTTAACTGCCCCCGCTAGAATTTGCCCGTATGATTGGAATTGTCGATTACAACGCTGGCAACATCAAGAGTGTAGAACGCGCACTGGCTTCTTTGGGTGCAGACTATGTGCTTTCAAAAAATCCAGGTGACCTTGAAAATGCCGAAAAACTGATTTTCCCCGGCGTGGGCGAAGCGGCTTATGCCATGGAACAGCTCAAAAAAACCGGTTTTGACCGCTTTCTTAAAGAATGGGCACAGGCGGGAAAAGCCCTTATGGGTATCTGTCTTGGCTCACAGATAATTTTTGAGCATTCTGAAGAAGGAAATGTAGACTGTCTTGGACTTCTTCCGGGCTGCATCCGTCATTTTTCAAGTATCTGGAAGGATGAAAAAAAATCGCCAGACTTAAAGGTTCCCCACATGGGCTGGAACGATTTAACATACACAAACGGCGGTCATCCTCTTTTTGACGGCATTCCCGAACACAGTGATTTTTACTTTGTCCACTCCTATGTGATTCAGCCTGCGGACAAAAGCATCATCCGGGCCAGTGCAGACTATGGCTGTCTTGTTCCGGCCTGCGTTTCACAGGGCTCAGTAACCGCCTTTCAGTTCCACCCGGAAAAAAGCGGAAAAGCCGGACTGAAAATTCTGGAAAATTTTATTACGAAGTGATACGGGGCTTTTCCCCAACGAGGAAATATGTTAAAAAAGCGAATCATCGTCTGCCTTGACGTAAAAGACGGACGCACGACAAAGGGTGTAAAGTTTCAGAATAATGTGGACATCGGCGACCCGGTGGACATGGCAGCAGAATATTACAGACAGGGTGTAGACGAACTGGTCTTCTACGATATCATGGCAAGCGCCCGCGGCAGAGGACCCATTCTTGACCTTATCAGCCGCGTTGCAAGCAAGGTCTTCATTCCCTTCTGCGTGGGCGGCGGCATCGGAACTATTGAAGACATCCGCTCTACCATTCTGGCGGGCGCAGAAAAAATCAGCCTGAACTCACAGGCCGTAAAAAATCCCCAGCTCATCAACGAGGGCGCCCGCATTTTTGGAAATCAGTGTATTGTACTTGGAATGGATGCCGCCCGGGATGAGACTGCCCCCTCAGGCTACCGCGTCTACATCAACGGTGGCCGAGTAAAGACAGAACTGGACGCAAAAGAATGGGCAATCAGAGCCGTAGAACTGGGGGCAGGAGAAATCGTCCTGAATTCAATTGATGCGGACGGTGTTCGTCAGGGCTATGAACTGAATCTTACCCGCATGATTGCGGAAAGCGTTCCGGTTCCGGTCATTGCCTCTGGTGGCGGCGGAACCCCCCGGCATCTGGCAGACGTACTGACCCAGGGCAAGGCTGATGCGGCACTCATAGCCAGCATGGTACACAGCATGGGCTACACTGTGGACGGCATCAAAAAGGATTTGAATCAGGCAGGCGTTCCCGTCCGTCTGTAAAATTCGGACTGACTGTACAGGGCAGACAAAGGCGGATTAGTGCAGGCAATGACCTCGCTTTTCCAGAATGTCTGCCCTTGTCTTTTCCTTTTATTTCTGTTATATTTTCCAGCAATTACAAGAAGTCGGCAGAACTACTGCCTAACGAGCCCACGAACGCTCCTATCACTTCCCCCTTTACAATTTATTTTTCTCGGAGGACGGCATGAATAAGTACGTCAAAAGGTATTTGGTTGATGCACTGGGTGGTATGGCGCTCGGTCTCTTTTCCACACTCATCATTGGTCTGATTATCGGACAGGTGGGTAAATTTTTCCCTGCAGCAGACACGCTGAACATTGTGGACGGTGTCGCAACCTGCACGGGCGGTCACAAGGCGCTGGTCTACATCGGCCAGTTTCTGATTAAAATCGGACAGCTTTTAACCGTTTTTACTGGTGCCGGTATTGCGGTTGGTGTAGCCCATTCTCTTGGAGCTCCAAAACTGGCAGTATACGGAAGCATTCTCACTGGTACCATCGGTGCCTATGCTCCCAAATTTATCGGAGCCCTTACGGCCCAGTCTTTTGCCTTTGTTTCAGAGACAGGCGCAATCACACTGGCCGGCCCCGGCGACCCCCTCTCTGCTTTTGTTGCGGCACTGGTTGGCGCAGAACTTGGACGCCTTGTATTCCAGAAAACAAAGGTAGATATCCTGGTTGTTCCCGCAGTTACCATTATTTCCGGTGCAATTGTTGCAGTCATTTTTGGACCACCCCTCGCAGCCGGTGCCCGCATGCTGGGTAATGCAATCAACCTTGCAACAGAACTTCAGCCCTTCTTCATGGGCATCATCCTCAGCGTTGTCATGGGCATGATTCTTACCCTCCCCATTTCTTCAGCAGCTATCGGTATTATGCTGGGCCTGACCGGACTTGCCGGAGGTGCTGCAACTGCAGGCTGTTCCGCACAGATGATTGGCTTTGCCGTCATCAGTTTTGCAGACAACGGCTTTAACGGACTTTTTGCCCAGGGAATCGGAACTTCCATGCTGCAGATTCCAAACATCGCCAAAAATCCCAAAATCTGGATACCGCCAACACTGGCAAGTGCCATTACCGGCCCCATTGCAACCTGTCTTCTTAAGATGAAAACTCTTCCGGCAGGAAGCGGCATGGGTACAAGCGGTCTGGTCGGACAGATTATGACTTTTCAGGCTATGGCCGGTGAAAGTTCAGCATGGGTAATCATCATAAAGATGCTGGTCATCGACTTTATTCTTCCTGCAGCCCTGAGCTACGGAATTTACAAATATATGTTCGTTAAAGAATGGATTAAACCCGGAGATATGAAACTGGAAAGCTAGTTTTGCTTCCAGTAAAGGTCTGCCGCTTTGAGAAGGTCATGCACTTTCTCAGGCGGCAGTTTCCATTTATGGGCAGTTTCATGCAGGATGGAAAAACCACCCTGCTGAATAACCTTGCCTTCAATGTGACGCGGATATGTTTTTAGTATTCTGCGCATTTCTGCGTAAAACGACTGTAACTCGTCCATTAGAATTCGTTTTTCTTCCGGTTTGACTTTTTATATGCACTCGCTCCGACCCTTTCTGTGGGAGTATGAACTTTTGCCCGCCCATGGTCATTTTTAAAGCCGCGGGATTTTTTTCCGTCACGCTGGTCCCTGTCAAAATCACGACGGCGGCCACCACGATTGCTGCGATCGCCACGATCGCCACGATCGCCACGATCACTGCGGGAAGTCTTTTCAAAGCCGTCAGGCCCGTTCTCCTGGGTGTCCAAGTGAATGTGAGGCAGTGAATGGTCTCTCTTTGCCATCTGCAGGACTCTTTCTGCAGAATCCTTGGGGAGACTCAAAAGACTGAAATTCTGTGTCACTTCTATGCGGTCAACCTTGTGGCCGGGGATATGCAGTAAGCCGCTGAAATAGGCTGCCAGAGCCCGGGCATTGTATCCGTCTCTTTTACCCAGCTGCACATAAATTCGCTTCTGGTTTGGATCAGGCACAAAGTCCTGTCCACCCTTTCCACCGCGAGCCGGTCTTCCGCCCTTGTATTCACGGATTTCGCCATAGTGGCTCTTATCCAGTTTTTTGCCATACCAGACTGAAAGAACACCGGCCAAAACTTCCTCTGCATTCTGATTTTCACAGAGTTCCCGGGCCATGTCAGTGTAGACAGGATCCACGGCAATATGGGTAGAAGCAGTGCGTTCAACCGCCGCATTTTCTTCCGTCAGTTCAATTTCATTTACGACATAGAGGCCTAACTGTGCCTTAAGCTGGTCAAGCATGCGCGCCCGCTTTGTGTTCAGCACCTGCTCTACGCTGGGAATACTGCCTTCAAGCAGTTCACCTTTTGCGGCCCGACGGACTGCATTGCGCAGATACTCAAGGCGGCGGCGTTCTTCCGGACGGACTAGGGTGACTGCAATGCCTTTTGCACCGGCGCGCCCGGTACGACCAATACGGTGTACATAGGTTGCCGCATCAAAGGGCAGAGAATAATTGATGACATGGGTCAGGCCCGTAATATCAATTCCACGCGCCGCAACATCGGTTGCAACCAGCACGCGGGTCTTTCTGCTGCGGAAACGGGCAAGAATTTTTTCCCTCTGCCCCTGAGGAATGTCACCGTGCAGGGCGGCAACATCGTAGCCCCGCTCATCAAGCAGGCGGCTTACCAGGTCAGCATCATTTTTTGTCTGGGTAAAGACAAGTCCGTAAAAACCAGGTGCAATGTCAATCAGACGAACAAGGGCTTCAATCTTTTCGCTTTCACGCACAAAAAGGCAGCTCTGGTCAATCAAAAGGGGTTCTTCAACAAAGCCCTCTTCCTCACAGATTTCATAGTCTCCCATGAACTGTTCGGCAATTTTAAGGATGGGCTTGGGCATGGTGGCACTAAAAAGCAGGATGCGGCTGTTGGGATTTGCCTGGGCAAAAATTGCCTCAATATCTTCCAAAAAGCCCATATCCAGCATTTCATCGCCTTCATCCAGAATAAAGTAGTCAATTTTGTCGATTTTGAGGGTACCGCGTTCCAGATGGTCCTGCACACGGCCCGGAGTTCCAACTACAATTTCTACACCACGCTTGAGTTCGTTAATCTGCTTGTTGTAAGGTGCACCACCATAGAGTACGCATACGCGGGGAAATTTACCGTCACCAAATGACTGCAATTCCGTACAGGTCTGTACTGCAAGTTCACGGGTTGGTTCCAGCACCAAGGCGCGAACGCCATCATTCATGTTGCGGATTTTCTGCACGATTGGCAGACCAAAGGCGGCTGTCTTTCCAGTTCCCGTGCGTGCCTTTGCAATGATATTTGCGTCACCATTCAAAAGTCTCGGAATTGCCAGAACCTGAATGGGACTGGGTACTTTAAATCCTTTGCGTTCTACTGCCGCAAGAGTCGCTTCATCCAAGCCTAAATCTTCAAAAGAAATTGCTTCGTCGTCTACTGTCTCTGTTTCTGTCTGTTCGATTTCTAATTCTTCCATAAAATAAGTATTTAACTATAAAGGAAAGGTGCAATAATTGCAAGTTCTGCGAAAATATGTTATAATAGCGCAATATGAGCGAAATAAATTTTAAGATTAACCAGAGAATTGTATATCCCAGTCAGGGTGTCGGTCGTATTCTCGAAATCTTTGAAAAACAGTTTAACGACAAAACCACTCAATACTACAAGATTTATATTGATGTCTCTGATATGATTGTCATGGTTCCTGTTGACAATGCTACAATGCTGGGTATCCGTCCCATCGTTTCTGCTGACGAAGCTCTTGCCGCACTGGAATCTTTAGGTGAAGCAATTGAACCGGTCACCTCAGACTGGAAACTGCGCTACCAGATGAACCTTGACTTACTTAAAAAAGGCAGCATTGCTGATATCGCAAGCATTGTCCGCTGTCTCTATCACCGTTCAAAGGTAAAGGAACTCCCCATTCTTGAGCGCAAACTGTATGACAGTGCAAAAAAACTGCTGATTGACGAAATCACTTCTGCAACCGGCAAGAACGAAAAAGAAGTTGAATCCATGGTTCATGCAAAACTGGAGCCCTTAGGCGCTATTGCCGTCAAAAAGCCCCTGCTTGATCCGAACGATGACGACGATGATGAGGAATTCTCAGACGAATTCGGTTCTTCACGCGATGATTCCGATGACGAGGATGAAGACGAAGAAACTGATGACGACTCAATGGATGACGATGACGAGTAAATCCGTCTCTCCTGCAAAGTGTTCATCTTCTGGAAAGCCTGTGCTGATTTTAGTGGCGGCAGGTTCTTCCAGCAGGATGGGCGGCGTAAAAAAAGAATATCTTCCAATGAAGGGCGGTACGGTGCTTTCATCTGCCGCCCGTGCTTTTTTAGAAACACTGCCTTTTTCCCTCTGTATTGTTACATATCCCGCTACAAAAACTGAAGACGAAAGAAAAGAAGCAGAAAAAAAATGCCGTGACGCCCTTTTTGCTGACCCCTTTGTAAAAGATTCCGCTGACATTTTTTCCAGCCGGCAGAATAATGAGACGCTCTTTCTTTTTGTTCCGGGGGGCAAAAGCAGACAGGAAAGTGTACTCCACGCCCTCGAAGCGGCGGCAGAAAAACTTTCCGCTGAAGGAAATGGGGCAAATCCCCTTGTATTCATTCACGATGGCGCTCGTCCTTTTGTCTCACCGGATATTATCATCCGCTCTAGTGAAGCGGCAGAAAAATACGGGGCATCTGTTCCCGCCCTGCAGCCGGTAGACACTCAGAAAGCCCTTGATGAAAATGGTTTTATTACCCGCCATCTGGTACGGGCAAATCTTGCCGCCGTTCAGACTCCCCAGGTCTTTCGCTTCCGGCCCCTTCTTTCTGCCCACCGTGCGGCCGCAAAAGACCAGCGGGAATACACCGATGACACGGAAATCTGGGATACCTACGCCGCAGACGGCAAAAAACTGATGACAACAAAAATTGTGACGGGTTCAAGCGAAAATAAAAAAATCACCTATCCGTCAGACCTGCCGCAAATAGAGGCAAAGGAGCAGAAGATGAAGATTCGCACCGGTTTGGGCTATGACAAGCACGTGCTGACAGAAGGCCGCAGGCTTATGCTGGGCGGCATAGAAATCCCCTTTGAAAAAGGTGAAGCAGGTCACTCAGACGGCGATGTACTCCTGCATGCAATTACCGATGCCCTGCTTGGTGCCGCCGCTATGGGTGATATAGGCTCATATTTTCCGCCTGAAGAAGCCAAATGGAAAGACGCTGACTCAAAAATGCTTTTACAGACTGTCTGGAAAGATATTACAGATAAAGGCTGGTCGCTGGGAAATATGGACTGCGTGCTTGAACTGGAAAAGCCAAAATTCCTTCCCCACCGGGATGCTGTCATCCACTCCATTGCCCAGGTGCTTGGAGTGGATGACGAACAGATTTTTGTAAAGGCAAAGACTGGTGAAAAAACAGGTGACGTAGGCAACGGAAAAGTTGTCGAAGCCTTTGTCACCTGCCTGCTTACCCGCAATTAGTTGGGCATCTCCAGAATCAATTCAACTTCGCCGACACTGCGCTTCATGCGGCGGGCGATGTCGTCTACAGTCCATCCCCTGCGCTTGAGTTCAATGATTGTCTCCCTGTCCCGAGGCGTAATGGAAGAGCCTGAAGAGGAAGGTACCGGAGCGGAAGAGCCTGACCTTTCCATATCGCTTCTCGTTGCCTTGAGGAGCAAATCCATTTTCTTGTCAATTTCTCCATCAAGTTTCTGCAGGCGGGTTTCTGCCCGTCCAATGCCTTCCCTGGCAGAAGTAATCTGTTCTACGCGGCGATCCGTGTCATCCAGCAGAGACTGCAGGGAGGTGATTTTATCAACAGCGTCGTTGATGCGGCCGTTGTTGGACATAAGCGTTTCGATGTTGCGCTGTACATCACGAATGGCATCAGGCAGAACGGCAGACTGGCGGGTCACTTCGTTCAGACGGTTCTCCAGATCCTTCAGATTCTCAAAAGCCTTGTCTACATCCGCCGCAACCTGCTGAATGTCATCCTGCTTCTTTTCCAGACGGTCATAGCGGCTTGAAATGTCACCCAGTGTATTCTGGAACTTGCGCACTTCTGTCTGGATTGACTGCAGGTCATCACTAGTTGTAGTCAGTTCACGAATCTTTGTGTCCATAGTT
The DNA here is from genome assembly GCA_002369025.1 of Treponema sp. UBA3819. Classification (GTDB taxonomy): domain Bacteria; phylum Spirochaetota; class Spirochaetia; order Treponematales; family Treponemataceae; genus Treponema_D. Next base: position 14,601 of record DFDV01000136.1, on the reverse strand, counting down.
CCGCTCAGTTCCAGCAGGCGGTTAAAGTCACGTTCCATGGAATCAATATGATTCTTTTCTTCGGCAAAACGGTTCAGTTTTTCATTTACACTTTCGTTCAAATCCTGAATCTGGGTAAAGCGTGCCTGAATATTCTGCACTGTAGTCTGATAGTTTTCAATCTTTGTCAGTTCATTCTTCAGATTGCTGATTTCGGTATCAAGCTGAGCCTTTAGCTGGTCAGCCTTCTGATAAACCTGCACCTGAGCTCCAAAAGCCTTTACCTGCTTGTCAATTTCACTGAAACGCATCTGCAAATCATTAGATTCTGTCTGCAGGCGCATGGTCAGTTCAGTCTCACGCGCTTCATTTGCCTCGGTTGCCGCCTGAATCTGAGACTGCAAATCACGAAGTTTCTTTTCAGATTCTTCATTCTGATCCCTTACGCGGCGCTGGGTATCCTTGAGCATGTTATCGTAAAGCTGACCCATTTCGTCCACAATCTGTGAAGACCTGCTCTTGTAGTCTTCCAGTGATGTCTGAATCTGATTCTGCAGGCTTTCGATGTCAGCAGAAATTTCTTCCTGCTTGTCCCGGGTCTTATTCTGAAAGTCAGAAACATTCTGATTGAATACCAGCTGAATCTCACCCATTTTCTGTTCGGCAGCCGCTTTGAGCGTCTGCAGCTGCTTGGCAAAGAGGTCGCGGTTCTGTTCCAGCTGGCTTTTCAGCGTATTACGCCATGTAACAAACTCGCTTTCCAGACTGCTGATGGTAGCTTCGTTGGTTTCGCGCCGGCTCAAAAGATTCTGTTCCAAATCAGCCAGTTTTGCACCCGCTTCTTTTTCCGTCTTTTCAATCATTTCATTGATTCTCTGACTGTATGTTTCCAGCTGAGCCTTTACCATTGCATCGGAATTTTCGGTGGCAGCCTGCAGGTCGCCCTGAGCCTTGTCGCTGAAGTTACGGATAAACTGCTCAACTTCGGTAACTTTCTGCTGAATGCTGTTCTGGGACTGAGCAAAATTGGCCTCGTATTTTTCCGTCTGTTCGCGGTCTTTTTCCTCCAGTTCTGCAATACGGGCTTTAAGTTCATCAATATATTTTTTTTCCAGTTCACTGCGACTGTTTTCAAAATCAGCGCTCAGTACCGTCAGCTGGGAGTCAAGATTCTGCTTCCAGGCATTCAGGTCATCATCAATCTGACTGCTGCGCTTCTTCAGATCTGCACCAAAATTTTCCTCAAAGTCTTTGAGTGTTGCGCTTACGTTGTCACTGGCCGTTTCCTTGATTTCTGCAAGATTCTTTTCCAGTGTGGCTATCTGAGATGAAAGATCGTCATTGTTGAGTTTTACGGTTCGTTCAAAATCAGCCTGCTTCTGCTCCTGAGCCGCAACGAAACTGGTGAAATCACCCATAACTCTCTGCTGTGTTTTTTCCATTGTTTCCCGCAGATTCTTTTCCAGTGCATCCACATCGGTGCCCACCTGCTCCAGTTTACCAAAGCGGTATTCCATGTTCTTGCGGTATTCGGTCAGCTGCTTGTCCACAATGTCCAGCAGTTCCGTCTGCTTTGTGTCATAGGTATCAGAAAGCACTTTTGTCATGTCTGCAAGTTTATCGTTGATAACCTTGATTTTTTCATCTGCCTGCTGCTGGAATGTCGTCAGTTCCGCATTAGCCTGTTCTGCTGTTTTTGCAATTCTTTCTGCCGTTGCTGTGGCTCCTGTAGATGAATCATCCAGAGTCTGCTGAATGGCAGAAAGGGTACTCTGCATGTTATTCTTAAGCTGACTCACCTTTTCGTCTACATCGGCATTCAGCGTAATCACCTTTGAATTTACATCGTCCTGCATTGCAGAAACTTTTTCATGAACTTCGCCCTGCAGTGAAGTAACCTTACCGTTCATTTCTTCCTGAAGAGAATTGATTTTTCCTTCCACCAGGGACTTGTAGGATTCCAGATGACCTGATGAAATATTTTCAAAACGCTGATAGGCTGCAGTCTCTTTTTCATCTGCATTTGCAATTGCCTTCTGGTAGAGATTTTCATACCGGGTGCGGAGTTCCGTAATCTGTTTTTCCAGAGAAGAGCGGATTGTTTCCAGAGATTTTCCGTTGCCATTATTTTCTGATTTAAGTTCACCTGCGAGAGTTTTTGCCTGCTGCAGGGTTTCGGTCACCTGACGCTTGATAAAATCAGTTTCACTCTTGAGGGACTGATTGAGTTCACCTGTCTTTGCATTCAGCTGAGTTTCCAGTTCCCTCAGTTTTCCAGCCATTTCCCGCTGATAGGCATCTGCCCTGTCCTGAGCCTGAGCAGAAAGGTTCTTGAATGCCGCATCTTCCAGGTTTTCAGCTTTCTTTGCGGCATTGGTGTAGGCTGACTGAATGTCTGCTTCAATTTTTGCCAGCACTTTGTCCGTACGGTCTGCAGCTGCTTTTGTGGCTATATCAATCTGTTCTGCCCTGGTGTTATACTGATTCAGCAGTTCCGTTGCAATCATCTGCAGATGCTTCTGGTTGGAGTCTGTAAATTTGTCGTTAATCTGCGGCAATTTCTTTTCGATTGAATCAACAAGCCGTTTCTGTTCTTCCAGCTGGCCTTTTAAATCATCAATAATTCTGGTTTCGTTTTTCAGAACCTCAAGATTTTCCTCAGCACGGGCAGTCATTTCCAGCAGTTCATTCATCACCGATTCGTACTTTTCGATTTTTGCCCCGATGTTGTTTACTGCGTTAAATTCCCGGTCAAAGCCTGCACTAATTTTCTTAAAGTCTGCAATCTGATTTTCAAGACGCTTAACCGCAGCCGTCGCCGTATTCTGGCGGGTTTCCAAATCTGCAGAAACTCCGTTCAGTTCCTGTGCCTGTCCCTTAAAGTAACGGTCAAATTCTTCAATGCGTCCGTTTGCGTACCTGCGCACTTTTTCCATTGAATTTGTGTTTTTATCCAGCGCACGGAACAAAAAAATTACTGTTACGGAAATAGCCGTAGAAATAAATGCTGCGAGAACAACCACTTTTTTACCCCACCCAAAAATCTCGCCCCTGAGGGCACAATTTCTCTAGTATATTTATTGTATCACAATGTCAGAAAATTGACGATAGTCTGCGAAGGAAATGTCCGCTACAGGATGTTTTTTATGAAAAATTTTTCTCCACCCGGAAAGCAGGTAAGCTGCCTTCATGCCGGCATTTTTTGCGCCCTTCACATCATAGCGGACGCTGTTACCCACATACAGAATCTGGGACAATTCTACCCCAAGTTTTTTTGCCATTACTCCAAAAGGATATTTTGAAGGCTTGAGGGCACCGATTTCTTCCGAGCCCATGACCAGCTCACAGTAAGGCAGCAGCCCCCATGTATCGCCCTTTTGAGAGGGAGGAAAATCAGAAAGGAGGGCCAGACGGTAACCCGCTGCCTTTAAGCGCTCAAAACATTCCTTTACATAAGGAAAAGGCTTTATCTTTGCAAAAATCGGTTTGAGTCCGTCATACACAATGCGCTGAATGTCTTCCTTTGCCTTTTCTGCCGGACACTTCATTTTTTTTGCAAGCAGACGTGACTGGTATTCATAAAAATCCGGAAGGGGTGCCGTTTCGTGCATTATGTGACGCACACTGTTGAAGCACAAAAAAAATTTCAGGTGACGCAAAAAATATCCCGCTGCACGAAGATTCAATGCCCACGGATGATACAGAGTACCGTCGATATCAAATGCGATGACTGAAATATTTTCAAGCATAATATAAGTATAGATGAGATACAGGGAAAATTCAATTGGATAATTTATTCTTTTATCCTGTAATTAAATGTTGCCATATCGTTACTGCTTCCGGAAGAAAAGCGCCACTTTGAGATTTTCTGTTCGATTTCCGTACGAACCTGAGCAGGCAGATAGCGGGGAATTTGAATGTCTGTTACGGTTCCGTCAGCGCGGACTGTAAAGCTTATCTGCATATGCGCCTCGCCGGATATTGCTTTCTGCGCTTCCGGGCTCAGGGTTATTCCTGGATCAGAGAGAAGCTTTCTGCCGGCTCCGCTGGTAAAGCGGATATCCGAGTTTCCATTTGTCTGGCGGTTTGCCGTGTCCGCGCTTTCCGGTGAAAGGCCGCCGCCATTTACCTTGGACTGACTTGCAATTTGCTCCAGTGCCGTACCGGTGCCTGAACTTGCCGCCGGGGAAGATGAATCTTTCGCAGGGGAGGAAAGTGTAGTCGCAGTGCTTCCATTTACGGCATTTGCACTGCTTCCTCTAAGGGCATCAACTTCTTTTACAGTGGCCGGTGAACTTTGCTCAGATGAAGCAGAAGAAGTTGATGAGTCAGGAACATTATCCCAGTCTATCTCTGCCGCTGTCTTTTTTTTCTGGGGCTTTGCAGTATTTTTATTAAACTGCTCCATGGGGTCATAAAACTGGGGCTCAAATTTTTCTTCGGCCTTTGCGGGTGCCGCCGTTTTTACAGCAGCACTTTCTTTTTGAGCGGTCTTTGTCTTCGATGAACTTTTTGCCGGCTGGCTGCTCTGAGCCATGGCCTGTTCCCGGGCAGGAGATGGGGCTGGAGCTGCTTTTGACGCTTCCTTTGCAGTGCTTTCTGCCTTAGGTGCGGCGGCGGCACGGGCTTCCTGAGCCTGAGCAGAATCCAGACGAATCTGTACGCTTTTGTAGACAGGCTTTCTGGCAAAGAGTGAAAATACCATAGACACAAGGATAAAGAGCAGCCAGAAGACAATGGTTCCGGCAATACCCGCAATGCGGGGCTTTTTTTCCAGAGGCGGTTGATTTTTTGGAGCTGTCGTCATAGCGCTTTCCATCAGGCTGCCGTCCTGCGTCAGTCTGTCGTACGCAAATTAACTGCGACAAAACCGTTTTTGCGGAGCACATCAAAAATCTTTACGATTGTGCCGTTAGTCACTTTGTCATCAGCTTCCAGTGCAACGGGATATTCTTCTTTCTTTTTGCCTTCCGTATCGTAGCTGGCAAGCCTTTTGTTCAGAGTAGAAAAAGTCACTTCATCGCCGTTCAGGAACATTCTGCCTTTTTCACTCACCGTTAGGGTCATACCCGTTACTTCCGTACTCAGGGCAGTTTCGCTTGAAGGCAGATTCACGCTGATGGCCGGCAAAACGGCAAAGGTTGTGGACACCAGAAAAAAGAGAATGAGCTGAAAGACAACATCAATCATCGGCGTTAAATCAGCACCGACTTTGATGCCCTGACGCTTGGAAATTCTCATTATTGCACCCGTCCTGTCAGTTGCAGAATAACCGTGGTCACAATGGACTGCATGTCAGTGACGGCATGGTTTACGCGGTTTACAAAAAAACTGTGGAAGATAAGTGAAGGAATTGCTACAAAAAGACCGCCTGCCGTAGTCATCAGGGCTTCAGCAATAGCACCTGCAAGAACAGCCGGATTTCCCATGCTTCCGCCCTGCCCAAGCACGCCAAATGCCTTGATGTTGCCCGTAACTGTACCAAAAAGTCCCAGCAGGGTAGAAATATTGGCAATAGTACCCAGTAAGGTCAGATTGTGCTCAAACTTGGGAACAACGGAATCCATTTCCGTCTGCACGATTTCGCGCATATCGGCTTCCTGCATATTGCGACAGGAAATGGCTTTCTGAACAACCTGTGCTACAGGAGTTCCCGCTGCAATACAAAACGCTTCCGCCGCAGAATAATCTTTACGGGTAAGGGCATCAGCGAGATTCTTTTTGAGCATGGCATCCCGTTTTTTAACGGATGAAAAATAGACACAACGCTCTATGATGATATAAGTGGCAAAGATTCCGCAGATTACAATCGGAATCATCAGAAGTCCACCAGATTTTATGAGGTCAAGCATTGATCTTACATCTCCTTGCGGTTTTTAATCCGCTCTTTATCAATATACATTCTTTTGTCTGCAAGGTTATACACTTCAGTAAAATCCTTGCCTTTTTCCCATTCAGCACTACCGATTGCACAGGTATAGGTTGTTTTTTCAAATTTATCCTGAATGCGTTCGATAACACGAATGACAGTATCAAAACGGGTATTACAGAAAAGCACGCCAAATTCATCACCACCCAGCCGATAGAGATAAGACCGTCTCGGAAGATAGCGCAGGATGATGTTTGCCGTTGTTACCAGCGCCTCGTCTCCGGCTGCATGCCCCTCGTTGTCATTGATTATTTTAAGGTCGTTCAGGTCAAATTCAGCAAAAGCCGTTATCTGTCCCGGCTTAAATTTCTGAATATCTGAAAAAAAACTCATGCGGTTGAGGGTACCGGTCAGATTATCACGCTTAAAATGCTCAAGATGAAGATAGAGGTAGTAAAATGCCAGCATCAGCGATACTGCCGCAATCAAAAGTCCTCTTGTTTTCAGTACGATTTCACCCACAACGCCTGTCAGTGATGATGCCAGCGAAAGGAAGAGCATAAGGCCTTCATCGTGATGGCCTCTGCGGTAACGGACTGCCGCAAAAAGAAGCACGATACAGAAATAAGCAAAGGCAAGAAGATGTGGGGCATAGGAAAGAATTTCCCGGTGCAGCACATTGCCTTCATCAAGCCAGAATACGCGGGGAGAAAAAAAGGCCGTCAAAATGACAAAGGTATTTAAGACTGCAGGAGAGACCAGCAGAAGCACTTCATTCTTTTGCATCCGGTCCCGGCGCAGGATGAAGACAGTACTCATCAGCAGATAGACCCGCAGGATATAGCCCGCCATAATGGCAAGTTTTCTGACAAAAGTGGGATACGTAAGCCCTGAGCAGTAAAAATCAATATTGTCAGAAATAACCAGAAGAATAAGCAGTAAAAGAGACAGTGCAAAACGTCCGTTAATTTTGTGGTCGTAGGCATCATTTACCTTCATAAAGATAAAAAGGTAGAGAATTGTTATGAGCGGAACAAAATCTACATGCACCAGCTGATAGAATACCTGCACTTTCTACACTCCAAATTATATGTATAGTATAAAGGATTTCTCTGGAGAAGTCTATCTAATCTTCTCGCCCGCAGTCTATTTCTTAAAGGAATAGAGAGCGCCAACTTTTATACCCAGAGCAAAAATGGCATTGTCCGAAAAAGGCATCCAGTGCATCTGGGGAGTAAGGGCAAATTCAAGATTTCCATTTAAGATTCCCTGGGGAATAAAGCGTGCAGAACAGGAAAGAAGAAAATCTGAGTCAAAAAATGTCCTCGCGTCTGCACAGGCAAGGGCAAGTCCGTACCCAAATGCCGGCTGAAAGGCAACTACCTTGTTTACCGGCAGACGAAAATACACTTCCGCAGAAAGTTCGCCCGCAAAGCCACCGCTCATACCAGCCTTTCCGATGACGCCACCAAGATACAGTCTTGCCGCTCCGCCAAATTCCTTGTTTGTGTCAAAAGTGGTAAAGGGAAATTCACCCGCAAAAACGGCGGCAACTTTTTCCCTCATCAAATCATCGCCCAGGGGAAAAGCCGTATAAAGGCCGCCACCCAGACGGAATTTTGTATCTGTCCTGACTTCCGGCTCCGGGGCAGGAATTTCTTCTGGAGCTTCTGCAATTTCCGGCACCTCCACGCGACCGTCTTCCAGCCCGGGAATAACCGGAGCATAATCAGGCACAGAATCTTTTCCCGCCGTAATTGCGCCGCCGGAAACAATGGTCGTCACATCAGGAAGCGCAATGGCTTCTTCTTCCGCAAAGAGGGCTGACATGCCGAAAGAGACAAATGAAATAAAAAAAGCCTTAACTGCAATAGAATGTAATTTCATGCCTGTCTCCTCTTACTTTACAATCTGCCTGGCTGACTGCAGATACTTGCTTTCCGGATAGAGCTGAGCCAGAGACTCACTTGTTGCCCTGGCATCTCCGCTCAAGCCTGCCGCATCAAAGGCCTCCACAGCCCCATACAAGGCGCGGGCCGCATCCTCATCCTTTCCGGCAGCGCGGGAAAACTGGGCCGCAGAAAGATAGACTTCAGCAGATTTTTTGTTCTGCCCGCTTGTCCGGTAATGCTGGGCAAGCAGAAAAGCGTTTTCCGCCGCATACTGACTTTCCTGAGGCCCGGTCTGTTTTGAAAGCAGATTTTCTGCAAGGGCAATTCCTTTCGCCTTTGTGGCGGCGGAAGAAGCATAGATGCGGGCAAGTTCCGTTCCGATTGCCCTGCCCTTTTCCGTACTGTCTTTTCCAGCCTTTTCGTATTCCGCTTCTTTTTTTATCTGGGCCGAATTTCCGCCCCTGCTCAGAGACTCCAGTTCAGAGGCTCTGTTTGCCATGCCGTCTTCCCTGGCCTGCTCGCCGTAGTTTGCAAGCAATTTGTTTGCATAGGTAAGGGCAGATGCATAATCACCCTGCTTCTGATAGAGCTCCACCAGATTTTTTTCTGCATTGTATTTATAACTGCTTTCTCCGCGCAGATTGTCTACCTGTAAAAAATAGAGGATTGCCCTGTCTATGTTTCCTGATTTTGCCAGCGAGTCCCCGTTGAAATACAAAGCCGCATCCTGAAAAGCGCCTCCGTTCCAGCGTTTACTGTAGTCATCAAAAAGTTTCGCAGCCTGAGCATAGTTTCCCAGCCCGTACTGCAGTTCCCCGCGCCTGAAAGCGGCTTCTTCGCCGATTGCTCCCGTCAGTTTGTCTGAGGCAAGGGCAGCATAGCTTTTATCCGCCGCCGCATAGTCTTTTTTCTGTGCCTGAATTCGGGCCAGTTCATAACGACAGCGGTAGGCTGCCTGACTTCTTCCGCCTGTGCGGGGAGTAAGAATTGAAATCGCCTTGTCAAAGTTTCCGGCATCTGCATAGAGGCCGGCTGCCAGAAGGACTGCCTCATTCTGTTCTTCATCGGTGGCGGCAGCGTAGATTGCCTGTTCCGCAAGTGGAAAGGCTTTTTCCTGCTGATTTGACTGAACGGCTGCCCGGGAAGCGGTTATCAGCGCATTGTAGCGAAGAGGATGAAGGAGATTCTGTTCCGCAAAGGAAGACAGCGTTTTGTATGAACTGCTGTAGTCTCCTGTCCGATACTGTGCGTAGCCTGCATAAAAACGGGCATAAGAAGCATATTTTTCTTCCAGAGCAGACTTTTCTTTCAGGCTGCCTGTCATAAGGCGGACAGCATCATCCCACTTGCGCTGATTAAAGGCGGCCAGTCCCTGCAGATAGAGAGCCTCTGCTCCCTTTACCTTTTCAGTCTGCTCCCGCGAAGCCTGGTAGCGTCCGTTATTCAGAAGGAATTTTCCGTAGTCGAGCCGCGCTTCATCCGTCAGCTGTCCGGAAGCCAGGCTGGCAAAAGTCTTTTCTGCATCAGAGCTTCTTCCGGCCTTAATCAGTGACTTAACATACAAAAGGGAAAAAGCTGTATCCTGGGCAAGGGCATCTTTATCTTCTTCCAGAGTCCTGCATGCGCGGCTGTAGTTTTCCGTCTGAAACTGGCTCATTGCCTTCCAGTAGCGGGCGGCCTTTTTTGCATCCGCATCCTTACTGCCTTTCAAAACGGCCTCAGCAAAAGCTTCACAATTTTTCCAGTCCTGCATCAGCCCTGCATAACGCGCCTGACTGGCCCGCATTATTCCAAAAAGCATATCTACTGCAGTAAGTTTTGTCTGTGAAACACAATCAGAAAGAATTTTAGCCGCTTCAGACGCAGCTGCCGCCAGGTCTTTTCCAGACTTTTCCTTCAGCACTTTTTCTGCCTGCTGCAGGGCTTCTGACTGCAGTCTGTCTCTGCTTACATTTTCTTCAGTCTGGGCATAAAGGCCTGCTGAAAAAAGAAAAAAGAATAAGGCAAAAGCGGACACTCCGCCATTCCGTAGTAATTTCATCATGTTAATTCTCTATCCTTATGACGTTTCCGTTTTAAATTAGCGGGGACGCTCCACGGGGACTTCTTTTGCATCGGCTCCCAGAGGAAAGAATTTCTCCGAGGCAAGCACACGAGTTAAGTGTACGAAAGAATTCTTGTATTTGCTGACAAAAGTATTGTAGGGCACTTCCGTTCCGTTTTCAAAAACAGTAATGGCAAAGCGTCCGTTCTTATCAAAATAGGGAAAAATCACCGCTGTCTGATCAAACTTGTAGAGTTCCGGCGCCGTACCGTTTACACTCACATAGCGACGGCGGATTGCGGCGAGATAGCAGTAGGTGGGTTCAGTAACGCCAAGGACATAGAGCACAGGGCGCAGACGGGAAATGGCATATCCTGAATTGCGGATATATCCTGCGGTCTGCATGATTCCCTTGTCAGTCATCTCGCTGCTGAAAGGTTCTATTGAAACATCTACACCGGATTCTTCGTAACGGTAGTTGCGGTGGGTCTGTACGGAAAAGCGGGCGGCGGCGAGATTGCGGGTCCAGTCCAGCATAAAGGAAACGCCTTCGCTTTCGTCTTTCATGCCTGCATAACTCAGGGGATCGTAAATCATGGTAGGTTGTACCAGTGGCTTCATAAAGGTACCGCTTCCGCTGACAGGTTCAATCAGACCGTCCACAATCCATTTTACAAAGCCTGCAGACGAAAGGGAAAGCATATTGTTTTCACGCTCGCTTGCATCCACCATGCGGGAATGGCCGTCTGAAATGCGGACAGGTTTTCCGTTTTCATCATAGGCAGCGTCTTCTGCGTAGGAAATGTGACTGAGATTCTTGCGGATAATGCTGATCATCTGCATCTTGGGCAGATAGTCGCCAAAATGAATTTCTGCATATCGCCAGGGAAATGAATTTTCGGTAATCTGCAGGACATTTGCAAAGGAAGCCGTATAAAGCTGGTTAAAAAGGATTCCAACAGGCACAGAGCGGGAAGCATAGCAGTTGTCAATGACAAAATCACCCAGCGTTTTGTTTCTGTCGGGCGTAAACTGAATGTAGACATCGCTGTTCTGCGTGATATACCAGCGGATTTTTGTCGCCTTTCCGGTAGAACTGTCACAGTAGAGAATCCATGAGCCGCAGGCATCGCCGGGATATTCAGCTACCAGACGGCTTTCCATGCCTTTTTCCGTATAGTAATCCACCTTCATCTGAATTTCCGGTGCTACTATGATGGCATACTGAAAAGCCGTTTCTTCCAGCCTTACCTGAAAGCGTTCTCCAATTTCATTTGTGCGGATTTCAGACCGGAAGCCCCGCAATTCAGAAAGGGGTGCTTCAAACCATTTGTCCGCAACCGCACGCCGGATTATTGTGGAGTCGGGTACATTGAGCCTGTTGTACTCCGCAAAAAGCGGAGTCAGGCAGAGAGAGAAAAATATCGCAATAAGCGCAGTAGATTTCTTCATCAATATACCCAGCCCGTCAGCAGCTATGCGGAAACTTCACTTGTTGCCGCAGGAACATTGCGTGCGTCTACGGGATCATCGTCAATAAATGCACCGCCACCGGAAGCGTACTGAACAATCGGCTCAACGGCACCATGACTGGTCCAGATCTTACCGTTCTTCAATTCATCCGGATTCTTGCCGATAGGCGCATTGCTCAAAAGCAGTTTCAGGCGGTTCAGCTGATTAACCTCAGATGCACCTGGGTCATAGTCGATTGCCGCAATATTTGATTCCGGATAGCGTTTGCGCAGTTCCTTTATGACACCCTTACCCGTGATGTGGTTAGGCAGACAGGCAAAAGGCTGAATACAGGCCACTGTCGGCGCACCCGAATGAATCAGTTCAACCATTTCTGCAGTAAGGAACCAGCCCTCACCCGCAATATTTCCCGTCTGAACGATACCGTCTACCAGACGCATCATCTTCCAGATTGAAGTAGGTGCATCAAAACGACGGCTCTTCTTTAAGCGGCGGATCATATAACGGCGGTAGAATTCCAGTGCCCATACCAGGAAGCGGGACATACGCTGTTCCTTCTTGGGGAAGGCAAGTTTTTTGTAGAGGAACTCACCGTCACTAAGTGCATAGAAGAAGAAGTCCATAAAGTCAGGCATAACACATTCCGCGCCTTCCCTTTCGATGACGTTTACAATGTCGTTGTTTGCCGTCGGATGGAACTTAACCAGAATTTCACCTACAACACCAACTCTTGGTTTCTTTACCGGCAGAATGGGCAGACGGTCAAAATCCCTGATGATGCCTTTAATTACCTTGCGGTACTGGTGGAAGGATGCCTTTTCAAGCATCTGGATTGCCTTTTCATTCCATTTTTCGTAAAGGGCGTTTGCACTGCCCGGTTCCTTTTCATAAGGACGTACACGGTAGAGAACCCGCATCAGCACATCGCCGATAAACATTGCCATAAGACCGCGGTTAATCATCTTGGGAGAATAAGTCCAGCCGGGGTTCTTTTCAAAGCCCTGGACGCTCATGGAAATAACCGGAACATGACCCCAGCCTGCGTCATTCAGGGCACGGCGGATAAAGCCGATGTAGTTTGTTGCACGGCAGCCGCCACCTGTCTGACTCATAATCAGGGCGGTCTTGTTCACGTCATATTTTCCGCTTTCCAGAGCCGCAATCATCTGACCTGTCGTGAGGATAGATGGATAACATGCGTCATTGTTTACATATTTCAGACCCGCTTCAATAGCCTTGGGATCAACTGCATCCATAACAACGAAGTTGTAACCTGAATACTGGAAGGCTTTTTCCAACAGACGGAAGTGAATGGGACTGATCTGAGGTGCGAGGATTGTGTACTCGCCCTTCATTTCTTCTGTAAAGACTGTGCGCTGATAGGCTGCAGACTTCTTGATAACCTTATGCGGATTGCGCTGGCGAGCCTTAACAGCCGCAATAAGTGAGCGGATACGGATACGGATTGCACCCAGGTTAGAACCTTCGTCAATCTTAATCAGCGTATACATGCGGCTCTTGCTCTTCATGATTTCATCAACCTGGTCGGCCGTAACGGCATCCAGACCGCATCCGAAAGAAGTGAGCTGAACCAGTTCCAGATTCGGCATGCCGGAGACAAAGTTTGCCGCACGATAGAGACGGTTGTGATATGACCACTGGTCGATAATACGCAGGGGGCGTTCCACAGATCCCAGGTGAGCAACAGAGTCTTCCGTAAAGACTGCCAGCCCCAGACCGTGAATCATTTCAGGAATACCGTGGTTGATTTCCGGGTCAAGGTGATAGGGGCGGCCTGCAAGAACAATGCCGCTTCCGCCGGTTACGACCAGCTGTTCCAGAGCATCTTCTGCAGCCCTTTCTACTTCACGCTTGAATTTTTCCTGCTCCTGCCAGCCGGCCTTTACGGCTTCATAAACTTTATCCTTGCTGATCTGCGGATAGAATTTGTGAAATTCTTCATAGAAGCGTTCGCACAGTCTCGGCTCATCATAGATGGGCAGGAAGGGATTCATAAAGGTGATGTCTTTGTTTTCTCTCAGTTCATCGATGTTGTTTTTCAGAACTTCGGGATAACCTGAGACAACCGGACAGTTAAAGTGGTTTCCGGCACCCTTATCTTCTTTCTTTTCATAGGGAATACAGGGATAGAAAATGAACTTACAGCCCATTTTCAGCAGAGACTCAATGTGTCCGTGGGAAATTTTTCCCGGATAGCAGACAGACTCAGAGGGGATGGAGTCAATGCCGCGTTCGTAGACCATGCGGTTTGAGCGGGGGCTCAGGCGTACCTGGAAGCCCAGTTTTGTAAAGACTGTAAACCACAGGGGATAGTTTTCGTACATGTTGAGAACGCGGGGAATACCAACGGCTCCCATGGGGGCGTCTTCCAGCTTGAGCGGCACATAATTGAAGAGGCGCTTATACTTCCAGTCAAAGAGGTTGGGAAGCTGTACCGTTCCGTCATTCTCTACGCCGGTATTTTCTTTATTTGAACCGTCAACTGTTCTGGTATCTTTGAGTTGATGGCGTTCCAGACCTTTTTCACAGCGATTACCCGTGATGAACTGACGCTTTGCACCGTCTGTAGTGAATGTATTGATTGTAAGCAGACAGTTATTCTGACAGCCGCCGCAACGGGTCAGGCTCAAATCTACCTTAAAGGTTTCCAGCTGTTCCAGAGTAGCAATATTTGAGACAATCTTTGGCGGAACCCAGCCATTTTCCATGCCGGGCTTTGGAGCCGTAAGATCGCGCCACTGGTCGTAGGCAATCAAGGCTGAACCATAGGCACCCATCAGACCCGCAACATCGGGACGGAATACCTGTACGCCAGCAACTTTTTCAAAGGCGCGCAGAACTGCATCATTGTTAAAGGTTCCGCCCTGAACGACAACCTTTGTTCCTATCTCTTTTGCATTGCGCAGTTTGATAACCTTGAACAATGCATTCTTAATGACTGAATAGGAAAGACCTGAAGAAATATCGGCAATCGTTGCGCCCTCTTTCTGAGCCTGCTTAACACGGCTGTTCATAAAGACCGTACAACGGCTTCCCAAATCAACAGGTTTCTGAGCCAGCAGGGCAATCTTGCTGAACTCGCGAACATCCATACCCATTGATCGGGCAAAATTTTCCAGGAAGGAACCGCATCCTGCAGAGCAGGCTTCGTTGAGCTGGATGGAATTGATTGCACCGTCCTTCATGCGGAGACACTTCATGTCCTGACCGCCGATATCCAGAAGGAATTCTACGCCCGGCACAAAGAAATCTGCGGCGCGGTAATGAGTAATCGTTTCAACTTCGCCGGCATCCACGCCCAGAGCCGCCTGAAAGAGTGCCTC
>DFDV01000094.1 GCA_002369025.1 Treponema sp. UBA3819 | reverse complement strand
GATTGCAGGGATTGCATTTGCCGAAATGTCTTTCGACTATAAGGGAACTGCAATACTCGGAAACAAAACCAATACGATGACAAACATCTATCGTAAAGATTGTCTGAATCTTGGTTTTAAGAACGATATAGCTGGTATTGTTTTGGACTTTGACTTAACGGATGGCGATAATGCAGATGCACCCGCAGCTACAAAACTGGAACTTGACCAGTTCTATGGATATTTGACATTCGGTCTGCCGGTAGGAAACCTGCAGATTACTTCCGGCAAGTGGGATGCCCGCTGGGTAAACCGCATTAAGGGCGATGGTGGCGAACTCGATGGTGTTTTCTATGAGGCGTTCAAGCCTGGCGTAATGAACGGTATGGTTGCAGGGGATGTTGATAACCTTACAGGCAATGGCAATATGTCAACCGTTTTGGCTTATACACTCAACGACGTGCTGCCCGGCAGCCTGATGTTCAAATTCGGCTTGGTTGGCTTGCAAGGTTCACCGTTCAAAATGGATAAAACTGATAATCCTTTCAGTGCACAAACCAGTAAACTTAAAGATGTGACCACAACAACTCTCTACAACGAAGGTAAGGCTGACGGAACAGATCTTAATGCTGGTTTTGTCGGTCAGATTGCACTCCGTCTGGACGATTTGTTCAAGTTAAACGTAGACTTTAAGACCCTCAAGCAGAATGCATACGCCTTTGGTGTCTTCCTGAGCCCGCTCATGGTTGAAAAGCTGTCTGCTACAGTCGGCTTCTCAATGGGTATCTACAACCAGGGCGACAAGATTGCTGAGGCAAAGCGCTTTGATTACACAGAATGGGGTGTAGACCTGCGCTTGCGCTATGCAATCACTGAAAAAGTTGCCGTAACAACCATGCACAACATCTCTGGCTACAAACTGTCTCCGAAAGCAGCGGACAGTTCAGACAGCATGGCTATGTGGAACATGATTTCTGCATCCGTAAAGGCTGGAGACAACATCCGCTTCTTGGCAACAGTACAGAACAAGAATACCAACTGGAAGGCTTCAAGTCCGGAGGCAAATACTTTTGCCATCACCCCTGCATGTGAAATCAAAATCAATGACAAGGCAAAAGTCACAACAGCCTTCGATTTGCGCTGGACTGGCGTTGCTCCTTATGGTGGAACCGGCTCAATGCACTTGCCGATTTATGTCAATTTCTCACTCTAATCTGTTAGTGGGTTATAGAAGTAGTAATTCTTTGGAGGAATTAGATGAAAAAAATTATGACTGCACTTACACTGGGTGCATTGATTGGAACGGTAGCGTTTGCTGACGTTGATATTAATTTAGGCTTCAGACAGCGTGCAAATATGTACTATAACCACGAAGGAACTGGAAAATTGTTCAATACTGATATCTATGCAGATAACGGTACTGATAACTTTACCTTTGGTCTTTCTGGTGACATTGCTTCCTTTGATTTAGTGTTGGTAAGTGACGAGAAGAAAACTGATCAAATCCGCGCAAAAAAGGCTGTTGGCTCCCTCTACTTGGGAAACCTTACTCTGCAGGCAGGTGTAGCAGACGATGGACTTGCAACAGGAGCCTATCGTGTTACTTCTGACAATGGAAACCTTGAAGGTGTTGACTGGGAATGGAAAAAGATGGGCTCTGGCTTCAGCAAGTCTCCCTCAAAGTTTGTTGATAATCCGGTAATGCCTGTAAATGCTGCTGATAAATCATATTTTGCAGGCGGTTCATGGAAACAGAAGTTCAGCAACGGTGCTTTGGATTTCAAGGCATTCTACATTACTAATGAATGGGCAGGTAAAACAAATGCTGCGTCCGACAAGGCGGATGGTTCTGGCTCATGGCAGGGACACACAGTAAGTTTCTTGGCAAATTATCTCAATGATGATTTAGGACAAGGTGAAGTCGTGTTCAAAGTAGGTCAGACCAGCAACAAATCTCTGAAAACAGAGGAAGATCTCACCGCAATGGCATTCGGTCTGTACTTGCAGCCCAAAATTGTTAATCCGCTTATTCTTACAGTCGGCGGTGCAGGCTCTGTTGTAGACAGTAAGTTTACCGACTGGTCTGTGGATTTGCGTGCCCGCGTACAAGTTATTCCTTCAAAACTTGGTGTTACCTTCTACACCAGTTTCAGCGCCTTAACAAGCGACGGCGAAGGTCTTATAAAAAACGATGCTGAACGCGGTATTGCAAATTGTGTTGATAGCAAAACGGGAGTACCTACTGTGAATATGAAAGGTACAGCAATCAAGCGTGATAAACTTTGGGTGAACAATCTGATGATTCGCTACAAGATGAACAGCACGGTTAACTTTATTGCTGTTGCCTCTAATATGAACGGTTTTGGCAAAGTAGACGGTGTAGATAAGGATTACGATGCACACGTACAGTTGCGTTTCAGCGGTTGGACACAGTTCTTTGCCTCTGGTAGCGCATCAGTAATGGTTGGTGTGGTAGCAGCAATTGACGATGTTGCTAACTATGCGAAGGCTGACAACCACAAGTCTACTTGGTACTGGGGCGTGCCGGTTATCTTCCGTGTTACATTCTAATCCTTTACAAAACGGCCGCACGGCTGTTTTGTAAAGGCAAAAGCCGCTCCATTATGGGGCGGCTTTTTTGTTTTGTTTGCTTCGCAGTTTTTGTAGGTATAAAGAAAAACTGCGCTATGCTATATAAAAGTGTGCAGATTGAGTATCTTCCAGTGCCCGCCTTTCTTTCCGCCTTCCCTAATGATTCTACCCGCCAAGCGTAATTGCTTTATGTGATAAAAAATTCCGTCATCGGTCATGTCAAATTCACGTGCGAGTTCTTTTGTAATTATGGAAGGGTCATCCTGAATCATCTTGAAAATCTTTTCCGTAGTAGTTTCTTCGTTATTCGTAGTTTTTTCCGTAGTGTATTCTGGGCGCAGAACGACATGAAAAAAATTCGAAGTCAGTTCAAAAAATTTCGGAGTAAACACCGCCATCATTTTTTCCATGCCCGTTCCCAACTGCTCCACCAAATCGACATCGTGAAAAATACGCATAAGCTCCCGATTTCGCGGTCTGCTACAGCCAGAGATAAGTTCTTGCTTGGACATTCCATCAATCAAACCGCCATAAGAGACGATTTCAATTCTGTCAGAAAAAATATAGAATGCGGGGCACATCAAATCTGAATAGTCATTATGAACAAACGCGTTGATGACCGCTTCCCTAAGTGCATCCCTGTCGATAAAACTTTTTTCTTCACGAAAGGGATAGCCGACTTTCGCAAATGTCTTATTCTCAATGTCGAGTTTGTCCAGTACTTTCTTGCATGACTTTATAATCGAACAATAACCGTAATCCTCATTTTCAATAAGTTGCGTCTTCTTCGTGCCGACAAATTTTGCGACTTTTATGGTTGTGGAATTTTGGTCAGCGAGCAAAAAAGCATTCAGGTTATATCTGCCGTCAGCAGTGAGCAAATCAAGGTTCTTGGCAAAATTTTCGTTCAGACGCTTTCCATGTTCTTGATAATAAATGTGCAGTTGCTCAAAAGTCAAATCTTGGTGCGGTGATGGAATGAGGGCAAGCGAATTTCTGGTTCGTCGGGCAAAGGCTTTTCAGTTCCGCTTGAAATTATGATTTTTACGATGATTTTTGCATTACGTTTTTCAAGAACGATGTCATACAACCCAAGGCATTCACCACGTATGTTATTTTTTATTCTGTCCGCAATCTGCCGCTGAATTTCATTCGGATTTTCAACGCCGTACACCGTCAAATCGTCGTCTATGCCAATATACAGAATTCCACCTGCCTTCACAGGTCGCTCCCGCCTGTCTTCGTGGCACAGCCGCTCGGAGAATCGTTCCCTATTTTTTTGCCACTCTTTTTTTGGCATTTTTACTATAAAGTGCAGGATGGCTTAAGCAGTAGGCTCCACGTAACCAGAAGTTGCAGATTCTTTTGCAGAAAGTCGTTCAAGAAGGAAAAAAATATTTGCAAATGAAAGGACATTAATTTGCTTTTCTCGTTTTCAAAAATATAAATCAATATAGGTATTTAATAGATAGTTACTCTCATTGTATGTTTTAGGAATTTTTATAGAAACTCGTGCAGTACTATTATGACCATTTATGTCGTAGTCCTTAAAATTTTCAAGGATTGATAGCCCTGAATAAAAAGCAAGGGTTTCATTTGCATATATATATTTTTCTTCAAGATGTTTTTTTGAGTGCCAAAGTTTTATAACATGCATAATGGAAAGTCTTAATGGATAGACTTCTAGAATTGCTTTCATTAAACAAGCAGCAATTTTATGTCTGTCTATATTCTGCTGCTTGTTACTCATATAGTGTTTTTTGACAGTTTCTTTAATATTTATGTAATGTCTGAAAACATTCTTCTTAGCATTTTTACGAATGGAGAAAAAATCAACATCTTTACAGATGTTTTTAGAAATGGGTTCAATAATAGAAAACCATATTTCGTCAAACTTTTCTGCAGTCATTTGGATAGGGTAATAGCGGCTTTACAAAAGGTACGTCATTAATAGACATTTCATGGTTTACCATACGTGATGCCGAGCAGACTTTAATAAAAATGAGAGAAGCACCGCAAAAAACAGTAATGCCAAACAATGTGCCTAAGACAATGAGCGTTATCATTTTTTCACTTCCTTTTCCCGCTTAAATGAAAAATACAAGTCAAAAAGTATTCCTCCCAAAAAAATTATGACAGACAGAAAAAAACATATTGGTATTGGCAATGCCTGCCATTAAAAAAATAAAAGAGAATGTTAGAAAAAGAGATTTCAGAATGTATCCTATCATATACTGCACAGTGAGAATATCATACGAAAGAAGATTTTACAATATATTAAAAATATACAGAAACATGTCTCGCTTTACAGCACAATATCAAAATCATCCGTGTTCCATCTGTGTGCATCCGTGTCAAAAACTCACATCTGCGTCAAAAAAAACACGATTTTTTCACTTTTTTTTCAACTTTTTTCAGAAAATTTAGCCTAAAATGCAATTTCCTTGCATATATATAGTGTAGGGCGCAAAAGTTCACGGCATCTACAAGACTACCAACGAAATACTCAACAGGAGGAATCATGCAGAAAACCAATTCACTTCGCCCCTATCCAACTGCGCTCCTCAATCCCCGCTCCGACCCTACCTTCAAGGCACTCTTTACGCAGAATACGCCAAAGTCAAATGACGCGCTTCGGGATTTCATCGCCACCATGATAGGCGAGCCGGTGCAGACCGTCGCGCTGCTTCCCAACGAACCACCCGTAAAAATGCAGTCCGACAAGCAGATGGCATTTGACGTGCATTGTGTTCTTGCAAGCGGCGAGCCGGTGGAGATAGAGATGCAGGGGCACGACAAGGAGCACTTCTACAGCGGACGGGCAGAAGCCCATGCAGCCCGGCTGCTGGCACATGCAACCAGAAAAGGCTCCCTCTGGAAGGATATTTCCAAGGTATATCAGATTTCAGTGCTGAATTTCACCTATGACAGCGGTGACAAATCGGCATTCAGCTGGTATACTATGAGAAAGAAGACAGGAGGAAGAAACGAGGATGAGCAGGGGCTGACGCTCAAGCAGCGGCTCAACGTCATCTACCTGGAACTGCCCAAAATCCGTAAACTCGCCAAAAGGCCTGCGGAAACGCTCACAAAAATTGAGCGCTGGGGAATATTCCTTGCCTATGCGGATAATCCTGAAATGCAGGACTACCTGCGCGGCATCACCATGATGGAGGAAAGCATTATGAACGCGAACAATGTCCTGGAAGAAATCAGCGTTGATGAAGCAAACTGGTACCTTCAGAATGCCTATGACGACTGGGAGCGCGACCAACTCAGCTTTAAGAATTATCTTGCAGAACTAGAGGCAAACATCAAGCAGCTGCAACACGATGTGGAACAGAAACAGCGCGATGTCAAACAGCAACAGCATGATGTGGAGCAGCAACAGCGTGAAGTGGAGCAGCAACAGCGTAACGTGCAACAGCAACAGCGTGACGTGCAACAGCAACAGCGTGATGTGGAGCAGCAACAGCGTGACGTAGAACAGAAACAGCGTGACGTAGAACAGAAACAGCGTGACGTGCAGCAGCAACAACAAAAACTGGCGCAAGCAGAGCAGGAACTTGTTTCTGACGGAGAACATCAACGTGCTGTAGCCATCGCACAAAATCTTATTCGTAACGGCAAACTTTCCACAGCAGAGATTGCCGACATCACCCAACTTTCCGCCGAGGAAGTCCAGCAGCTACAGAAAAACCACAGATGAACACGGATTTTCACAGATGAGGCACTGATATTATTAAAAAAATCATCCGTGTCCCATCTGAGT
>DFDV01000046.1 GCA_002369025.1 Treponema sp. UBA3819 | reverse complement strand
GCACATATGCATCTGCGTGCATCTGTGTCAGAAATCTGGGGTTGATTGCCAGCTGGCAATGAATTCCAGCATGAACTGCTGGATGTTGCCGAACCATTTTTTCTGGAAGGCACACATTTCTTTTCCCAGGTAGCGGAAGTGCCAGCATTCCCACATGTAGCCGGTTACATCCTCATAGCCCTGGGGAAAGCTTAGGGACCAGCCGTAATCTGCGGCATGCTGATAAACCCATTTACCCATTTTTGTGTCGCCCCAGTCGTCTGTGATGGAACCAAAATCTACGGCTACTCCCAGCTGATGCTGACTGGTTCCCGGGCGGGCACTGTAGCGTTCTGCCAGTTCAAGGCCGTCTTCCTTTACATAGCGTGAAAAAAGTCTCTCCTGATAGGCATAAGAGCGGTAGGTTGAACTGACCAGAAGTTTAATGCCGTCCTGAAGGGCTGCCAGTGATAGGTCTTCCAAAGCATGGTAGGCTTCCGGCCGAAGGGATAAATCATTGCGGCTTACATTCCACAAATCATTTGCCTTAACCGGCATCAGGTCCTTTGGCACATAGTCCGCACCGATATTGTGTTTTTTATCAATCAGATAGTAAAGGCTTACATCATCTTTGCGGAATGTTTTTTCGATTTCCAGAACTTTGTGCAAATCAGAAAGAAATTCCTGGGGATTGCCGTTGGGAATGGCTTCCTTGGCCCGGTCACTCATACCGCTCAGTACCCTGCCGAGTTTTTCAACTTCTGGCGAAAGAGGGGGCTGAACTTGCTGAGAAATCTTATTTGCAGGGGCTGCATTGGCCTTAACGCATGAAGAAAAAAGAAAAAGACCTGCTGAAGCGGCAAAGGCACAGCAGATGCATTTTGCGAAAAAAATTCGGGTGACTTTCATCTTAGTGTACTTCCGTTACAGAACGAATTATATGAAATGTATCGGTAAATCCTGTGTCATCTACTGCCTCGCGGACGGCATTTGACATATTCATCAGGTAGAGTCTGTGGCCGCTTTCTTCTCCGTCATTGTGACCCGCCATGATGATTCCCATGCCGGTAGAGTCAATACCGGACACATTTTCCAGATCAAGGACAAGGTTTGTTGTTTTAATGTAGTCATAAACCTTGCTCTGAAATTCTGTAGCGGTATATGAGTCGATTACGCCGGTAAGTTCAAGCAGAACATAGTTTGCACCATTTTTTTCCCAAATTGTCAGCTGTTCCATCTAAATCTCCTGTCAAAAGCCTTTTAATCAGTCCTATTTTGCAAGACACTTTAAGACCAGAATGCTTACATCGTCATCCAGTCCCTTAGAAATAAAGTTGGTCAGTGAGTCAAAAATAAACTGCGACATCTTAAAGGCATCATACATGGCATTTTCCGTAATGGCTTTCTGCACGCGGTCTTTACCAAAACGTTCACCGCGAAGTGACTGACAGTCAATCAAACCGTCAGAACAGGTTACGACGATATCGCCGGGATTCAACTGCAATTTCTTAACCTTGATGAGGGGACCGATGTCCTTTACAAAGCCCAGAACACGTCCGTCACCCTGAACTTCGATAACATTGTTGAATGCACGGGTATAGACAAAAAGTGCCGGAACACCACAGTTGATGTAGTACATCATATTGTCGTTAAAATCGATCAGACCAAAAACACCTTCAAAGAAGGTTCCCTTGGGCAAATTAAAACGAATAAAGCGGTTTACCTTTTCTACAAGCAGCTTAAAGTCGTGGGTTTCTGCAAGGAAGGTACGGATAATTGACTTAACGATAACCATACTCATACTTGCACTGATACCCTTGCCGCTCAAATCACCAAGCACAAAGATATGGCGGGTATCGCTCAGACGAATCAGATCAACAAACTCACCACCGATATTGTGAGCATGGCGCATGATGTAACCCGCATCAATCTTGGGATTCTTGATGGGGTCCATGTTTTCCTGAATGGAGGTAATAATCTGAGCAGACATGCGGATTTCCCGGTTGACCGTACCAACAACGCTCTGGTTAGCAATGTTCTTCATGTAATAGCCGAACACGAAGAAATAAGAATAAAGTTTGGTGAATACCGTCTGGTCATAATCAGAATAAACGTTGCCGGCATTCTTTTTTCCAAGACTTAATGCACCCAGCAGGTGACGGCCTTCGTTCAAAAGGATGATTGCATCTCCGCCAAAAGAATCAAAGAGGGCAATAAGTTCCGCACGGTTTACGCCATAGTTATAGCCATTTTCCAGTGAACTGCGGAGCAAAATGGTGCGGTTCTGGTTCATCAGGGAGTCAAGAACCTTGTCATTGGCAGGAACACGGCGGAGTTCATCACCCTCTTCCAGATAAACCGTTTCCAGAGTATCAACATTGTTTACATAAATCTGAAGTTTTTCCAGTGCAATGTTGCGCTTAAAGATTTCCCGCATATCCTTAACAATCTGCTCCGGGTCATTTGAATAGTCCAGAGTCGCCAAATCTTTCTCAAAGGAATCCGCGTACTGGGCACTGCGGAAAAATGTAAGCCGGGCCAGCAGTTTTGAAATCTGATAGGAGAAGGTCAGAGCCAGAACAATGACAATAACCATGAGCAGGATGAATTTTATGGGAGAGACCGCTTCCAGAGACCACATGGTTGGAAAAAGGAAGCCGACCAGGGTTGCAGGCAGAAGGAATGAAAATACAAAGCGCAGAAGTACGCCGGAAAGCGAATGCCAGTCATACAAGACATTCTGCACTGCCGCATGAACTACAAGGGCATGCAGCAAAAGCAGGGAAACCGGAAAGAGCGTGGCAAAGAGAGGAACACGCCCCGCAGCCTTCTGTAAAACCAGCAGGGTGATCCAGCAGGAAATCATGCCGACCAGATTCAGCAGGACTTTCTGATGCTCCAGACGGGCTTCCTTCATTTCTGAACGCAGGAGCATGATAATCACGGACATGAGCGGCAGGAAAAGCAGCAGCATAAACCTGTAAAAGTCAAACCAGGTAAAAGGCAGATATGGTGCCAGAGAACCGGTAAAGAGCTGCTGGGACATGATGTTAAAGCCAAGGAAGGTTGTAATATCAATAGAAGAAATAAAATGAAAGCAGAGACCGACTGTTCCCGCCAGAAGACCGTATTTTATGATTTTTGCCGCAAGCGGACGGTCATAAGAGGGAAAGAAAACACAGTATGAGCAGAATTCAAGAGAATACCAGCCGACGATAATCAGCACTACCCTTCCCAAAAATTCAGTCAGACGCTGGGGTGCATAAAATGATGCCAGAACTGCAGAAGCCATGCCAAAACAGGCAATTGCCAGAAGCAGGTTCATGGTTACAAGGGGATTGCGGTCCTGTTCACCAGTCTTTCGGTCAATATAATAAGAGAACCAGATTAAGAATCCACCGATAATCGCATTAAGAAAAATATAAACCATAGCCCTACCCCTGAATCTTTGCAACAAGCATCGTTACATCGTCACGGAGTTTTTTATTTCCGTTGTAATCAAAAATCAGTTTTACAATGTCATCAATAAATCCCTGAGGCTCTTTTGCCGCAGCAGATTTTATGGTGTTTTCAAAGAGTTCCGTATCACCAAGTTCCACGCCCTCTTCATTCATAACTTCGGACACACCATCGGACGCCATCATGATTACGTCACCACTAAAGAGACGCTGTTCGGCAACCACCAGTTCATCCAGCGGAAGAATTCCGATAATGGAACAGTTGGAAGTAAGCGGCTTAATGCGGTGACCTGTCGGTGAACGGGTGATGATAATAGGGTCAGACATAGATGCATTGATGTAGCGGATGTTCATTTTTTCCGTATCGATGATGCCGATGAAAACAACCGTGTACTTATCCTGCAGGTGCATGCTCTTGATTGCCGCGTCTACAGCCGTAAGCATGCCCGGCAAATCCTCTTTGTTTTCCTTAGTCTTTACCGTGTTCATAACCAGACCCATGACCAGAGCAGCCGCAAGACCTTTACCGGAAACGTCACCCAACATGATAAGCGTTTTGTGTTCATCAATAGGGAGAACCGTGTAATAGTCACCGGAAACGTTAATCAGGGGACGGAAATAGGCCGCAAAATGCACGTTCTTTACATCAGGCATGACAGGCGGCAAGAAAGACTGCTGAGCCGCGGCAAGCTGTTCCCATTCCTTGGAAAGTTCGGAAATTTCAGACAGACTTGCAATGGTCTTGATACGCGTCTGAAAGCGTTTAAATTCCTCAAACAGGCGCGGATAAATTTCCGTATCAAAGAGGCGAGTATAGCGGCAGAAGACAAAAAAGTGCTGACCTTCGCTGGCAATAAAAAAACCACGGGATTTGCGATAGGTAGAAACAATACCCAGATTGTCACCCAAAAAGTAAATGCCATCCTTCCATTCCTCGTTAAAGTTCGTGCGCAGGGCAGTAACGGTTTCGGGAGCATTGGAAAGACGGGCAGGACTGTTATACAGAATGTAGTTTGTGGTACGGTCGATATAGAGAACGGAACAGTCACCCTCCCGCTCAAGAAAGTTGCCAATCATCGTGGTAAAATCTTCCAGAGAATAGCAGAAGCGCATCTTGGTGATAAAAGTGTCCAGCAGAGCAGTCTCCCCCGTAGACATGGATTTTTTTTCCATATATTGGCGGAGGTTGGAATAGATGGTTGAAGCCGCAA
>DFDV01000222.1 GCA_002369025.1 Treponema sp. UBA3819 | reverse complement strand
GCATCTCATAGAGGTGATGCTGGATGATGGGAGCTTCGGGCGTAGTCTGGTGCTGGGGATTTGCAATCGCCTCTCCTCCCAGAGAATACTGGACGGTAGAAATAAAGCCGGCTTTTTTTCCGCAGAGACGGAGCAGCTGCCAGATAAAGGCTACGGTAGAAGATTTTCCTTCTGTTCCCGTTACGCCGATGATTACCATTTTTTTGGAAGGATTATCGTAGAAGGCTGCAGAAAGAGGAGCCATCACAAAGCGGGAATCTTCCACCCTGATAAAGGGAACGCTTTCCTTGCGCCGGGTAAGCATTTCGCTGATGGCGGCACGGGTTTCCGGGTCAAAATCATCCTGAAAAACAACAGCCGCGGCTCCTGCCTTGAGGGCGGCGGGAATAAATTTATTTCCTGTAGTATGGGTTCCGGGCAGTGCGAAAAAAAGAGTGCCCGGCTGAACATCGCGGCTGTCAAAAGCAAGTGCCGTGATTTCCGGATTTGTCTGCATTGTGTCTGCGCTCTGACCGTCAGCGGACACACGTGTATGTTCAATAGTCTCTAATAATTCTGAAAGTGATTTTTTCATAGTAGGAAGTGTACTCCTAAAATCTGCTTTCTTCAATAGAAAAAATTTTACGAAATGAAAAATCCGTGTTATGCTGAATATATGGCGATGCTTTCTGAACAAGGGGAAATTTTTAACAAAACTCATTTTATCTTTCGTGGTGACTCAATCATTCTTCAAAAGGGAAATCTTCCTGATGAGTCTGTCGTAAGGCGCTGTCTGGAACACCAGATTGCTGAAGACTGGTTTGCAGAACCTGAATACGACTATTCGGCCCTGCTTTTGGAAAAGGACGCTCCCAATCCTGCCGGCTGCGAAGACATGCATCTGCGCGAATTCTTCTGGAAGATGAGGGAAAAGGATGAGCTTAAAAAGTACATTGCCTTAAGTGCAAGGGCAAAAGGTCTGCTGAACTTCCGCAAAAGCAGACGCTTCTGTTCAATCTGCGGTGCTCCTCTGGAAGACGACAAGACTTTTACCGCCCGTACCTGTACAAAATGCAGGCATCAGTTTTTTCCCCAGCTGGAACCGGCCATAATCGTTCTGGTAAGCAGGGGAGACGAAATTCTTCTGGCCCGGCATTTGAACCGCACCCATACTTTCTATTCCTGCATTGCCGGCTTTGTTGAACTGGGCGAAACAATTGAAAACGCAGTCGTAAGGGAAATAAAGGAAGAAACCGGCCTTGATGTAAAGGATGTGCGCTATGTGGCAAGCCAGTCATGGCCCTTCCCCGATCAGCTGATGCTGGCATTCCGTGCCGAATATACAGGCGGCGAAATAAAAATACAGACCGATGAAATTCTTGACGCCCAGTTCTTTAAACGGGATGATCTGCCCCAGACTCCCCCGCCCGGTTCAGTTGCCTGGAATCTGATTCACGAGTCTTTTTAAAACTGATAAACTTGTGCTCAAAGGCAAAGCGGTAGCGCTGGGAGTGGCGCAAAGCGTACCGCAGGACGAAGGACTGCGGTATGGAGCGAAAGCGGAACCACGGACATAGCGGCGACGCGAAAGCGACGCACCGCCCATACTGACAAAAATCTCATTTTCTTCTATACTGTCCTCATCTCAAATAATTAGAGGACAAAATGAAAAATACATTTGAAATTGGCGAAGAAGTAGAAACAAGCGTTGTACAGATTTCGGGAGACACCGTTTTTATAGATTTGGGGCTGAAAAGCGAAGGTTTTGTTGATGCGGCGGAATTCAGAAATGATAAAGGCGAGCTCACCGTACATGAGGGAGATAAAATCAAGGTTTTCTTTGTGAGTGACAACCGGGGCGAACTGCATTTTACCACCCGTCTGAGCGGAGAAAGCGCCGGAAATGAAATGCTGGAAAAGGCATACAAGGCCGGGCTCCCCGTGGAAGGTTCTGTTGAAAAGGAAATTAAAGGCGGATTTGAAGTAAAAATCGGTGGAAGCCGTGCCTTCTGCCCCTACTCCCAGATGGGCTACCGCACCCGTGAAGAGCCTGCAAAATGTATTGGACAGCACCTTACATTCCTGATTACCGAATACAAAAACGACGGAAAAGACCTGATTGTTTCAAACCGCAAGATTCTGGAGCAGGAAGAAGAAAAAAAGATTGCTTCCCTGGCAGAAACGCTTACCCCTGGCACAAAAATTACGGGCAAGGTAAAATCCCTGCAGAGTTACGGTGCTTTTATTGACATTGACGGCTTTCAGGCCCTGCTTCCCATTTCTGAAGTTTCACATGAGCGCGTAAAAGACCTTGCTGATGTTCTGAGCGTGGGTCAGGAAATTGAAGCGGTCGTAATTAAGGCTGACTGGAAGCAGGAAAAAGTGTCTGTGAGCATGAAGTCTCTGGAAAAAGATCCCTGGGATGATGCAGCAAGCACAATTTCTGTGGGTGAAAAAATTGACGGCACCATCGCCCGCGTGGCTCCCTTTGGTCTTTTTGTAAATCTTGCAAAGGGAATTGATGGTCTTGTTCACATTTCCGCCCTGGAAGATGTAAGCGCAAGCACCAATCTGGCAAAAAAATTCAAGGCTGGCGACAAGTTCAGCGTTGTAGTAGAAAAAATCGACACTGCAGAAAAGCGCATTTCCCTGCTCCCCGCCTCCAGCGCAGAACAGGACATGAGCGCCGCAAAGTATCTTTCCAGCCAGGAAGATGACGACGGCGACACATACAATCCTTTTGCGGCCCTGCTGAAAAAATAAGCACCTGTTACCACAAAACAGGCTCTGCATAAAAAAGACCTTTCTTCGCGAAAGGTCTTTTTTTGTCTTATTGACGGCTTTTTTTGGCTTAGTTAAAGTCTTTTACTCCGTCCAGGTCCAGCGTGGCGAAAAGGTCGTCAATTGTTTCCCTGCGGCGGATTTGCTTAAAGCTTCCGTCAGAGCGCAGAAGAACTTCTCCCGCACGGAGTTTTCCGTTGTAGTTAAAGCCCATTGCCCTGCCGTGAGCACCTGCATCGTGGATAATCAGCAAATCACCCATATCAATCTTGGGGAGGGGACGCTGAACGGCAAACTTGTCGCAGTTTTCGCAGAGGCTTCCAACAACATCGTAGACATGGTCTTTGGGAGCATTTTCTTTTCCGCTTACCGTCACTTCGTGGTAGGAGCCGTACATGCCGGGACGCATAAGGTCTGCCATGCAGGAGTCTGTACCGATGTATTCACGGTAGATGTGCTTTTCGTGGATTGCCCGGGTAATGAGCCAGCCATAGGGACCTGTGATGGGGCGGCCGCACTCAAAACTAATCAGAAGGGGATCCAGTCCTGCGGGTACGATTTTTTCGTCATAGAGTTTGCGTATGCCCTGAGCCACATAGTCCAGGTCCACTTTCTTCTGATCTTCGCGGTAGGGAATACCAACGCCGCCGCC
>DFDV01000174.1 GCA_002369025.1 Treponema sp. UBA3819 | reverse complement strand
AGGATTACATTGCCATGCCCAAGGCAAACGGTTACCAGTCCCTGCACACCACCGTTATCTGCGAGGGAAAACCCATGGAAATTCAGATCCGCACGGCAGAAATGCACGAAAAGGCGGAACATGGTGTTGCTTCCCACTGGCTCTACAAAAAAGGCAGCAACCACGACAAGGTGGACATAAGCGACCTGGGCATTGTAAACCAGCTGCAGCACCTGCGGGAACAGGATTTGAATGACGAGACTTTTTTTGCCCAGTTAAAGAGCGATTTGCTGGGAGACGAAATCTTTGTCTTTACGCCGGCGGGAGATGTTGTTCAGCTGCCTTCCGGAAGTACCGCCATTGACTTTGCCTATCATGTGCACAGCGCCGTGGGAGAAAAAATCATAGGCGCAAAGGCTGACGGAAAAATCATTCCCATTACAAAGCCCCTGGAAAATACTCAGATTATTGAAATTCTCACCAATCCCCAGGCCCACCCCACCGAAAGCCAGCTGAAAGTAGTACGCACCAGCAAGGCGCGGCAGAAAATTCACGCATGGCTGGTGGCAAACGACCCCAACTTTACTGACCGGGAAGCAGAAGCAAGGAGAGCAGCAGAAATTGCCGCCCTGAACGAACATTCCCGGGCCGTGCAGAATGAAAAGCGTAAGCGCCGGCGGACAAGGACTGCCTCAACGGCTGTACAGGAAGAACGGGCCAGTGACGAACGCTACAGCGGAAAAATTAAGATTGGAGACACGACAAATTTTCTGGTAAGTTTTGCGGGTTGCTGTTCACCAAAACCGGGAGACGCAATTGCGGGCTATGTTTCAAACAGCCGGGGCGTGATAATTCACCGGGCAGACTGTCTTACCTTCCAGCGCATTCCAAATATAGAAAGGCGTACCATTGGAGCTGAGTGGGAAATAAAGCCCGGCCACTAGTTGCTGAATTTGATTTCCTCATAGGAGACGCTTTTTTTGGCATCGTCTACGGTAACCAGCAGGGCAACATCGTTATAGCCAAAGGATTTTACCGTCTTTTCCACAAAGTTTCCAAAATCATTTGAATTTCCCGGATGATAGTGACCAGTAAAAATATTGCGCACATTGGAGCGGGCAAAATCGCGCATGAGGCGGTTTCTTTCCAGAGTGTTCTGCAGACAGAAGGAAGAAACGTCCAGCACGATGGGATAATGCTGAAAGACGATTTTTGGATTGGGGTCTGACGGAAGCTGTTTTTCCAGGTCTTCCAGCTGGGTCAGTCCCAGAGTAGCGTTACCCGTGTCCAGAAAATAGTAGGAAAAAGAGCCCAGGGTAAAGCGGAAATAAGAGGTCCTGTACTCTGTTGCGGGATAAAAATTCTTTTTCCAGGTTTCCCAGCCGTCTTCATCATAGAGATCGTGGTTTCCGATGATGGAAAAAGTTTTGTAGTCATCAGGAGAAGAAAGCCCCAGTTTTTCTTTGGCTATGACCTTGAGTTTCTTTTCCAGGGCAAGATAGTCGGTCGCCTCGGACTGCAGGCCGTCATCCATGATGTCACCCAGATTGATGATAAAGCGAGGCCGTTTTGTCTCGTCTGCATTTTCCAGGGCAAGGGTAAATTTTTCGATAAAGCGGTCCGTATGCCTGTTTGTCTTGCTGGAACCGAAATGACAATCCGCAAGAATCAGGAATGAATAGCCTGAGCCGGCTGTAATTGCGGGCAGTTTAGAGGCCGGAATGGTGACAATTGAAGAAATGCGGTCATCAACCTGACTTCCGTTAAAGTGCAGCATGTAGTTTCCGTAACTGCAGGAGGAAACCAGAAGGGAAAGGACTGCAAGCAGAAAAGCGAGTTTTTTCAAAACAATATCCTCCCCGTAAAGCGAACGACAACGGATTCCATATAATAGGTTACTGCAATCCAGTCTTTCATGGTGATTTCTGCTTCTGCTCCCAGACGGAACCCCGAGGGGAAATACCAGGCGATTGCCGGCGTAAAAATTGCGGTGCCAAAAACCGGATAGCGGTAGCGGGAATGGGTGCCCAGATTAAGGGAAATTTCCAGACCAAAGTCAAACTTCTTTCCTAAAGAGAGAATCAGCAGGCTGTTCCAGTTGTTTATCATTTTTTGCAGCAGGTAGACGTTGCTCATCTTGCGGAAAACTCCCGTGCGCAGGCCTACCCAGAAGCCCCGCCAGGTACGGTAATGCAGCTGGGCAGGCACAAGGTTGATGTCATGCTCGCAGCTGATGTTATTGTACCACTGGGCATGGTAGCCCAGTTCAAAGCCCAGACGCATTCTTCCGTAATGGCCGTCAAACTGAGCCAGCCACCAGTCGCCGTCTATAACCAGATCCGTTACTTCATCGGTGTACTGAAAGCCAAGCAGCAGGTTAAAGGGATTGTAGTCAAAATTCCAGGCAGCAGAAAAAAAGTTCTGATTGCGCTCAATACCCTTGTTTACGGAACGGCCATAGGAGACTTCAAACCATTGGTCGAGACGGTCATTTTCATTCGGAATAAGATGGAACTGGGCAAATGCAAGTGATGAAAAACAGAATGCACAGACTATCAGAAGGAGTTTTTTCATCTGCCGCCTGACCTTACCTTGCCCGGCACAAAGCCAGGGTCTTTTGTCCTTACCAGTGCGTCCTGAGGAATTTCCGCCGCCGTATAAATGGCGCAGTCATGGTCAGGATTGACAAAGGGAATGACCGTTCCGTTTTTGGGATTAGCAAATACATAGTCCTGGCCGGAAAGAACTGTTTTGAGGACATCCGGCGTGATGATTTCCATTTCAGTACCGCTGTCAGTCTTGTTAAGGGAATTGTAATGATAGAGTTTCCATCCCGGCCGTCTTTCCAGTGCCTGGGGACATTTTTCCGGATGTTCCTGACAGTCTTTTTCGGCTGCGGCGCGGGCGGCAGGATGCATGGCGGCAAGTTCTGCCTGGCGGGAAGCTGCCATTTCTTCCCCAGTCTTAAAGACTTTTTCTTCTTCCGCGCCGGTGATTTTCTCCCCCACCTGCCCCGCAAGTTCATAGGGACTGTCGCTTGCACCAACAGTAGTCTTGTCTGCTTCTGTACGGCTGTAGAAAAAGCCTGTCGTGCTTTCCCGGTGAGCCACTTCGTCCAGAGAAGCGATAAAGGGAGCGGCTTCTTCCTGTGAAAGTTTTCCGTCCAGAGCATCCAGAGCCTTGCGGTAGGCACGGGTAACCAGAGCAACATAGTAAATGCTCTTCATGCGTCCTTCGATTTTAAGGGAATCAACGCCTGCCTTTTTCATGTCGTCCAGATGTTCTATCATCCGCAGGTCTTTTGACGAAAGCAGGGCCGTAAAGTCATCTCCCTCATAGATGGGGAAGAATTCTCCCGGCCGCTTGCGTTCCTGCAGGACAAGTTTTCCTGACTGGGCGATTTTCTTTGCGGTGTCAGCATCGATTTTTTCTGTAAGACCCACATCGTATTCCCAGCGGCAGGTATGGGAGCAAAAGCCGCTCTGTGCGCTTCTTCCGGTAAGATAGGCACTCATCAGACAGCGGCCGCTGTAGGCAATACACATGGCTCCGTGGGCAAAACATTCAATTTCCATTTCGGGCACGGCATCTTTTATCTCCCGCACCTCATTCAGGCTTACTTCCCGTCCCAGTACAACGCGGTCAAAGCCCAGTTTCTGATACATTTTTACGGCTTCCCGGTTCATGCAGCTTGCCTGAGTGCTTACATGCAGATGAACATCAGGAAAATGCTTCTGCAGAATGGGCACCATACCCAGATCCTGCACGATAAATGCGTCAATGGGGTACTGCTTGAAGTAGTCGATGTTCTGCATGAAGGCGTCAATTTCGCGGTTGTGAAAGGCAATGTTGAGCGCGCAGTGGAGTTTTTTTCCGGGATAGCGTTTTTTCAGCTCAATGACCTTATTGTATTCGTCCTCGTAAAAATTATCTGCCTTTACGCGCAGGGAAAATTTTTTAAGGCCGATATAGGCGGCATCTGCACCGTACATGTATGCGTATTTAAGTTTTTCTACATTTCCTGCGGGAGAAAGAAGTTCCATAGTCATGCCACCTTAATAATCGTTGAGACTTTTTTCCAGAACAATGTGGATATTTGTGTCGCTTTCGTTGCGGCGGGAGTCACGGCCGGTTATCATGTGACCCACTTTTTCAATGGCCAGATGAGACTCAGACAGACAGTCGTCAGCCATCTGAAAACAGGGCATCATATCGGGCCAGACATCAAGCTGACATTCCACGCCATTGTCCGCGAGCCTTGCCTGAAAGCGTTCCGCATCATCCAGAAAAAGTTCTTTTTCGCCCATCTGAATGTATGTGGCGGGAAAATCATGCAGGGTCTGATCATCAGCAAGAAGAGGAGACACCAGAGGATTTGACCGGTTCTGGGGATAGGTATAGAATTCAACAGAACGGCGCAGGGCATCTGCCGTGTAAATGTCATCGGCCGCCTTTTTTGCCGAAAGATGTTTGGACTCTGCGCTCATATCAAGCCAGGGGCTGAAAAGCACAATCTGTTTTATAACGTCGCGGTATTTTCCCTTGAGACTCAGAACCAGTGCGAGTGCTATGGATGCGCCTGAACCGTCCGCTGCAATGATGATTTCCGGCATTGCGTCAGAAGAATCTGCATCCAGAGAGCGGGCTATCTGTTCCTCCGTGTAGACCGCCCTGAAAACAGACTGCACGTCTTCCAGAGAAGAAGGATACTGATAGGGTGGCGCAAGCCTGAATTCAGGCACAACCAGACGGCAGGAGGAAGCATGAGCCAGTGAAGCGCAGAAAGAACGCCATGCAGCCCGTGAACCGCCCACAAATGAGCCGCCGTGTACATAGAGCATGATGCGCTTGGAAGAATAGACTTCCGGCATAAGCACATCGCACATTACTCCGCCAAATTCACGCTCCGACCATTCGATACGGTTGGGGAGCAGGGCATTGGTAAAAGTCTTTTCTATTTTTTCCCGGAAGACCTTGGGATCAATTTTTGGCGCAAGGCAAAGGCTCTTTAACTTTTTTACGGCATTCTGACGGTCTTTTGACGAACTCATGCAAACACTATAGCAAAAAACACAGAGATTTACTATACTATTACTCACTATGCCGATTAAGATTCAGTCAGATTTACCAGCACGTTCCATTCTCGAAAAAGAAAACATCTTTGTGATGACAGAAAAGCGTGCGGCCACCCAGGACATCCGTCCCCTTAAAATTGCCATTGTAAACCTGATGCCCACAAAAGAGGCTACGGAAACCCAGCTGCTGCGTCTCCTGGGAAACACTCCCCTGCAGATTGATATTTCTCTGGTGCAGATGGAAGGTCATATTTCCACACATACGGCAGAAGACCATCTGGAAAAATTTTACATTCCGTCCAGCGAAGTCTTCCAGCACAAATACGACGGCATGATTATCACTGGCGCACCCGTAGAGCAGATGCCCTTTGAAGATGTGGACTACTGGAATGACTTGTGCGATATCATGGACTACGCCCGGGAAAATGTTTTCAGCACCCTCTACATCTGCTGGGGAGCTCAGGCCGGACTCTACCACAACTACGGCATAAAAAAGCTGCCTCTGGAAAAGAAACTCTTTGGCATTTTTCCCAACCACAGGCTCATTCAGGCAGACCCCCTCCTCCGCGGATTTGACGATGAATTTCCGGTACCCACCAGCCGCCACACCACAGTCTCAAAAGGCTCCGTTGCAAAAGTGCGGGATTTAATTGTGCTTGCAGAAAACGAAGAAGGTGAACCAACGCTGGTCAAGTCAAACCACAGCCATGATGTCTACATGATGGGCCATCTTGAATATGACACGGAAACTCTTTCAAAAGAATACTTCCGGGACAAGGCAAGAAATCTTCCGATTGAAGTGCCCAAGCATTATTTTCCAGAGAACAATCCGGAGAAAAAGCCCCTCAACACCTGGCGAAGCACTGCCCACCTCTTTTTTTCCAATTGGCTGAACTACTACGTCTATCAGGAAACGCCCTACTCCTTTACCGACAGTGCCTTTGGCTGGGGAGACGGAATTTAAAGGCGGGGGAAGCCTCCCCCTCGGCTGCAATTCGTCCGTTTCGCGTCCTCATTTCCGCCTACCCCCTCTGCGGGGCATCCTTTGGCTTTTCAGCCCCGCAACGCCCAAAAAGCACTTTAACCATGCAGCCAGGTAAGCTCGTGCTTGTTGTAATTCAAATGCAGTACGCGGCTCTGGGGAATTGCGGCGAATTTTGCAACTAAGTCCCAGTCAATTTCTCCCTGCATTTTTATCGTACAAATCATGTTCTTCACACGGCCGCTGCAAAGCCAGGTTTGAACCCATTCGTAAAGGCGGGCCGGATAGCAGATGACGTCGCTCAGCACCCAGTCCATCTTTTCACACTGCATGCGGGCACAGACTTCTTCCGGCTTGAGGGTAAAGGCATCGTGAGCCTGAAAGATAACATGCTCATCCGCCATAAGGGCCGGCGAAAGTTCCGCACGGTCAACGGCAAAGACATCCGCACCCAACTGCCGGAGTACCCATGTCCAGCCGCCGGGGCAGGCTCCGGCCTCAAAACATTTTGTTCCTTGTCCGGGCAGTTCAAGATCAAAATAATGCTGAATCATGGTGAGGGATTCCTGCAGTTTCAGATAGGCCCGGCTGGGCGGATTTACGTGGTCTTCCTCAAAAAGCATTGCTCCGGCAGGCAGGGCGCTTGTAGTGGCGGCGCTTGCAAGCATGGTATGTTCATCCAGCAGCGTGTAGATTCCCATGGGACTGTGGGGAATGGCAAGGGGAAAAGTCCGGGCCTTTAAATTGATGTGGGGAAGTTTTTCCTGCAGAAGTGCGGCCCGGCGGAAACAGGTAAACTGATAGGGAGCCCAGTTTCTCTGCAGGTCACGGAGGGCTTTTGCCGCTTCCCCGATTGATTCAAAATGAAGGAGAAAAGGTTCTGTCAGCGTAGTGCGGGCCCAGTAGGGAGAAAGAATCTGCCCGCTGGAATCAGTCTGCAGGGTAA
>DFDV01000149.1 GCA_002369025.1 Treponema sp. UBA3819 | reverse complement strand
CCTTTGCCGGCTTACAGTCTTTGCCGGCTTTTTTGTTTTGTACATATTAAAAAAATTAAGACGCAGGGCATTGGTTACAACGCAAAAACTGGATAGACTCATTGCGGCCGCCCCGAACATGGGATTGAGTTTCCAGCCTAAGGCCGCCGTAAAGGCTCCTGCCGCCAGTGGAATGCCGATTATATTGTAGATGAATGCCCAGAAAAGATTCTGGTGAATGTTGCGCAGGCTTGCCCGGCTCAGGCGGATGGCGGCAGTCACATCAGAAAGCCGGCTTTTCATCAGCACGATGTCTGCTGCGTCGATTGCCACATCAGTTCCGGCTCCAATGGCAATTCCTATGTCTGCCCGTGTAAGGGCGGGGGCATCGTTTATGCCGTCCCCAACCATGGCAACCAGATTTTTTCCCGCTCTGCCATCCTCTTCCTGCAGTTTTCTGATTTCCTTTTCCTTGCCGTCCGGAAGGACGCCTGCGATTACCTGGTCTACGCCGGCTTCTTTTCCGATAGCCTTTGCAGTCTTTTCGTTGTCTCCGGTAAGCATGACCACCCGGATTCCCATGTCCTGAAGATCCCTGATTGCCTGAGGACTGTCTTCTTTTATGGTATCTGCAACAGCGATAGTACCGAGGAACTTTTTATCCAGGGCAAAATAGAGCAGGCTTTTTCCCTGAGCGGACAGAGCCTCCTGTTCACCAGACGGCTTCCATTCACCGTCAGAAATCATTTCTGCAATAAAGTTTTCATTTCCGCCTGCAAGTATGCTTCCATGCAGCTTTGCCTTAAGTCCTTTTCCGGGAATGACTTCAAAATCAGTCACTTCTTCTGCCAGGCAATGCTTTTCCTCGCAGGCAGAGACGACTGCTTTTGCAAGTGGATGCTCGCTCTTTTTTTCCAGAGACAGGGCAGATTTGAATAATTCTGCTTCACTGACACCCGGAGCAGGCAGAATGTCTGTCACCTCAGGCTGACCTGAAGTGATGGTGCCTGTCTTGTCCAGGGCAATGGTGCTGATTTTTCCAGCCTGTTCAAGGGCGGCGGAAGTCTTGAAGAGAATGCCGTTTTTTGCTCCCTTGCCGTTTCCAACCATGATGGCAACCGGCGTGGCAAGTCCCAGGGCACAGGGGCAGCTGATGACAAGAACTGCAACCGCTCTGGTCAGGGCGCTTCCTGTAGAGGCTCCCAAAAAGAGCCAGACTGCAAAGGTGAGGATTGCAATGCCGATAACTACGGGTACAAAAATGCCCGAAACTTTGTCAGCGACTTTAGCGATGGGAGCCTTGGTGGCGGCCGCATCACTGACCATCTGAATGATTTGGGAAAGGGTAGTGTCTTCGCCAACCCGGGTAGCCTGACATTTTAAGAAGCCGGATGTATTTATGGTTGCGGCCGAAATCCTGTCTCCCGCCGTCTTATCCACGGGTATGCTTTCGCCGGTCAGGGCAGCTTCATTTACTGCGCTTGTTCCTTCAAGGACCAGACCGTCTACGGGAATGTTTTCACCCGGGCGTACGAGAAAAATATCTCCTTTTTTTACCATTTCTACGGCTACTGTTTTTTCTTCGCCATTTTCTAGAATGACTGCTGTTTTTGGGGAAAGTTTCATCAGACTTTTTAATGCGTCTGTTGTCCTTCCCTTTGACTTTGCTTCCAGAGTCTTTCCCACAGTAATGAGGGCCAGAATCATGGCGGCGGTTTCAAAGTAAAAGTCATGCATATAGGCCATGACATCTTCTGTATTTCCTGCCGCTACGGCTCCCGTCATGGCAAAAAGAATCCAGCAGCTGTAGACAAAGGCCGAAGCCGAGCCCAGGGCAACAAGACTGTCCATATTGGGAGAGCGGTGAATAAGGGCCTTAAAGCCGCTGACAAAAAACTTCTGGTTTATAACCATGATGACGGCGGCAAGAGTCATCTGGACCAGTCCCATGGCTACGTGATTTCCGTCAAAAAATCCCGGCAGAGGCCATCCCCACATAAGATGCCCCATGGAAAAATACATAAGGGGAAGGAGAAAGACGATAGAAGCGATAAGTCTTTTGATGAGGACAGGTGTTTCCCTGTCTTTTAAGGCGTCATCATTTGTCTGAGCGGCGGAAGATTTCTGTCCGCCAGCGACATGACTTTTATCGGCCTTGGGACTTGCCCCATAACCGGCATTGACTACGGCTTCAATAATTGCTGAGTCGCTGACATCTCCTTCGACTCCCATGGAATTGGTTAAAAGGCTTACCGAGCAGGCTCTTACGCCCTCTACCTTTGAGACAGCCTTTTCTATCCGTGCCGAACAAGCCGCACAGCTCATTCCCGTAACATTAAATTGTTTCATATACTTCCCTGACTGTTTTCATTTTATAATATACTGAATTTTTTTGCCTTCGACAGTAATTTTGTCACATTTGAAAAAAGTTTTACGGGTTGCTGTGCAAATAGTGGAAGAATATTGACTTTCCTTCTCCTATTTCTTCACGGGCTTTGCCGGCTTTTGCGACCGCTGGGGTCTTTGTCCCAAGAAAAATCTAGGCAAGAAAAGGAAGAAATGTTAAAATCTAAGAAAAATAGAAAGGTAAAATATGGAAAAACAAAGGGCAAAAAATAATCGCACGCTGACGCTTGAACCGGAAGAGACTGCAGGCCTGCGGAATAAAGTTCTTGACCACAAATCCCTTTCAGAAGGTCTTTCCATAGAAAACCGCCTTTTACTGGGAGATACACTTTCCCTTTTGCCTTATCTTCCTGACGAATTTGCTGATTTGATTATCATAGATCCTCCCTACAATCTTTCAAAGAATTTTAACGGACTTCACTTTAATGCCCGCAGCAGTGACAGTTATGAAGCTTACCTGCAAAGCTGGTTTCCCGCTGTCTGCAAAAAGTTAAAAAAAGACGGTTCCCTGTATATCTGCGGGGATTGGAAGTGTACGGCCGCCCTGCAGCGTGCAGTTGAAAAAGAACTGACTGTCATGAACCGCATTACCTGGCAGCGGGAAAAAGGCCGGGGAGCAAAGGCAAACTGGAAGAACGGCATGGAAGACATCTGGTTTGCAGTTAAAAATCCTGATGATTACTATTTTAATCTGGATGCGGTAAAAGTCAGGCGAAAAGTGCTTGCCCCCTACAAAGAAGACGGCATTCCCAAAGACTGGGAAGAGGGAGAGCAGGGAAAATTCCGCCTGACCTGTCCTTCAAATTTCTGGGATGACATCAGCATTCCCTTCTGGTCAATGCCGGAAAATACTGACCACCCGACTCAAAAAAGTGAAAAACTCTATGCCAAACTGATTCTTGCTTCGTCAGAAGAGGGTGACATGGTCTTTGATCCCTTTATGGGAAGCGGGTCTGCCTGTGTGACGGCAAAAAAACTGGGCAGGCGTTTTTGTGGTATTGAAGTAAACGAAGAATACTGTCTCTGGGCCCAGAAAAGACTGGAAATGGCAGAAAAAAATGCCGTCATTCAGGGCTATGAAGACGGCATCTTTTGGGAGCGTAATGCCCGGCACTAAAAAAATCAGGCTGCCTTTCTGAAATTTATTTTGTTCAGAATCAGGATTGCAGCCGCAAGAAGAATCAGGCAGACCGGAATGGAAAGCCAGGGGCTTATTGTCAGCCCGGAAATCAAAAAGCCTATTCCGCAGATGACGGCAACAAGAGTGGCGTAGGGAAGCTGTGTTTCCACATGGCGGATATGCTGGCACTGGGCGCCGGTTGAAGAAAGAATGGTCGTATCTGAAATGGGCGAACAGTGGTCACCGTACACGCTGCCTGCAAGGGTTGCGCCCAGAGAGGGAATCAGGTAGGCGCCGGCACCGTCTGCGCTGCAAATCATCGTGATAATGGGAATGAGCATGCCAAAGGTTCCCCATGAAGTTCCCATTGAAAAACTCATCAGGGCAGAAATAATAAAAATCAGGAAAGGAAGAAATCCCAGGGGAAGGCTTGTGGAACTGACGAAAGAGGAAATGAATACGCCGGTACCGATGAGCTGACGGCAGACTCCTCCCAGACTCCATGAAAGAATCAAAATCAGCATGGGTGGAACAATGTCTCCAATGCCGTGAACGATATCGCTGATAAAGCCCCGGGCGGTCATGACTTTGCGGGGAATGTAGAGGATAAAGGCGGTAAGAAGTCCTGCAAAGGCACCCAGGGCAAGACCTGCTGTGGGGTTTTCACCGATTGCTTCTGAAAAGGGCCTGCCCTTAAAAAATCCGCCGACGTATGCCATGCCCAGAATTGCAGAAACAATCAGCACAAAGAGGGGAAGGACAAGGTCAATTATGGCACCTTGCTTTGAGTTTTCCTCACTTGCTTTTTCGGTCAGGCTTTCTGCGGCTGCCTTTTCTTCTGCGGCCTTCATGGGACCAAAGTCTTTTCCTGTCAGGCCGATGAAAAGAACCATGGCGATGGTAAGAATGGCATAGAGATTGTAGGGAATGGTGGAGAGGAATATGTTGAATCCGCCTTTTTCACTCACTTCACTTGCAACGGCCACGGCCCAGCTTGATACTGGAGCAATGATACAGACGGGAGCCGCAGTTGCATCCACGATGTAGGCAAGTTTTTCCCGGGAGATGTGCAGTTTGTCTGTGATAGGCCGCATGACTGTTCCCACGGTAAGGGAATTAAATCCGTCATCAATAAAAACCAGAAGTCCCAGAAGGGATGTTGCTAAGGTTGCCGACCTCTTTGTCTTAAGCCTTTTTCCTGCCCACTGACCATAGGCTTCGCTTCCGCCTGATTTGGAAACCAGACGAACCACCGCCCAGAGCAGGGCAAGGAAAATAATCATATAGGCATTGTCAGCAATTTTTGAACTCATCATGTCAAATGTCATTGCCGCAGAGGAAATGATTGAACCTCCTGTGGCAAAGGCATAGATGAGCATGCCGGAAAAAATACCGATGAAAAGTGAAGAATACACTTCCTTTGTGACCAGGGCCAGAACAATGGCCAGGAGGGGTGGAAGAAGTGAGACCACTCCAGTTTGAACAAGTGTAAATTCCATACGGATTGACATCTCCCTTTTTGAAAATACTGCTTATAAACAGTATTATCCATTATCCTTAAATAAAACTTTAAGTATCGCTTTCATCTATGGTTCTTTTATAAAAAGAATGATATACTGTGAATAGCGGGGTTTTGGCAATGAATTATGCTGGTATTGGTATTATTGCTTTTTTAATTCATGTCATCATAAATTTTGATGTTCTGCGGCTGTCAGATCGTGTAAAAGGCGATAAGACTCACCGGTCCTACCGTGCATTTCTTGTCTGCGTGCTGGTTTTTTATCTCTTTGATCTGCTCTGGGGCTTTGTCTATGAGGCAAGGTACAACCTTCTTTCTTTTGTCTGGACGGAACTCTATTTTGTTTCTGTGGCAATAACGGTCTTTTTCTGGACAAGATTTGTCGTCACCTATATCAATAAGGACAATTTGTTTTCCCGCCTGCTGAAATACGCAGGAATTCTATTTCTGGCCTTTGAATTTCTTGTCCTTCTGCTGAATATTTTCTTTCCGGTCATGTTCTATTTTGACGCAAATGGTGAATATCATACGGAAAAGGCCCGCAGCCTGACCATGTTTGCCCAGATTCTGCTTTTTCTGGCAACTCCTCTCTACATGTTTTTTGTTGCGGCCCGCACGGCAGGAAAGATCCGTCACCATCACCTGACAATTGGCGGCTTTGGCATTGCCATGGTTATTTTTGTCATTCTGACAACCTTTTTCCCGGTCCTGCCTTTTTATGCCCTGGGCTATCTTTTGGGAACCTGCGTCATCCATACCTTTGTTCTTGAAGATGAAAAAGAAGACCGGCACAAAGAACTTGAACGTCTTCTGGAAGTGGGGGCAATTCAGGAGCAGGAAATCGGTTCCGCCCGCCTTATGGCACTTACCGACCCGCTTACCGGCATAAAGAGCAAATTTGCCTATCAGGAAGATTTAATCGGCATAGACATGAGAATTGCTGACGGTATTCTGCAGGATTTTGGTCTTATTGTTTTTGACATAAACGACCTGAAAGTGACAAACGACACCAAAGGACATGAAGAAGGCGACAGGCTTATCAAGGAAGCATCTTCTTTTGTCTGCCAGACTTTCAAGCACAGTCCCGTTTACCGCATAGGCGGCGATGAAATGGTTGCCTTCCTTTTGGGAGACGATTTTAAGAACAGGGTGGAACTGCTGAGGGATTTTAACCTTCAGATGGAAAAAAATGCCCGCTCCGGCTCTTTTGTTATTGCCTGTGG
>DFDV01000140.1 GCA_002369025.1 Treponema sp. UBA3819 | reverse complement strand
TCTGCGTCTGCCTGCATATTGCGGTTTATGATGTTCTGTTTGACCGCTTCCAGATTTTCTTTGATAAATTTGTAATCTAGCATTTTTCCTGTCCTTCTAAAAAGGTGGCTGATACATTAAAACCACCTCT
Source organism: Treponema sp. UBA3819 (assembly GCA_002369025.1). Classification (GTDB taxonomy): domain Bacteria; phylum Spirochaetota; class Spirochaetia; order Treponematales; family Treponemataceae; genus Treponema_D. The sequence continues at coordinate 12,477 of DFDV01000140.1, read as the reverse complement.
TTTAATTCTAATGATTTCTCTCTTTTATTTCAATTCAAAAGTAGCATCCACCGTCACGGTAAAATTAATCTTGCCGCTTTGAACGGGTGTACTTACGTCGTTTGATGCCGCTGACTCAAATCTGGGGTTTGCATAGGCTTTTGCGAGGGGTGCATTATAGCCGTCTTTTACTTCTTCGATTTTGAGCACCTTGCCAAGTTCAGAACCTGTTGTGCCTGCAATCAGTTTTGCCGCTTCATGAGCATTCTGCACGGCAGCGGTTCTTGCCTGTTTGATTGCCAGTTCCGGATTTGATACTGTAAATGAAAGGGATGAGAGCGAGTTTGCTCCGGCCTTGATTGCAGAATCAATAATGGTGCTGGCAAGTTTCTTATCCATGAGATAAATTTTAATCTCGTTGGAAACCCTGTAGTCTCCAGGGACGCGGCGGTCCTTCATGTACTCATATTCCTGAAAAATTGTATAGTTTTCAGTTGAAATTGAATCGCGTGAACAACCGGCTGCAATCACTGCATCCTGAACCTTTGTCATCTTTTCTGCGTTCTGACCTGCTGCTGTTCCCGCATCTTTTGCCGTTGTGATGACAGAAAGTACGATTATGGCACGGTCTGCTTCAACTGGAATGGAACCTGTTCCCCTGACACTTACCGTGCGTTTTTCCGCAGGATACTGACGCACGATACAGGACGCAAAAAGAAGTGAACATATCACTGCCGCAAGTATGGATACTGATGTCTTTTTCATAAAATCTCCCATAAAAAATTCAATGTCTGCAGTTTATCCATTTGCAGGATAAGCTACCTGATTTCTATATAGAACCGCTTCAGATAAATGATGCGGTTGTTTGCTTTTCCCCAGAGTGAACTCATCGGATAGTTTTTTGTGAGTGTCTCGTAGGAGTCGATGGAGGAGCGTATGTTTTTTACGCCAGACTCTGCTTCCAGAATCTGCCCCTGAAGATAGAGGGCCTGGTCAATTCTGTCTGAAGCATCCTGCAGATATGCCTGTACTTCTTCCAGTGCTTTTTCATACTGTTTAGCGGCATAAGAGCGTTTTGCCTGTTCCAGCAGGTCAAGATTGTTTTCTCCCTCAGCCGCATTTCCTGCACTTGCTCCCCCCTGTGAGGATGAAGTCTGGGAACCGCTGTAAGAAGGTGCGGAAGAAACAGAACCTGAATCTGCAGCGGGAACTGAATCTGTATTCTGAATAACAGTTTTTACGCCCTTGTCTTCCGGAGCCGGAATAAGGGATGATGAAGTCTGTGAGCCCGCATTTGTAGTGGCTCTGTTTTCTGACTGTCCGGCAGACTGATTTTTACTGCTTTCCTTTGATGCTGAACTTGTGACAGGCTTTTCTTCAGAAGGTGAGGGGACGATGTTTTCATAGGACTGACGGGTCTGTCTGGCAGGCTTTTGAGGAACTGCTTCGGCGTAAGATGGAGCTGAAGCGCGTTCTCCTGCCCTGGCATTTTCGGAGTCTATGGTAACAGCCAGATAATCGTCAATGTATTGACCAGTCAGGGCGTCATTTTTGTAAAAATGCAGGAGTGTTGAACCTGATTTTCGTGATCTGAGGGTAAACGTTGTATCGGCAGTTCCGAGTTTGCGTCCAAAATAACTGAAAAGGGGCTGTTTTTTCTGGTCACGGTTTTCTTCCGTTTCTCCCAGATAGACCCAGCCGCTTCCCGGATAGACAATATCCAGATACTGATTGTTCTTTATCGTGACAGAACGGGAAGGAACTGCCTTTTGCTTTTCAAGGGGAATTATTGCGTCACTGTTTTCACTTTCTGCCGCTTGATTTTCAGCAGATGCTGCAGAAGTTGCAGAAGCGCTTTCTGAGTCAGCAGGTGAAGTGGTCGCAGAGGAGGTTGCCGGTGTATGCGTTTCTCCTGCCTGAGAGTTTGCTGTGGAAGGGGCCAGACTGCTTGCTGCAGAAGACACAGCAGAGGTAGTTGCCGCAGGTGAAACTGCCGGAGTATTTGCAGATGGACTTGCTGCTGGGGAAGAAGCTGAAGATGTTGCCGACGAAACTGTCTGACTACCTGCAGAAGCGGGATTTGCATTCTCTGCGGGAGCCGTTTGTGAAGCCAGAGAAGGCTTTTGATTTTCCTCTGCAGAAGCTTTTTCAGCGGGAGAGGATGTTTCCTGTATTACCCTGTCTGTGCTGCTTTCTTCAGTGATTTGTGAGTCAGTCTCTTTTTCAGCGGGATTTACGAAAGTGGTTCCAACGGCTTCGGGCTTATTTTCTGCGAGCGAATGCTCTGCATTCGGATTGAATTCAGGGAGAGGTTCTGTCTCTGCAGGCGGGGCATCAAGAATTTGAGGCTCTTCAATATGAGTTGAAGCAGGCTCTTTTTCATCTTCCAGTGGTTTTGACTGGATGACATCTTCCTGAGAGACTATTTCAAGCGGAGTTTCGCTTTCTTTCTTTTCTTTTTCGCTGTCCGCCTTGCTTTCACTGTCGCTAACTGTATTATCAGTGTCTGCAGGTGAAGCTGCTGGCTGTGAATTTTCCGCAGGGGATGTGGCAGGCAGAGGATTTTCATTTCCAGCCACATTCTTTGTTGAACCACAGGAAATCATAAAGAGAGAAAGTATAATTGCCATAAGGAAAAAACTTTTTTTCATCACGGCGCGGCTCCTATGATATCAGAAACTATGGCATCGTTTGCCTTTTCCAGATTTTTGAGGGTTTCCTCATCCGGTTTTGTAAACCAGGGTTCAATGTCTTTTTCTTCCCATGCATTTTTTATGGTGCGGGAAGGATAATAGTCTTTTTCACTTTCCGGAGAGGAGGGAATCAGCAGTTTTGCATCTGCGGAAAAAGGCTCCTCACGGAAAGTCTGGACGGGTTCAGCCGGCTTTGAGGTCTGAATCATAATGATTACCAGAGCTGCAAAAAAGAGCAGAACGAAGATTCCGATCAGCGCGGAAATGAGAGGCTTTTCATGTATAAAATCACGAAGACTGTCACCCAGCGTTTCAAAATCCATCAATTATGCCCCTTCTGTCTGAGCGGCGGCGGCATCCATTGCTTTTTTGTCTTCAGCACTGGCGGCTTTTTCCAGTTCCTCAGCCTTTTTGTCAGCTTCCAGTTTTGCTTTGGCGTCCGCCTTTGCTTTTTTAGCGGCAAGCTTTCGCAATTCAATCTCCGGGTCTGTTATAGTGCCGTCCGGATTGTGGATTCTTTTTGCCGGGCGGGGCGGAATGTATACGTCAGTCTCGGGTTCAACGTCTTCTTCAACAAACTCTTCGTTTTCTTCAAAGTCGTCTTTAATGGGTTCCTGATCAAGGCGCATGGTAATGATTTTACTGACGCCGCTTTCTTCCATTGTTACACCCAGCATGGTTCTTGCGCCCATAACGGTCTTTTTGTTGTGAGTAATGACAATGTACTGAGACAGTTTTGCAAATGAGCGCAGGGCCTGAACGAAACTGGATACGTTCTTGTCATCCAGGGCGGCGTCAATCTCATCCAGAAGACAGAAGGGAGACGGACGAACCTGATAGGTTGCAAAGAGCAGGGCAACAGCGGTCATTGTTTTTTCGCCACCAGAGAGCAGGGCGATGTTTTCCATTTTCTTTCCCGGCGGCTGTGCCAGAATATCGATACCCGTGGTAAGAACATTCTGGGGATCAACCAGACGCAGTTCAGCACGTCCACCGACAAAGAGACGGCGGAACATATTGTGGAAATTCTTTTTGATTTTGTTGTAGGTATCTAGGAACATTTCCGTAGACTTGGATTTGATTTCCTCGGATACACGGATAAGGTTTTCCAGAGACTTGTTTGTGTCATCAAAACTTGCCTGAAGTTTTTCGTAGCGTTCCTTCTGTTCTCCAAATTCTTCCGGAGCCATCAGGTTCACCTGTCCCAGTGCTTTTAATTCATCACGGGCGCTGTTCAGGCTTTCGCGGATAACGACAGAGGGCGTAGTAATTTTATACATGCGCTCCTCAAATTCCATAAGATCGCGGGAATGAGTGTCGATAAAGTTCTGCTTGATGTTTTTGATGTCGTTGTCGCTGGTAACAAGATCCAGAGTGAGCTTTTCATACTGGCTCTGATATTTGGACTGTTCTTCCTGCTTTTTGCGGAGGGCGTTCTGTTTTCCGCTTACGCTTGAATTACAGCGGTCGATTTCATCATTCAGATTGCTGATGTTTTTGACGCATTCCCGGCCTCTTTCTTCAATCTGGGCGAGGGCAGTCTGGATTTCATAAATCTGGTCGTCAAATTCTTCCTGACGCTTCTGTTCTGCATACAAGTCGTCTTCGGTTTGGCGGAGAGTACTCTGTTCACTTGCCAGAGAACGGCGGAGAATGTCTGCCTGCTGTTTTGCAGCATCAATCTGAGCCCGCATGGTGCCTTCATTGACCCGCAGTTTTGCAAGTGTTTCCTTGTATTCGTCAATTTTACCGGCCAAATCCGTGTTCTGATTGCGGTAGTCAGCAATACGTTCCTGAATTGTAACGATTTTCTGGGCGTTCTGGCTGATTTTATTGTCGATGTCACGCTTTTTGGTGATGATACCTTCCGGCGAAAGGAATTCATCAATGAATGCCGGCATAGTGGCAGCATAATTTTCCACTGCCGCTTCAATATTTCTTATGAGAGAAGCAATTTCTTCAAGTGCGCTTACGGCATCGGAAGCAAACTGAGTACATTCGTTTTCTGAATGGCCCCTGATTGCCGCAAAGTCTGAGAAAATGTTTTTGCGTCCGTCTGCATAAACCCTCAGCTTGCCGATAGCAGCGGTAAGCTCATCCTTTGCCTTTCTGCTTTCTGCGGAAGAAAAACCTGAGTCACGAAGTTTTGCATCAAGTTCTGTAACGATGTCTTCTGTAATTGCAGTGAGTTCTTTCTGAAAAACAGCTCTTTCCTCGTTGAGTTTTTCTATCTCCTGTGCGCTTTCATCTGCACGGCGGCGGTTTTCGTCTATCTGGCTGGAGGCTGTGGTAATGTTTTCCTGGAAAGAATTGATGTTTTTCTGTACGTCTTCCAGCTGTTTGGTCTTTGAATGCAGGTCTGCTTCCTGCTCATCAATTTCCTCGTTCAAATCATCAATGCGGTCCTGAATGGCCTTTTTGTGAACTTCCAACTGACCGATTTTTTCTTTTATGACGCCAGCCTGCAGATTAAGTTGCTTGGCCATGTCCAATTTGCCTGTTTTGTCAGTCTGAATCTTTACCAGTTCCTGCTGAAGGTCGGTCATCTTGTTCTGCAGGTCTCTGATTTTGTCATTGTTTTCGGTCAGGGTGTCCAGAATCTGCTGAATTTCTTTCTGAACGGCATTGCGCTTTTCTTCGGTTTCTTTAAGGGCGTTTTCGTGGCGGGCCTTATTCTGGGTAAAGTCCTTGAGCTTTAAGAGCTGAATGTCCAGTTCGTAGTTAAAAATATCTTCCTTGAGTTTTCGATATTTTATGGTCTTTTCACTCTGAACTTTAAGGGTTTCGTAAGAACGCTTGTTTTCTACGAGTGCAACTTCAATCTGAGCGAGATTCTGCCTGGTTCGCTCCAGTTCGCGTTCTGCCTCAGCACATTCCGCCTTACTTCTGCTGATACCTGCAGCTTCCTCAAAAAGATAACGGCGGTCTTCAGGCTTGCTGGAAAGAATCTGGTCGATTTTTCCCTGTTCCATGACAGAGTAGGCGGCCTTACCGACACCCGTATCCATAAAGAGACGGCGGATTTCCGTAGGACCTACCTGGCGGTTATTGATAAAGTATTCGTTTGTGCCATCCCTGAAAAGACGGCGCTTGATTGCAATTTCTGAATCTTCCAGGGGAAGGAGACCGTTTTCATTTGAAATTGTGAGTGTAACTTCTGCAATATTGAGGGGCGGACGGCTTTCTGTTCCGTTAAAGATGACATCTTCCATGGAACCCGCACGCAAATTTTTTGCTTTATTTTCAGCCAGAACCCATTTTACGGCATCAACAACATTACTTTTTCCGCATCCGTTTGGACCGAGCAGGGCAGTAATGCCGTCTGCAAATTCTACATGGGTTTTGTCGGCAAATGACTTAAAACCGTGTATGTCAAGACTTTTTAAGAACACGCAATTTCCTCGTAAACAACTTTATATCTTTATTATTATAGCGAGAAAGGCTTTTGTATTCAATATATCCGGGCTTTTTGGAAGGAGTGGCGGGTGGATTATTTCTTTACCCAGGAAACAGATTCTGTTCCTTCTTCGGCTCCAGTCGGACTGTCTGATGATGAGACCAGAGTCTTTTTTGTGCCGGAAAGGGTGCCTTCCGGGGTGACCTGAAAATTCCAGACGATGGGTTTTGCATTTGCGGCAGAGGCGAGGGCTGTTTCGCGGGGCAGGGAGGGGTAAAAAGATGCGTTAGGCTTACCAACCTGGGCAACTTCTATCTGGGAAATATTTCCGTTTTTGTCGGTATCGGTCACTTTAACGGCAATGTTCATGGAAGCGCCGTTTTTAAAAATGACAAAGCCACGGCCACCCCGCAAGAGTACGATTTTGTCTGTATAAGGCTCTCCGCTCCAGGTTCCGGCCAGAGATTCAGCCCTTAGTGTTGCGGAAGAAGCCTGTGCGGCTGAAGGCTGTACTGAAAGTGACGGGGAATTTTGCGCCGGCAGCTGATTCAGCACATCTTCTATGGCAGATTTTGCACCAACCAGAATCTTGTAGTAAGAATCGTATCGTTCTGTCTTTGTGTAGTTTTTTCCGTCTGTTCCTATGGCGGTAAAGGTACACTGCCATTCAACTGCTGAAGAGCCGGCGGAGGCTTCGTTTATTTCCGCATAAAATGACACATGACTTGAAGAGGCTATGTCAGGCAAAGTCTGAAGTGTCCGGCTGATGTCGGGCCGCCTGTCATCAACGCGCAGCTGATCAATGGATTTAAGCTGGGTCAGAAAAATATCCTGTGCCATTTTTAAAATGCTTGTATCTGAAGACTGAGAGACGACGCCGTAATAATCTACGACAAAGGGTGCCGCTAAAAGATGCAGCTGGCTGAGAAGCAGAACTGTAAGAAACAGACTGAATCTTTTCAAAATCGTCTCCAATAAAGAACGCGTTACAGGCGTCTGAAATGTAAAACAATTTCCCCTGCAAATCGTTTCAGAAACTACCTCTGCAGGTTACCCCTGAATTCGCGGGCAATATCCCTTTTTACATCTCTCTCTTTAATATCGGCACGTTTGTCAAATAACTTTTTACCCTTACAGACTCCCAGCGTCATTTTTACCCTTCCATTTTTGAGGTAAATGTCCAGAGGAATCAGCGTAAAGCCTTTTTCTTCAACTTTTCGCTTAAGGCGTTTGATTTCTTCCTTGTGCAGGAGCAGTTTCTTTTTTCTGTCCGGGTCGTGATTGAAAATGGAGGAAAAAGGATATTCTGAAATGTGAAAATTCCTTACCCAGACTTCATCACGGATGATTTCGGCAAAAGCGTCAGGAAAAGAGATGCTGCCGTTTTTTACGGATTTTACTTCAGTTCCTTCCAGAACGACACCGCATTCGTAGGATTCTTCCACGGAGTAATTGAAACGTGCTTTTTTATTCTGTGCGATGATTTTTACACTTTCTGCCATATCCTACATTATATGTTGAAAATGAATGCCTTGCAAGTATTCAGCAAACTGTGCTATTCTCTGTGTATGTTTAAGGATATCTATGCAATTTCTTACAAGATGAAGCGGGAACTTTACCACAGGATTTTTACGATTGTGCTTTCCCTTATCCTGTGTTTTGCCGGCATCACTCTTTTTATAACCTTCATCCTTTTTCCAGTCAGAAATGTCTCCGAAGCGATGACTCCGGATATTCCTGAAAACAGTTTGGAATTTGTCTTTCCCCTGCTGCGTACTCCAAAGAGGGGAGACGTAATGCTGATTCAGCCTTACCCGGTGGAAAACAAGTCTCTTCCCCTGCGTTTTGCAAATCTGGTCTGCCGCTTTATTACAGCCCAACAGTGGCAGCCTTTTCCCGGGGATAAAAATGAAAATTCATCCGTGCCATTTATCCGCCGGGCAATCGGTATGCCGGGAGATACCATTTATCTTGATAACTACCTGCTTTACATTAAGCCGAAAAATGAAAATCATTTCCTTACGGAATTTGAATTAACCCAGACTAAATACGACATTACCGTGGCAAATGCACCTGTGCAGTGGGATAAAGATCTTGGAGCAAAAGGAAAGATGCAGGAAATTGTCCTTGGTGAGGACGAATACTTTGTTCTTTGCGATAACCGCCTTGAGTCATCAGATTCCCGTACCTGGGGAGTAGTTCGGCAGGCTACCTTTAAGGGAAAAGTGCTGCTTGTGTATTTTCCATTCAATAAGTTCCGTCTTCTCTAATGAAAAACAATTCTATTTCCCTTTACATTCACGTTCCCTTTTGCAGAAAGAAATGTGATTATTGTGATTTTTTCAGTTTGGGAAAGAATCACTGTGCAGATTTTTATACATTACAAGAAAATTTCTCAACTTCTCTGGCAAAAGAAGTACACTTTTATGCACATCATTACAATGTTTCTCAATGGAAAAGTGTCTATGTTGGGGGCGGAACTCCCAGCCAGCTGCCTTTACATCAAATTTCGGCATTATTTTCCTCTGTCTTTAATGCAGCTCCTCCTGCCCCGGATGCAGAAATTACGATAGAAGTCAATCCCGATGATGTAAGTGAAGAACTGCTGGATACTCTTAAAAATGCCGGAGTAAACCGCATATCCATGGGGATTCAGGCTTTTGACCAGAAGGCACTGCAGGGAGTAAGCCGGGCGGCTTCGGCAGAGGCTGCCTTACGGGCTCTTGAACTGCTGAATACAAAGTGGAAGGGAAGATTATCCTGCGATTTGATTGCAGGCCTTCCTTTTCAGACCTATGCTTCTTTTGAAAAGGGAATCCGCACCTTATGCTCATACAAAGCCGTGGACCACATCTCCCTGTATACGCTTACCGTTGAAGAAGGAAGCCCGCTTTGTAAAAAGATAGAAGAGGGAATAATTCCCTGGTCTCAGGAAAAAGCAGACCGCATGTGGATTCGTGGCAGGAATCTTCTGGAAAAATATGGCTTCAGTCAGTATGAGGTTTCAAACTTTTCAAAACCCGGCTGCCAGAGCAGGCATAATACTGTCTACTGGAAACTTCAGGATTACATAGGCTGTGGTCCGGGGGCAAGCGGTACTGTTTACGGAAAGAGAACTGAAGGCGGACTGACGGAAAAAGGAATCCGATGGACAAACACAAGAGATGTTGCCGGCTGGAATGCTTTCTGGAAGCGGTATGACAGTCAGTCTGTTGCTGATGATGACGAGATGGCTCTTCCCCGAGATGTCGAAGAACTGGACGCAGATACCCAGGAGTTTGAATTTCTCATGATGGGCTTCCGCATGCTGGAAGGAGTGAGCCAGAAGGAATTTGCAGACCGCTTTGGAAAAAATCTGTCTGAGCGGCTGGGCGAAAAAGACGGCATCTTTTACGAATGGAAAAAAAAGAGGCTTGCTGTGAAAAAAGACGGATGCTTTTCACTTAACCGCCGCGGAATACTGCTGCTTAATCCTTTTTTGGAATCACTTGTGTAAGTTTGTGGATGGTGATGGTAAAGACAGAGCCCTGGTCTTTTTTTGACTGCACTGATATGTTCCAGCCGTGGGTTTCTATAATGTTCTTTACGACACTGAGCCCTATGCCCATACCTTCTTCCCGGCGGCTGCCGCTTGCCCGGTAAAAGAGGTCAAAGATGTGCTCCAGGTCTTCGTCGCTCATACCGATTCCCGTGTCAGCGATTGTAACAAAAATCTCGCTTCCCGCTTCTTTTGCGGAAAAGGAGATGCTGTCTCCTTCCTGCGTGTAACGGACTGCGTTTGAAAAAATATTTTCCAGAGCGCGCTGAAAAAGCTGGCTGTCAAAGGCAACTTCGGTATCCGGAGAAAGGGAAATTGCTGTCGTTACATCCCGTTTAAATACGTCGCCAGTGTTTCTGCAGCTCTGGGCAAAGTCTTCCAGGAACGGCCTGATTTTCTGCTTTTTAAGCTGCTCGCGCCAGTCTGTACTCTCCAGCTTCATAAAATTTATCAGGGTGTTGATCATCGTTTCCAGTTGACTGGTCTTTGAGCCGATGATGTCCAGTGCTTTTTTCTGGGATTCCGGGTCTGCCATGAGACCGTCATTCATTGCCTCTGTATAGCCGCGGATGACTGCAACAGGAGTCCGCAGGTCATGGCTGATTCCCATTATAAAACGGATTCGTCTTTCCGCCTCGTCCTTGAGTGCCAGCCTCATCTTGTCAAGATTTTCTGCAAGCCTGGTAATTTCATTTGTCGTACGCAGGTCCCTGGGCTTTTCCAGAGGCTTATCGAGTTCTCCAGCTGCAATTCTTTCCGTGTTCTTTTCCAGCATGGTGATTGAGCGTGAAATGGTCATAGAAACATAGATGGCAAAGGAAATACAGATCAGCTCAAAAATGATTATGAAAATAGTAAGCGTATGAAAAAGTTTTCGGGGAGGTTTTGGCGGATGATTTTTATTGTCCTTACGCGGCATGCGGGTTATCAGGGTGATGTCGGCACTTTTGTCTAAAAGCTCTGGAGCAGTTATCTGATAAAAGAATCTGTCGCTTGTTTCCCGTATGTAGCGGTAGAGGTCATACATATCCACCGTATCCTGACTTTTAAAATCCTTTATTGTGGAAAGAAGAATTTCGGAATGGTTGGCCAGAAGCAGCATTTCAGCGTCAGGCGGAAAATGATGTAAGGCATCCTGAACCATGCGCAAATCTCTCTGGGAAAGAGGTTCCTCCGAAATCTTTCTCATGCGCTGGTAACTGTTCATCAAAAGACGGTCAGGACTGTTGTAATAGCGGAAAAGGGCAGTGGCAAAACTGAAGACCAGGGGAACGGCAATAATACAGGCCACAAAGAGCTTGAACTGGGTCTTGATTTTCATTTGCTGCCCTTATCAAAAGTGTAGCCCTGACCAAAGGCTGTTTTGAGGTAAAGGGGATTTGCCGGATCTTCTTCAATCTTTTTTCTGAGCCGCTGAATGTAAACCGCAACGGCTGTTATGTCTCCGAATTGATTTTTCCAGACGTCACTGTAGATTCTGTCAGGAGAAAGGGTTTTTCCTTCGTTCTTTATAAGATATTCCAGCACTTCGTATTCTTTTGCAGAAAGGGGAATCTTTGCAGGACCTTTTTTGAGGACGCAGCTGTTGAGGAGCACTGTATAGGGACCGAATTCATACGTTGCTTCTGCGGCCGCTTCGGTCTTTGCCTGACGGCGCAGGTTTGCCTCAACCCTGGCAACGAGAACCCGGGGAGAAAAGGGCTTTGTGACGAATTCATCTGCGCCGATGCCTAATCCGGTGATGATGTCTTCATCTGCATCCCTTGCGGAAACAATGACAACCGGAATGGTCTCTTTGTATTCTGCGCGTATCTTTTTCAGAAAATCAAAGCCGCTCATGCCGGGCAGGTTTAAATCAAGTATAATCAGGTCGGGAATGTCTTTCTTCAGTTCTTCCAGTCCAAGTTCTGCTGTCTGGACGGGAGTAACGCTCATTCCGTCTTTTTCCAGATACATGGTAACCAGCTGAGCCATCTCCGGAACATCTTCAATCATTAAAATTTTTGCGTCCATGCATACATCATAACGCCTTTTTTAAATAATACAATAAAAAAATTGTTATAAATCTGGGTGCTTAAAGGAATTTCTACTTGACGATATTAAAAAATGGGGAGAAAATAGAGAATGATTTCAGTAACTCGTCTTGATGGCAAAAACTACTGGCTGAATCCCCATATGATTGAAAGTATGGAGCAGACGCCGGATTTGACTGTCACGCTGCTTTCGGGGAAAAAAGTGGTGATAAGGGACGAACCGGAAGAAGTTATCAAAAAGATAATTGCCTACCGGCGCGAAATCGGCATATATAAAAATGAATTGTAAGCGGTTCATGCAGCCGTTGGGTATGGGAGAAAAAAATGGATATAGCCACAATCATTGGTATCGTTGGTGGTGTCATTGCTATCGGCTTAGGTGTCGTTACGTCTGGTGGTTCCGTTATGGGAATCATCGATATTCCTTCTGTGTTCGTTACGGTGGGTGGTTCTTACGCCGCTCTCTTTATTGTTGCTCCGCTCAAACAGGCTCTGGGGCTCTTCGGTATCATGGGTCGGGCATTCAAAACTCACGATTACGGTGAAAAAACTCTGATTCAAAATATGGTTGCCCTTTCTGAAAAGGCACGCCGTGAAGGTATTCTGGCCCTTGAAGAAGGTCTGGATGATCTGGACAGCGCCTTTATGAAAGAGGGCCTTCGCATGGTTGTTGACGGTACTGACGGAAACGTTATCCGTACAATTATGGAAAATGAAATGAGTGCGTCAGAAGGACGCCACATGAGTTGGATTGGCGTTATAAACGCATGGGCAGGCTACGGTCCTGGTTTCGGTATGCTGGGTACGGTTATCGGTTTGATTGGTATGTTGAACAAC
>DFDV01000084.1 GCA_002369025.1 Treponema sp. UBA3819 | reverse complement strand
GTAGAAACGTGGCTCATCTTGTCTGCCAGCTTGAATTTATTTACAGCTGCAACAGAATCACCGCCGCCAACAACAGTCATGGCACCATTGCCAGTTGCCTCTGCAACCAGTTTTGCAACAGTTTCGGTTCCCTTTGCAAATGCATCAAATTCAAATACGCCGACCGGACCGTTCCAAACAATTGACTTTGCAGTAGAAATTACTTTCTTGTATTCATCAATAGTCTTGGGACCAACATCCATTGCCATCAGGTCATCTGGAATGTCAATGCCGTCAACTGCAACAGGCTTAGCATCTGCACTGAACTCAGAAGCACCAACATGGTCTACCGGCAGCAGAATCTGAACATTCTTTGTCTTTGCATCTGCAAGCAGTTTCTTTGCTGTGTCGATAAAATCATCTTCTACCAGAGACTTACCGACTTTGTAGCCCTGTGCCTTCAGGAAGGTATATGCCATACCGCCACCGATAACGAGAGCAGAAGCATTCTTCAGAAGAGATTCCAGAACGGCAATCTTTGAAGAAACCTTTGCGCCACCAATGATTGCTACCATGGGCTTGGGCGGGTTTGTTACCATCGGCTCAATGTATTTTACTTCTTTTTCCATCAGGAAGCCGCCAACCGGCTTATCCTTCATAAATTTAGCAATTGTAGCGGTAGAAGCCTGGTCACGGTGTGCAGTTCCAAATGCATCGTTTACGAAAATGTCACCGTAGGTTGCCAGTTCTTTTGCCATAGTTTCGCGGGCTGCATCGTCCTTGCTTGTTTCTTCCTTGTGGAAGCGGACATTTTCCAGCATTGCAACAGCGCCTTCGGGAAGAGCGTCAATTGCAGCCTTCTGTCCCAGAGCGTCAGGCAGGAAGGTAACCGGGCATCCCAGTTTAGAAGCAAAGTATTCAACAACCGGCTTCATGCGGTTCTTTCCGTTGATAAACTTTTCCTTGTCTGCATCAGTCCAGGTCTTTCCAGCCTTTTCTGCTTTTTCCTGAGCTTTCTTTACGTCTTTATTGGGATCGCCCAGATGGCTCATCAGAACGAGACTGCGGGGTTTCTGCTCAAGAATATATTTAATAGTAGGAAGAGCTGCCATAATGCGGGTATCATCCTGTACTACGCCGTCCTTCATCGGTACGTTAAAATCCACGCGCATGATAATGCGTTTGCCTTTCAAATCGACATCTTTAACTGTCTTAATCATCAGATTCCTCCAAAAGAATTCAATTAATCTATTTTATAGCATAAAAAGCGCAAAGTAAAGTTTTATTACAAAAGCTTTTGAAATTTTTTCTCAACGTCCTTAATCAGCTTGTACTCAAACGAGTCTACCAGAGCCATCCAGGAAGCTTCCACAACGTCATGACTTACGCCGATAGTTGTCCAGGTTTCCGTTCCGTCCCGGCTTTCTATCAGAACACGAACACGGGCTGCCGTGGCGCTCTGTCCATCCAGAACACGAACCTTATAGTCCGTAAGGCGGATGCTTTCCACCGAGGGATAGAAAGATTTGAGGGCACTGCGGAGAGCGCGGTCAAGTGCGTTTACAGGACCCATGCCTTCTCCCGCCGCAAGCTCAATGTGACCGTCCACTTCGATTTTAAGCTGGGCAAAAGCGTAGAGATTTTTGTCTACCAGGGGAATTTCGCCGCTGGTCTTGTAATAATGCAATTTAAAGAAGGGCTGATACTTTCCGATTGCCTTTCGTACCAGGAGTTCAAAACTGCCGTCTGCACCTTCAAACTGATAGCCCTTGTGTTCAAGTTCCTTTACGGTTTTAACAACTTCAGCAACAATCGGACTATTCTTGGTAATAGTCGGATCAAACTTCTGTACCTTTTCCAGAATCAGGCTCCTGCCCGCCACCTCACTCATAAGGAATACGCGTTCATTTCCAACTGCTTCCGGTTTTATATGCTCATAGGCGGCAGGATTTTTTATAACGGCATCAATATGCATTCCAGCCTTATGGGCAAAGGCATTTCCTCCCACATAGGGCAAGCCTGCATCCAGGGCAATATTTGTAATCTCACTCACCTTTTTGCAGATGGGAGTCAGCTGCTTCATATTTTCTTCAGGAATACAGGAGTAGCCCATCTTAAGCTGAAGGTTAGCGATAATAGTAGAAAGATTTGCATTTCCAGTGCGTTCACCAAAGCCAAGCAGAACACCCTGCACATGAGTGGCTCCAGACTGAACCGCCACAAGAGAATTCGCCACTGCAAGTCCTGAGTCATTATGGGTATGAATACCGATAGAACAGACTTTGCCGAATTCTGCAACAACAGCCGCAGTAATCTTTGCGCAGTCATCTATCATGCAGCCACCTTTCGTCTCACAGAGACAGAGGGTATCCGCCCCTCCTTCCACCGCCGCACGCAGGGTCTTCATGGCATAGTCCGCATTTGCCTGGTAGCCCGAGAAAAAATGTTCCGCATCATAAATAACTGTGCGGCCTTTTTTGTTCAGGTAAGCCACGGTATCTCGAATCATCTCCAGATTTTCTTCCAGTTTTGCATGCAGAATATCCGTCACCTGAAAATCCCATGATTTACCAAAAATCACTACAGTATCTGTTTCTGCAGAAAGCAGGCTCTGCAAATTGCTGTCTTCCGCACAGGAAGAATCTTTGCGGCGGGTTGAGCCAAAAGCAACAATCTTGGAGTGCTTGAGTTCCAGTTTTTTCGCTTCCTCAAAAAACTCCATATCCTTGGGATTAGAGCCGGGGTTTCCAGCCTCAATATAAGTCACGCCAAGTTCATCCAGTGCGCGTACAATATGAATCTTATCCTGAACTGAATAGCTTATTCCTTCCCCCTGGGAACCGTCCCTGAGAGTAGAATCCAAAATAACAATTTTCTTTGCCATACGCGTATAATAGCAGATAAAAAGAGGGATGTCTATTCAATGGTAAAAATCGCAGAGGACAAAAAAAACTCCGCCGGTTGGGAGAATATCCAGCGGAGCAAGCCTGATGGTTAGATAGGCCTTTGAATTCGTTTACTCTACCAGTGGGTAAAAGTGTGGGGTACCAGCAGAGCAACATACACAGCAGAAAATAGTGGTATTTCACTGTCTGTTATCTTACAATACACTATATATAGCGCTTTGTCAAGCAAATTTTTACAAAAAGACACTATTTTTTGGGCAAACAGAAAGGCCTGCACCTCATGCCTTTCCCCATGTACCGCAGACCTTTTTTTTTTGTGACACAGCTTTATTCAGCGCCCTTTCCCTGCTCCACAGCCTTTAGTGCTTCTTTTGATGCCTGTTTTAAGGAATAGGTGTCAAAAATAGGCTCATCGGGCAATTTCAGTTCTATTGCATTGATTTTAGAAATCTGTCCTTTTCCACTCTTCATAACAATGTCAAACACGTGGCCGCCATGCTTTCTGTCATCAGAGATAAAATGCAGATGCCAGCCAGAGGCATTGATTCCGTCCATGTAGTCAGGAAAATAAACGCAGACGAGCGTGCCTTTTATTTTTTCAAATTTAAACGCCCTCTGCGTTTTTCCCAGTACAGTCTTCAAGTCTACATGCACGGATTCATAGCCTGATTCTGACCGGGCATCAACAAGCTCAAATTCTCCATCGATGCGAGCCATATGCATGCTGTTCAGTCCAAAGTGACCGTCAATAATATTATTGAGGGTGGTCTTTAAGTCTTCAATACTATTGGTAAAGCCAAACTCAATGGGGGTACTGTCTTCCATTGTGCAGACAGTTGAAAAGGGAACGCCCCGGTCTGCTTCTGCCACAAGGACATTACCATTTTCCATGGCCCGATAGCATGAACCGTCAAGTACAATCATTTCGCCGTCCACATCGGTAAATGTTCCAAGGCCAATATCGCCATGCGTAAGCAGTTCAGACACAGGAATAACCGCCCGAAAATACCCCAGCATGAGAGCCTGCAAAGTTGACACCTGATAGACTTTCATATTGCTACAACCCCCTCCTTACGGCAAGGTTTCAGAAGCCCTCAAAGCCCCTTTTAGACCGTAAAGAGATCTACCTGTGAACCAATCTTATCAATTGCGTCCTGTACCTTGCCTGAGATTTCGCTCAGCATTGCACCGGTCTCATTAATCTTACGGGCACCGATAGAAATTTCTTCCATACTCTCTTTCATTACATCTGTTGCATCACGCAGATGACCCATACCGTCGTTTACGGCATTCCTCTGATCTGCCATTGTCTTAGAAGAACGCTGAACCTCAACAGTACTGTCGTTCATATTGCGCAGGGCTTCTGTAATCTGCTTTGAACCTTCATTCTGTTCTTCCATTGCAGACTTAATCTGAAGGACAAGCTGGTCCGTTTCCTTGATTTTGTCAGAAACAGTTGCCAGTGCTTCACTTGACTCGTCAGATGAGGCAACAACTTCACTGATTGAATCGCGGATTTTATTGATTCCGTCACCAATTGACTTAGACTGAGCAGAAGATGTTTCAGAAAGCTTACGGATTTCATCTGCAACAACTGCAAAGCCTTTTCCTGCCTCACCAGCGTGAGCCGCTTCGATTGCCGCATTCATAGCAAGAAGGTTGGTCTGTTCCGCAATGTTTGAAATGGCAGTATTTGCATCAGCCAGCATCTGAGACTGGGCTTCCATCTGCTTGATTTTTTCACTTACATCCTGCTGCTTCTTTATACCTACATCAGCATTTGTCTCAAGTTCCTTGAATGAAACAGACATCTTATCCATTGACTTGTTTACGGAAGAAATATTACCGATCATCTCTTCAACTGCAGCAGAAGCCTGGGTAACTCCGGCAGACTGACTTTCAATCATTTCATCCAGCGTAGTAATAGCACCGGAAATCTGACTTACAGAACCATCAACATCGCGGACACTGTCTCCCTGGTTGGTAATCTGACCATGAATACTGTCGATATTTGCAATAATCTCCGTAATGGAAGCTGATGTATCCTGTGTGCTGTTAGTCAAATCTGTACCGGTAAGAGAAAGTTCTTCCTTAGAACTTTTCAGTTCCCTTATGATAGACTGCAGCTTGTCCATAAAGAGGTCAAATTCAATAATCAGACGGCCAATTTCATCACGAATAAAGAGTTTACAGCGCTTAGTAAGATCTGCTTCACCACTTGCAAGTTCTGAGAGGAATTCCGTTACATTGTTGATACGCCACATCAGATGCTTTACATAGCGGTAAGCAATCAAAATCAATATGATAACAAGTGCAAAGGTAATGGGAATAACTGCCTTGAGCGTGTCATTTTTTACTTTTTCAATAGTTTCCATTGATTTTGCAACGAAAATCATGCCGGAAATGCTGCCGTCACTGTCAGTAAGGGGTGCATAACTTGAATAATAATTCTTGCCATTGATGGCATTCAGTCCCTTATATTCCTCTCCCCTGCCAAGAACCAGATTGACAATGGCCTGATTTGAAAGGTCAACTCCAACCATATTTCTGCCCAGAGTAGTTGCAACACGGGTTTTTCCTTTAAAAACAGTACATTCAACACCGTAGTTTGACCGTACTATATCTACAAGAGAACCTTCATCATCATCAGAAAGGTCATAGCCGACTACAACACAGCCTTCCACATCACCGTCAATGCGGACTGGAGCTGCAGAAAGAATGCCAAACTTGATACTGCCGATTCCTGCAAAGGCAAAAGCCTCTGATCCGTTCAGGGCCTGTTTAACAATAGAAAGTGAAGAAACATTTTCACCGGCAGAAACAGCTTCGCCGCCAACAACAGTGCCGTTGCGGTCGACTAGTGCCAGTATATCCAGACCAAATTTCTTCAATTCTTCTGCGGCAACCTGGTTAGCAGCTGATGAATCATGATTCTGAACCGCATCACAAATCTCAGCACTTGAAGAAAGAATATCTCCATAGCGGTAGATATTGTCCTGCCAGTCAGTGACAATATACTGAACACCGTCAGCCGTATGAAGCAATTCATTCTCAGTATTTTTAATCTGTCCCCTGTCAAAAATCAGAAGTGAAATAATACCAATTGAAACAGAACCGAATGCAACACCAAAAGCAATGAGTCCTACAAGTTTTGTAAGAATCTGAACATTGTGTTTTGGATGCGGATCAAAGCGATCCAGTTCTTTCTGTTGTTTTGCCATAAGCAGTTTTCCCCCAAACGTAACATTTATTATCTATTTATTATAAGATAATTTTAATAAATTGTCATCTTTTTTCTTTATCGGAAGGAAAAGATTCTTTGTAAACGCTGGGGAAAGTAAAAGGACATAAAAAAA
>DFDV01000132.1 GCA_002369025.1 Treponema sp. UBA3819 | reverse complement strand
CCAGTTATCAGCAGAAATAGTAACGCCAGAAGCCACACCACCAGCAATCTGCTTAATGCCATTGCTGCTATTCGTTACGCTCAGCGTACTTACCGGGGCTGAGTTATCCACATTGACCTTCATGGGCTCAAATGTACTCTTGTTTCCAGCCTTATCAAAGGCAACTACTTTTAAGTAATAGGTTCCTTCCGCCTGACCATAGAAGGTGTGGGTAAATGAACCATCGCTGTTTACGCTCACACTTGTATAAGTTGTTCCGCCAGAAGCGATACCAGTGGCCGCATCAGGATCAGCCGGAGCCGTATCTCCCGTGTACAGTATTGCGTACGCTTTATGTAATCCAGAACCTGTTTCTACTATCTTTCCTGTAAAGATACAGTTCTTTTCTTTAGTTGAGAATACACCACCTTCAGTCGCACTGTCATTCAGTTTTTCCACGGTAACGGTGGGTTTCGTTCGGTCAATTTCTACCGTGCGGCCGTTGATATAAGCTTCATTTCCCGCATAGTCTTTTACAGTAAGAGTATAGGTATAAGTATGTGATTCCCCATCATCAGCAACGGTCTGCGTCAATGTCCATGTGCCGTCTAAGACTGTAAGCACGGGAGCAGCACCATCGCTTGTATCTCGCGTTACCGTAAGTTCCTTATAATTCGTATCAGAAACAGTACCGGTCAGCATAAAGTCTCCGCTGTCAAATGACTTTCCTGTTGCATCAACGGGCTTATCATCTGCAGCGTTTTCCTTCAATTCTGGTGCCGTCTTATCGTTGCAGACTCGATAGCCTTCAGAATAGGCTGTATTACCCACGCTATCTATCACGCGGACAAAAACAACGTATTCACCATCTCCCAGCGTGTTAAAGTCAGTTACGTTTACCTTAAATCTATCGCTTACGGAACTGTCCATCTGCATTGCAGTCCATTTTTCTGTGCTTTCCGTTATGTTTTTCAGTACAAGGGAATCTGACCATGCCGTTGCAGTGCCAGAAACAATGCCGTAGGCAACCGAGGCAATTCCCGTGCCTGAGTCAGAAGCACTTACGGCAACCGTCGGAATGTCTGAACCGTTAAAGTAGTAGACGCTGTCTTTTTCAGAACCTTTTGATGTGGAAAGCGTTGGTTTTTCCACACTTGGCGCGGTAGTATCAATTTTTACCGCCACCGTCTGCTGCACTGCATCGCGTCCTGCACCATCCTTTGCGCCAATCGTCACCGTCCAGTCGCCATCGTTTAAGTGGTCTGCCTGTGCAGGAATGGTAAGGTCAAATGAATATGCCTTACCCGTTGTGGTTTCAGTGATAGTCGGAGTAACAGTCTGTGCCTCGGTGCCTTTCGTCACCACAATGCTGATATTTCCCTGCGAGAGGGCAAGTTTGTCTTCTACCGTGCCGCTTATGGTCACCTGTTCCTTAGTCTGCGTAGCAGGCCTTTGTGTCAGCGTAATCACCGGCAGGCTAAAGTCAAAGGTGATTCCCGTAAAGAGTTTGTAGCCGTCAGAAGCCGTTATGTTTCCTGCCGTATCTTTTGCACGGAAAGCAATCGTATTGTCAGAACTTTCCGTAACGTCGATGAGATTTGTCCAGCTCAACTTTACGCCAGCCGCTTTATCAGACAGAGGAATGGTAACCCATGTTGTAGCGGGGTTTTCTCCTTCTGCTGTCAATGCAGTCGGATTGGCATTACGTGTGTACTGCAATGTTTCCGTGCCAGAAACCGCATCAGACCAAGAGCCAGCAATAGAATACTTTGCCGTGCGTGCCGTCGTATCAAGGTTCGTTACATTTGCTTCTGTATACAGTCCATTGTTAGACAAGGCGGTTACTTCAATCTCTGGCGGCCTTGTATCTACCGTAAAGGAAATGGGCTCAGAAGCAGAAGTCCTGCCCGCAGCATCTTTTGCCCACACATAATAGACATGGTTTCCGTCAGTAAGGTCACTTTGCGGAATGACCAGATTGGCTTCCCAGCCGCTTGAACTTGTCACGGCCTCAGTCGTGTCTTTTATTGTGGCAGCAGATTCTTTTGCTTCCGTGTTCTGCCTATCAAGCCATGCGGCAACAACGCCACTTCCTTCATCCACAATAGTCGGCGTAAGGGTTAGGCCTGATGAAAGGTTTTCCCATTCCGTTTTGTTGATAAGCGTGTCAGAAAGGGCTGAAAGCGTAATGGTCGGAGAAAGGGTGTCCACCTGTATGACATCCGTTTTGACTCTTGTTTTATTCGTAGCCTGATCGGTTACCACTACAATAACGACATTTTTTCCCTGCTGCAAAGACACAAGGCCCCCATAGGGAGTAAAGTCCGTATCAGAGTCTTTTGTTCCTGCCGCCAAATCAACGCCTGTTGCAGTGCCATCATTAAATTCTGTAAGGTTTTCAGGAACTTCCGTATCTTTAAGCACATAGGCCTTTACTGTTGCTACACCACTACCGCCCTCGTTGTCTTTTGCCTTTACCGTTACCCGCGGGCTAGTAGAGTTGAACCAGTCGCCACTTTGCGAAGCATTTTCTATGCTTGGTGCCTCAACTGTTGGTGCATCTTTATCTACAATGTACCTGATAGCATATTCTTTAGACTGATTATACTTATCGGTTGCCTTGTAGACGATTCTATAAGTCTGACTGTTTTCTGGAACCGTAATCTTATCGCTAAAGTCTGCTCCGTCAGCGGTACCATTCAGGCTTACCGCAGACGCATAGTTTTCACTGCGTCCCTGATTTTTGGCCGTCTCGGTGTCTTCAGTGGCACTGATAAGTTGCAGTGTTACCGCGCCGCTCTTATCGGTAATCACACCTGTCACGGCAAAGCGTTCAGCATAGTAGCCGTTATCTGCCGGCTGCATGTTGCTGAATGTCGGGGCTCCGTCATCCATTGCCACAACAAAAGAAATTGTGCTTGTACCGTTTTCTTCATTTTCCGCCGGTCGGCCTTCCACAGAGTCCTTAGCGTTTACCAGAATTTCATATACGCCGTAATCTGCCGGCAGGGCAGAAACAAGAGAATTGTTTGAAGCCGTATAACTTGACACAAGAGGAAGAGGAGAATCAGAAGATCCGGCAGAACGGTAAGATACAGTTACTTCAGAAATGCCGTCATCATCGCTTACCGTCACCTGCAGTTTGTCGCCCGGGGCAAAAATATTCTTGTTCATGCGGCTGGAATCTTGTGTTGCCGTAACGATGTCCGCCTGCCCCTGAATATCCTTGTCTGCATTTATCGGCTTAATGACAGGCTTATCAGTTTCCTGCAGAATATAGAAGGGCTTTCCGCCATTCAGCTGAGTCGTGTTGTAGGAGCCGGTATTACCCTTGCCCTTTCCGGCAGGAAGCAGGTTTTCATTGGCATTCAGTTCCTGATTTGCGCGGTCTTCTGATGTCACCTCCACCTTGAGGGGCACACCATCCACATAAACGGGATTTCCGCTGCTGTCTTTTTCAATCCAGAGTTTTGTCGTGTCAATGACAATCTTAAAGTTTGAGTAGGTAGAAATTTCACAGTCAGTCAGGTCTTCTACGGGTCTGTCACCCACATATACCGTGTAGTTTGTAGCACGGTGGTTCATTTCGTTTACGGAACCTGTAATCGTAATGATTCCGTTCACATAGACCACACTGTCATCACTATGATTTGCATCCGTGTAGCCGCTGACAGAAGGAATTACAGAAGTAATGGACACTTCCGGGGGCAGGGTATCCACAGTTACGGTACGGGTTGCAGTATTTTCACCGCCGGAAGAATCCCTTGCTTCCGCAGTCACCGTGTACATGTAGATTTTTCCGTCTCCTGCCTCTGCCTTATAGCTATTGTATTCGGGAGCATCTTTCAGGGCGAATGTCCATGCATACTTAAACTTGGCATCTGCATCCTTTTCTACACCAGTATCCCAGGAAACAATCTTGCTGGCATCAGATGCCACATTGGAAACCTTAAAGGAGCCAACACTTGCGCCACTTTCTACATCGGTTACGTCAATGGTCAGCGTCAGTTTGTCCAGTTTTACTTCCGTTGTAGTAACTTCACCGCCAAAGACCAGGTCAGCTGTAGAACCCAGAATTGCCTGGCTTGCAGGTTTTTCAAAACCAATTACCGGCGGTGTTCCGGAAAGAGCACCGATAAAGCCAAAGGTTCCGTCAGAAACAAGTTCATTGTCATCCAGGTCGTAGCCGCTTAAGCCAATAATATAGTAGTTATCCGCAACGATTTCCGGCAGCTTGAATGTCGCCGTAAGGGAAGAAAGTGTGTCGGCATCAGTATATTTGTCAGCATAACTCGTTATGAAGGAAGTTGTATCTTTATGTGCCTCATAATAGGCAGCCGGATCAGCCAGAAATTCATTGTATTTTGATGAGTCAAAGCCTGTTTCCGCATTGTATAAGCCGCAGTTCAGCAGGTAGACTGAGAACGTGTTGGGGCGGAACTGGGTGCCGTCCAGACCGGGGCTTACGATAAAGGTAACAGTCTGGTTCTTGGTGCCGTTGGGAGAATCTTCCAGAGAAAATCCACTCACCGTGTAGATAGGATTAACCGCGGGGTCAAGAGAAAAACGAAGATGTTCTTCTGAGGTATCCACCGCCACAGACTTGTCGCCAAAGAGCAGGGACTGAA
Organism: Treponema sp. UBA3819; assembly: GCA_002369025.1. Taxonomy (GTDB): domain Bacteria; phylum Spirochaetota; class Spirochaetia; order Treponematales; family Treponemataceae; genus Treponema_D. Next base: position 5,663 of record DFDV01000132.1, on the reverse strand, counting down.
CTTCCTTCAGTTCTTCTGCAGTCAGAGTTCCCTTTACAATGTTGTTTCCCGCAGCACGGGCAGTCGTATCATCACTGGGCACATAGGTTCCGTTGATAATAGTCATCAAGTCCGTAACGCTGAGGCCATAGCCCTTTACGCTGCTGAGCAAAGTTTCGTATACGCTTGCATTTAAATAGAAGACAGATGTTTCGTTACCCGTCGTCGCGCTGGTAGCATCACCACTAGCCTTGTATGCCTTGTATTCTTCTTCACCATATATGCGGGCATTATCCCTTACATAAATGGCACAGGAATACTTTTTGGTACCGCCTTCCCGGCTTTCTCCATAAATGTTTGAATAGCGTTTCTGTGCATCGGTAACCGGTCTTTCTGAAAACTTGAGCAGAGAAACGCTTGTGCCGCCCGCAGTCTGAATGCTTGTCTCAGTGTAGGGTTCATCCGCTGTAGAATCCAGCACATTGCCGTTTTCGTCGTAAATGGTTACCGCAAGAGACTCTACTGCATGTTCGTCAGCGATAGTTCCTTCCACACTGAAAGTAGAACCGTATGCCGTATAGGTTGATGTGCTTCCCGGACTGGTAAGAACTGTTACCGGAGCCGTGTTATCAATTTCAAAAGTACGGGTTGCAATGCCAGATTTATGTCCCGCGTGGTCAGTTGCATATACACCCAGCTCATATTTACCGTCGGGGAGCTGCCAGTTGTTCACATAGTCGGCATTGTCCTCGCTGTAATTGTTTACCGTGACATACCAGGCGTTTTCTGGATCCACTTTGCTTTTTGTAATGACAGTAACCGTGTTTGCAGGATATGTCTGCTTGGTAGCCGTATTTGTGATTATAGCCGTAACGGTTTTTACGCCCTTATCATCTTTCCATGAACCCGCAAAGACAAAACTTCCGCGGATTATGGCAGATGCCGGAGGATAAGCGATTTCAATAGACGGAGATTCCGTATCAACAGATTCACCAAGACCAACGTTGTCGGAACATGAAAGCACCATGCCCAGTGCTCCCAAAACAAGACCCGTCACTACACTCTTAAAACACTTTTTTAACATACATTTCTCCTGACAGTTTGTGCCGTCCTGTAGAAAATGAGCGAAAAAAACGCTTCCGCAATTATATAGTTCTGATTATACACTATAATTATCGGAAGTTCAAATGCAATGGTTTATATAACAATAAATTAAAAAAAGAGGAAGAGCAACCTTTCCTAAGGTTTCTCTCCCCCTTTCAAACCCTCACTTTTCCAAAGGGAATGCGACGGGTGACACAGATTGACACAGATAGACACGAATGCTTTGATGTTTTGCGCACCTGCCCGTCCACTCGGCTTCGTGGCTCAGTACAGTTTTATCACAAAGGTTTTAATTACCTTTTCCTACGAGACACATGCGTCGCTTCGCGCCGCGCGGATAGCGGTAATTATTGACATTGGTGCTTGCGCACCTGACCGTCCATTCTGCTTCGTGGCTCAGAACAGTTGCACTGCAAAGTATTTTAGTTTCCTTTACCTACCAAACACATCCATTCTGCTTGGGCGCACAGGGTGTCGCCGACGTAGGCTTTGCCTTCCTGGACTACCATGTTTTTGGTGCAGCGCTTGTTTACTACTTCCATGCGGACATTGTCGCCGGGGCGCACCTGGTGCTTGAACTTTACGTTGTTTACGGTAGCAAGGAAGAAGAGGCTTCCTTCGTCAAATTTTTTCTGCAGGGACAAGGCTGCTCCGCCACCCTGAGCCATCGTTTCAATCAGGATGACACCGGGAACTACCGGGTACTCAGGAAAATGTCCCTTAAAGAAAAAGTCTTCATCAGTAAACTTGCGGTGACAGACACAACCGTTGTCATCGTAGCTGTCGATGCTGTCCACAAAAAGGAAAGGCTTTCTGTGGGGCAATAAAGATTCAATATCTGTAAATGCTTCCATATTATTATCCTTCCTTACTTATTTTACTTTCTTAAAGACCAGACAGCCGTTGTGTCCGCCAAAACCAAAGTTTGCGCTCATTGCAACATCAACCGGGATATCCAGGCCCTTGTTGGGAGTGTAGTCCAGATCACAGCCGCCTTCAACATCTACTTCGTCAAGATTGATTGTCGGAGGAACAAAGCCTTCCTGAATTGCCTTAATACAAATCATAGCTTCAAGGCTGCCTGCATTACCCAGACAGTGACCGGTCATTGATTTTGTAGAAGAAATGTGCAGGCTCTTTGCGGCATCACCAAAGGCAATGTGCAGCATTTTTGTCTCGCCTGAATCATTCAGTTTGGTAGAAGTTCCGTGTGCATTGTAGTAGGTCACTTCTTCGGGTTTTACACCTGCGTCCTTCATTGCGATAGTCATGCATTTTGCACCGCATACGCCGTCCGGATTGGGAGCTGTCAGGTGGTAACCGTCGCTTGAAGCACCATAACCTGCTACTTCAGCATAAATCTTTGCACCGCGGGCTTTTGCATGTTCATATTCTTCCAGAACCAGAATGGTTGAACCTTCGCCCATGATAAAGCCGTCGCGCTGCTTGTCAAAAGGACGGCTGGCCTTTGTGGGGTCATCAACCCATTTTGAAGAAAGAGCGTGCAGCATCTGGAATCCCAGGTTTGCATAACCACACTGGGTAGATTCAGCACCACCAGCCAGAACTACATCGTAGCGGCCGGAACGAACCTGGTCAAAAGCATTTCCGATTGCGTCTGTACCGGAAGCACAGGCTGTTGCAATAGTATGTGTTGCACCGTGCAGACCAAATGCCATGGAAATATTTCCGGCACCTTCATTCGGAATCAGTTCAGGAATAGTAAGGGGCGGCATACGAGTCTGGTTTGAATCAAAATATGCCTTCATGGTGTTTTCTGTTACTTCCAGACCACCAATACCAACACCCAGGTAAACAGATGTATCTTCCAGAACATCAGCCTTTCCCATCAGGCCGGAATCATCCAGAGCCATTTTTGCAGCCGCTACAGCATACTGTGAGTAAAGAGCCATCTTGCGGGCAGCAGAAGAATCCATATAGTCAGAAGCGTTAAAGTTCTTTACTTCAGCCGCATACTTTACCTTAAAGTTTGTATTATCATAATGAGTAATCGTTGCAATACCACTCTTTCCTGCACGCAATGCAGCCCAAGTTTCATCCACTGAATTTCCCACCGGCGAAACACAACCAAGTCCCGTAACAACTACTCTTCTCATATTCAAAATCTCCTTTAAAAACTCCGCGTTAGCGGTCGTGCAGGCATTCGTAGCACCGCTTCGAGCGGGCACGAAATCGCAGTTTTGCCAACGGCAAAATCTGCAAATGATAAAAATTACACGGATGTAATTTTTATCATGCCTCCTTTAGAAAGTCTGCGCATTGCGCATCAAATACCGCCACCAACAGCGGAACGATTTATGCTGACAAAATAACATTTTTTGTCATTTTGGTCAAGAGGAGATTTTTATTTGATTTTCATTCATGCGTCCGAATCGCTTTTACACCGCCGGTTACTTTACCCCGTCAGCGGCCAGTTTTCTTTTCAAAGGCGGCTTCAAAGGCACGCTCAAATTCTTCTTCCAGGTACCTCGTATCGCCTTAAAGAATTCCACCAGCACAAAAAAAAGGGGACTGAAAATCCAGTCCGCCTTCATTATACGAAAGATGTCAACTGCCACCACCAGGGATGGCAGAAAGCCCGTCAGATTTCACTCACAGTAAAATCTGCTTATGCTCCCATTCCTCCGTCTACGCCAATCACCTGACCAGTGATGTACGTGCTCAGGTCGCTTGCAAGGAAGAGAGCCGCATTAGCAATATCCTCAGGCTTTCCGGCGCGCTTTAAGGGAAGTGTGTCTACCCACTGAGCCTTCATGTCGTCCTTCAGGACAGCAGTCATGTCAGTTTCAATAAAACCGGGTGCAATTGCATTTACGCGCACGCCACGGCTTCCCACTTCCTTTGCCAGAGCCTTGGTATAGGCAATAATTCCACCCTTGCTGGCGGCATAGTTCACCTGTCCGCCCTGACCATGCAGTCCCACGATAGAAGACATATTGATGATTGAGCAGCTCTTGTCCTTTGCACGAATCATGTTGCCGGAAATAATCTGTGTAATCAGGAAAACGCTGGTCAGATTTACGCGCAGAACATCATCCCAGTCTTCTTTTTTCATGCGGAAAGAAAGACCATCGCGGGTAATGCCTGCATTGTTCACCAGAACATCAAATGTGCCAGCTTCTGCCAGGGCAGCCTTTACCACTTCCGTCACCTGCTCAGCATTGCCAACATCTGCACAGATTTCATGAAATGCAACGCCGTTATCAGCAGCAAGTTTTTCCAAATCAGCCTTAGCGGCAGAAGGTTTTGAGCACAAGCCCCATACTTCCGCACCATTCTTCAAAAAAGTTTCTACGATAGCACGACCAATTCCGCGTGATGATCCAGTTACCAGTGCTTTTTTATTCTTCAGCATATAATTCTCCCATAAAAAGTCAAGAAGAAAACATCAGTTTTCGATTGACTTTTTACGCCCTTCCGCAATGGAATGAGGAAGGGCAGTTGATAAAAAGTTTGCAACGCAAACTTTGCAAAGATAAAAACTGACGCTATCTCAGGCAGTTTTTATCTTGCTCTCCTTTTACAGTGCCTGAATTGCTTCTGCAGTGTTAATGGGCGTACAGGCCAGGCTTGCACCCAGTTCAGTCTGTCCCCACAGTCCGCTCAGAACCTTACCGGGACCCACTTCAAGAATCACCCATTCATTGTCCTTGTCTTCGCTAATCATATCAGCAAGAACTTTTTCTTCAGCAGTCCAGCGGACAGGATTTGTCAGATGATCTACAGCACTTGCCTTTGCAGCCGCACCTTCGGTCACCTTTTTACCAGTCACATTGCTGAAAAGAGTAATTTTGGGGTCACAGAAAGAATACGGTTCAAGAGCAGTCTTAAATCCGTCAGCAGCAGCCTGCATCAGAGGAGAATGGAAAGGACCAGCAACAGCCAGACGAACCGTTCTGCGGGCACCAGCATTTTTTGCAGCCTCTTCCACAGCAGCCAGACCGTCAAAAGTTCCGCTAACAACAGTCTGCTTTACACTGTTCATGTTTGCGGCATACGCACCTTCTACACCCTTTGCCAGCTCCTCAACCTTTTCCGGCGGAAGACCAAGCACAGCAGTCATTCCAGGTGCATGACCTTCATTTGCAGCGGCAATATCCTCACAGACCTTCTGCATAATGCTTCCGCGCTGAACGACAATCTTAATCACATCTTCAAAAGAAAGAATGCCAGCCGCATAGAGGGCAGGAAATTCTCCCAGACTGAATCCCATTGCCGCAGAAGGCTCAATTCCCTTTGACTTCAAAGCAGCCATCACTGCAAGACTTCCGGCAGTAATCGCCAGCTGACTGTTATCGCTGCGGTTCAGTTCAGTCTGTTCCGTTTCCCACAGCAGTTTTGTGATATCTTTTCCTGTAATTGCAGAAATATCGTCAATAACCTTGCGTGCTTCCGGAAATGCATCGCACACATCCTTCATCATACCCTGTGCCTGAGCACCCTGTCCCGGAAACAAAAAAGCATACTTCTTAGCCATAGAATCTCCTATCTTTATGACAAAATCTGTCAAAGTGTCATACTAATATAACTGACTGCGCCATTTTATGCAAGAGGTCCCC
>DFDV01000106.1 GCA_002369025.1 Treponema sp. UBA3819 | reverse complement strand
ATTACGCTCAACCGCGGGGCTTGCTTGACACGCTGCAACGGTAGCCTTTTTGCTGCACATTCATTTCATTTGTCCAGCCGATATGCAAGCTCGATATCTATAATGCGTTTGCCCTGAATCACACCCGCCTTTTGATGTCAGCCAAATTTTTGTTGCGTTTGGCGTGGACTGGCCTTCACTGATATGAACATGAATGGGCTCCTTGTTTTCATTTGACCAGAAGTAAATCTGAAAACCTTTAATTGCAAAAAGATCAGGCACAAATACCTCATTCTTTCTATATCATTCTTTAAGTATTTATCAAATTTTGCCGAAAAAGAACTGGAAGAGTTTAAAATTCTCCATCGTTTGACAAGGCTTTACTTTGAGGGTAAAATGACTCAAAATTGTAATTAAGCCAAGTATAATACAAAGGAAGTGCACTATGAAAAGAATTATAGTTGCGATGTCCGTTTTATTGTCACTTCATGCATTTCTATTTGCACATGGTAAGGGTGACATTACAGAACGCTCTGTTAATCAGGAACAGAGTTGGCGTGAGGTTTTTGACCTTACGGACAAGAAAGAAGGTAAATATAATGTTCTCGTAAGGGTAGAGGACCAGGGCGGAAATGTAGCGCAGGGTGGTCCTTTTAACATTTGGGTTGACCCTGAATCTGACCTTCCTTTTGTCGGCATTACGAACCCGCTTCCTCAAATGCGCGTTACAGGCAACCTGAACATTGTCGGTACTTGTGTTGATGATGATTCGGTAGACCATGTAAGCCTGATTCTTGATGACAATAAGTCTGATATCAGAATTGCAGAAGGTAAGGAATTCTGGTCATACTACCTTGATACCAGTAACATGGAAGAAGGTCCCCATACAATCGAAGTATTTGGTACTGATGTAAACGGTCTCCGCGGTCATTCTGTTACCCTTATGTGGAACCTGGACCGCAGACGGCCTGTAACGGAAGTAACGAATATCGGCATGGGTACTCTTGTTTCTGGAAAAATCAACCTTATTGGTACTGTGCAGGACGGAAACGGCATAAAGTCACTTTCCTATTCTGTTGACGGCGGAAACTCATTTACTGATGTCAAACTTTCTCTGAACAAGGAAACAGGAGTCTGTGAATTCCACATTCCGGTTAATACAAAAGACATTAAGGATGGCCCCTCAGTCTGCTGGTTCAAGGCTCAGGATAAAATGGGCTCTATCGGTGTCTATTCTTTCCTCTATTTCATTGATAACACAGAGCCTGAAGTGCAGGTTGTCTATCCGTCAAAAGATGACAAGGTAAACGGAAAATTCTCTGTAGTTGGTTACGCAAAAGATACAATCGGTATAGAAAGACTTACCTGGTCAGTAAATGATCAGTCGGGAGATTTTGAACTTATTCCGGGAAACGCCTACTGGGCAAAGGATTTTGATTATTCCAGGGCAGAAAAAGCAGGTTCATTTGATTTGAACATTACGGCAACTGATACTGCAGGCAACGTTGTAACGGTAAAACAGACTATCCGCTACGACCCCGAACTTGACAAACCTCTGCTTACCATTGACTATCCCGCAGACAAGCAGGCTGTAGACGGAGACGCCGGTCTTTTCTTTGTGCGCGGTATTGCTCACGATGATGACGGCATTGCTACCGTGGTCTACTCACTTGACGGCGGTCCAGAACAGACTATCGAAGCTCAGGGCGTATTCTATGCCCTGCATCCCAATACAGAAAATCTGACTGGCGGCGAACACACTCTTACCGCCTGGGCAGTTGATGAAAGCGGCATAAAAGGCAATCCGGTTACATCACGTTTTATCGTAAAGGGAAATATGCCGGAAATCGGTGATATAAAACTTCATTCAATTGACGGCGACACTGATATCTACCAGGGCTACGAGGTGAACCCGGAATCAGACGCATCTCTTGTTACCACGCTTTCTTCTGACGCGGGTATTATGTCTGCTTCGTATAAAATGGAGTGGGGCACAAAGGGCCTGTATGAAAATGAAATTCCCATGCCCTCTAAGAATGGCGCAAAAACGGTGCCTGTAAGCATTTCTCTTGATGATGCTCCATGGGGTCTGGTACGCATAACGATTACCGCAAGGGATATTTTTGACCGCGCAGTAGAAAAGAAACTTCTGCTGAATATGACGGATTTGACCCGCGTAAAGTCAGATACGCCGCAGGTTGTATTTACTGACAGCCGCATAAGCGATGCAGGTGATATCATCAATGACCTGCGCAATCCTGTAACAGGCTATTTTATTGGCGGCGTTGCAAAGTCTGTGCGGCTGGTACCTAAGACAAAATTTGCTACAGTAGAAGTAAAGGATAATGTCATCTATCTGTACGGCACTGAAGAACTGGGCAATTCTGAGCCGGTAAAGGTTCGTGTCACTACAGATCAGGGACTTACCTATGACAGCCGCGAATTGATTTTCCATTCAGGGGCACCTGCACCGCATGTTCAGATTACAAGCGTGAACGGCATGGAGCCTAATTATCATTCCTTCATGGACGGAAACGAACCAATTCACATTGAAGGCCAGGTTACTTCGGAAACGCCGCTTTCCCGCTTCAGCTACCGTGTTCTTACGGCAAATGCAGATGTAAACAGCGACTTTGTGCAGGGAGTAGAAGCTCTGCCGGTTTCTTATGCGGAATACAATGTGGAAAAAGTTGCAAAAGACGGTACATTCTCTTTTGACGTGGACCCCTTCTTCTTTGTCCGCGGCTGTTATGTTGTTGAAGTAATTGCAGAAAACGGCAGACAGGCGGCAGATGCAATTTTTGTCCGCAAACTTCCGCCGCTTCCAGCCCGTTCTATTGATGGTTCTAAGGCAGCAGTTGCAAATCCTCCGGTCATTTCATGGTTTGACGGTGTAAACCTCTACTATGTCACTACATATCAGGGCATAATTCAGAAAGACCATTTATGTGGTGTCTTCCGCCGCGATGACATGACTCCCGGTGCCCATACTTTTGATATTGCAGGAAAAACACTGGACACAGGCAAGTCTTACAGTTCAAGCTTTACGACCCGCAAGGACGGCGGTGTTTCAGTCTTCTTTAAGAGCGTAAATGATACTCCCTACGCAAGCGGAATGAAACTGGTTCTGCCAAGGGGAAGCCGCGGTCAGGCACAACTGGTTGCAGATATTGAACTGATTTCTACGGAATTCCCTATAACGGCGGTAACCTATGAAATCACTGGAGACAGGACGGCCGGTGGAGATGTTACTCAGACTGGAAGGGCATCAAAAGTCCGCGTAGCAAGTGAAGACGGACTGCATTATGAAGCCGTCATCCCGTTGGACAATCTGCCCGCCCGCAATACAAAGATAAAAGTTATTGCAGATACGGCAAAAGGTTCCGGTTCATACGAGGGTTCCATTATAATCGTGCGTGAACGTGACCGCGAACTCATAGACAATTCCCGCCAGTTCTACTGGACGCCGCAGGAAAATGTTATCTTTAATGAAAAGACCTCATCCTATGCGCTGGCATCAGGAACAAGTTTCAGCGGATATGCAAATGTTCCGGCACCCATTACATCCAGCTTTGCATCTGCTCCCGACGGACTGGAACTTTCTTCAGACGGCAATAATGTAAGCATTCTGGCGGTAAAGGAAGGTCTTTACCGCAATGTAACGGTGAAAATCAAGGATGGTCAGGGCGTGGACTATACTTCACAGCCTGTTACCCTGCTGGTGGACAACGAAAATCCCCATGTAGCCATTCTTTCTCCTGCCCAGCAGTCATGGCTGCAGGATTCATTGACTCTTGAAGTAGAAGCAGATGATACAAACGGCATCGCCTCCGTGGAATATTCTCTGGACCATGGAGAAACCTGGAATGCCTTTACCCGCCGTGGAAGCGGTGGTGCAAATACCTATGCCGCAACCATTAAACTGGATCTCGTAGAAGATGGTCTTTTGAGCGTAAATGTTCGTGCAACTGATCGTGCAGGCAGAACAACAATTGTCGGCGGAGCATATCAGAAAGATACCCAGCCTCCGGAAGCCTTTGTTATCGTTCCGGGCATGGAAGACATCATTAACGGTGAAAACCTGATTGCCTTTAAAGTGACCGACAACGGCAGAATGGATCACATAACCTATCTTGCTCCTCCTGCTGGTAAGGTTGCACCCCAGCCCATAGACATCCCGCTGGCTCCTATTGTAACGACTCATGTTGGTACTGTAGAAAAGCCTCTCCACGACCTGATGACCTTTAATTTCTATGACGCAGCGGGCAATGTGCTTGTCATGCGCGAATGGCAGTTCATCATTGATAACCAGAGCGACCTTCCTGTAGCAGAAGTCCATCTGCCGGAAGAAGAAGCGGTTGTTACCAAAGACTTTACGGTTTCCGGTGTTGTCTATGATGATGACGGTCCCTCTAAAATCTGGTACAAGATAGACAAGAACGACTATCAGTCTCTGCCTGACTATGCATCAAGCTTTACCTTTGATGTGCCCATAGAAGGACTGGCAGATAATGAACATACCATTACCGTCTATGCAGAAGACAGTAACGGCGTAAAAGGTCCTGAATTTGTCCGCCATTTTAATGTATCTCTGGAAGAGCCAAAAGGTAATATCGTAAAGCCTTCAATCAATACTACGGTAAAAGAGACTATTACTATTGACGGTAAGGCAAGCGATAAAAACGGCATTAAAATGGTTTACGTGTCACTGGATAACGGAAACAGTTATGATGAGACAATCGGTGACTTTGGCCACGACAAGCTTAATACTGAATGGCACTTTACGGTAGATACCCGGGTCATTCAGGACGGTACCCATGCGGTATTCTTTAAGATTGTAGACTGGTACGGCATTGAAGCCCTGTATTCATCTTTGATTAACATTGATAATACCGTGCCGGAAATCACACTTGAACTTCCCATGGACGGCAGTCTTTCAACAGGCATGGTATTCTTCAGCGGTCAGACAACGGATAACGTTGAACTGACTGACCTGCACATTACGGTTACCAGCCTTGAAGGAAAAACCGTAAACAGTGCCCTGAGCCGCAAGGATCTGGAAGTTGGTCAGATTATTACGGAAGCCATTGATTTGAGCCAGCTGGACAACGGTCTTTACAATATCGAACTGGTTGGTAGTGATGCCGCAAACAATGTTACCCGTGTAAGCCGCAACATCATGCTGAACAAGTTTGCACCCAAGGCAAAAGTAGACCTTCTCTATCCGCTGAACGGCGAAGAAGTACGGGGTGTATTCAATATTTACGGTACAGCATCAAGTGAAGTGGAAATCACCAGCCTGATACTGTATGTAGATGCCGTTCAGGTACAGGAAACCCTGCTTTCTACCAGCGGCTACTATAAATTCCAGCTGAGTCCCGACCTGATTACTGACGGTCAGCACAAGATTCGTGTACAGGCAGTTCTGGCAGACGGAAAGAAGATTACTTCTAACGAACAGTACATCAACTACACGTCATTTGGTCCCTGGATTACCATTGATAACTTTACCTACGGCGACTTTGCAGTAGACCGCCCCTACATCCGCGGTAACTCTGGCTACTCAATTTCCGAAGAGGAACTCGTAGCGGCAAAGGTGAAGGGTGCTTCAAAAGATCTGAAGGCTGCGGTAGAGGCAAAATCTGTTGAAAAGGTAGAATTGAGCCTGGATAACGGCCGTACCTTTGAAAAGATTTCTTCCAGCGGTAAGTGGCGCTATCGGGTTGAGAATAAAGATATATCTGAAGGCTACCATTTTCTGCTTGTTCGTGCTACAATGAAGAACGGTGAAGTTGCCGTAACCAGAACTATTGTACAGGTTGACAACACCGCTCCTATAATCAAACTGATTTCTCCGGGAGCAGGCGGCCGCTACAATCAGGAACTGGTATTCAGTGGTTTGACCCACGATAATGTTGAGTTAAAAGACGTTACCCTCTATCTGAGAAAAGGTGACAAGGCTTCTTATGAAGTTCCTAAGTTCATTCAGGGTCTGTATTTTGACTGGCATTTCTGGGGCGCAACCCTCTTTGATATTGGTGTAGGTCTTACCTTCTTTGATGATAACGTTAAGCTTCAGGTGCAGTGGGGCCAGTTCACTGAAACTCAGTGGGCTCTTTTCAAGAGTGGTAAGTATCGCTACGGTGGTGACAGCATTATTGGTGCAAAGCTTCTGGCAAATGTTTATTATTTGCCCTTCCGATATCTGTTTGGTCCAGACTGGGAATGGCTGAGCATGAATATTGCACTCGGTGCAAACTTTACGCGCTTTAATGATTCCGGTTCCGGTTCAGCACAGATTTTGAGTGCTGCTCTTGCACAATTGGAGTTCCCGCGTGTAACCTTTGCTAAGCAAAAGATGTTTAGGACAATAGCATTTTATACGGAAGGTCAGCTCTGGTTCGTTCCGTCTGACGTTGCCGGTGATAACATTGCAACAATCGTCCCGCAGATTTCATTCGGTCTGCGTGTAAACGTGTTCTAATTTTTCTTCGGAATGAACAGGAGCGGAAAAACACAGTTTTTTCAGCTTCTGTTCGTTGTCTTATCAAACTGTAACTTAAAATCTTCTTAAATTGTTTTTGCTATTAAGGCTGGAAAAGGAGATGACTATGATGGTGAAGAATCCTTGTTTGAAATTTGTATCTGGCTTACTGGCACTTGGTGCGTTTTTTTCGCTTCTGACCTGTTCCGACAATGTCGGTTTGGGATCTTCTGTTGATACGGAAGCTCCTAAAGTCGAGATTACCTATCCTCCTGCATCCTCCCGCATACGTTCTACATTTATCCTTGCCGGAAATTGTAGTGATGATAAAGCTGTAACCTCAGTTGATGTGCAGGTTCTGGATTCCACAAAGGAAACCATCCTCAAGACATGGACTGCAACTCTGGCAAAAGATGCAAAATCCTGGACGGCAGAAATTGACTCTACCCAGCTGGAAGACGGTCAGTATTATTTCCAGACTTTCTCTCATGACGCGGCAAACCGTAAGTCTGCAAGTAACGATATTTACTATGATATCGATAATACCGCTCCTGTCCTTGTTCTGACAAAACCGACTTCTTACGGTACTCAGGAGGCAAAAGGCTATGGTCAGACTGTTCAGCTGGAAGGTGCTTTCTCTGAGCAGGGTAATGTCATTGAAAAACTGATTGTCAGTTTTTATGATGAAGCCGGAAACAAACTTTTTGACAATACATTCTCTTCCATTTCAGATATTTCCAATGCAAATCCTCTGGTAATTGCCCGCTACTATAAGGATGAGGCAGATGAAACAGGCGAAAATTACCGCACAAAAGCGGAAAACGTGCAGCGCTGGCAGAACTATCAGAAACTCTTTGGCGAAGATGCAATTGCTACCTATGAGCAGGGTAAAATTGTAGAAAGCAAACAGTTCTATTTTACCGTAACTGCAATCGATGATACCTGCGTCTATACAGATCCAGTTGATAAAACATTTGAGGACGAAGGAAACGCCACAAGCATCTTCTACAGGGGAACAAACGAAGTCCTTAACTTGATTAACAATAATAACCCAAATTTCCCCAACTTTTCCGTACGCAGCCTGCGTGACTATATCAACGGAACAGACACGGAATATGAGGAAGACAAGACAAAAGAAGAAGAACTCAAGGCAATTCTTGCCGCCGCAGAAACAAAGAGTATCATATCTGAAGAAGCTATCGACGACACTTCAAACTGGCTCACATTCTCAATGAATCCGCGCAACAACCCCACCTTTACGGTAAGCGGTTTTGTGCTTGATCCGGAAAAAGATGACAAGGATATGTACACAGTCGGTTACCGTAACTATCTGACTGATAACCCCATGACTCTTTCCCTGGCAACGGGTCTTGACGGCACCAATCTGAGCACCTGTACTATTACCCTCTACTATCAGGATACCCTTGATGCAGACGAAGACGGCGAGCGTGATAATCCCAAAAAAGTCCTGTGGACATGGAATGAAGCGGTTGCCCAGGAATATGGCGTAACATTAAGCCGTTATACTGCGACAGAGGCAGATGCCAATACAGATGCCCTTACCCAGCAGACTGAACTGACTCTGGGCGACGTTGTTCTGGGACACAAATATGTTATTTTTGCAGAAGGAAATGATATCAACGGACAGGCTCTGATTGCCTCAAACAACAG
>DFDV01000107.1 GCA_002369025.1 Treponema sp. UBA3819 | reverse complement strand
TCATTTGTCCAGCCGATATGCAAGCTCGATATCTATAATGCGTTTGCCCTGGCAGATGCCTGGAGACAGACGGATTTTCCTTGCTTTTCACCATTAAAATGACTATCTTTAAATTATGATATCCCACATTGTTTCCATACAGGGTGATACCCTCTTTCTTTCCACTTCCCTTTCTCAGGATGCCTTCGGCCGCACCCAGTATATCCGGGAAATTGACGAGACAGGTTTTATCGCAAGCCTTCCCCGAAAGAGCGCCAGAAGCCAGGACGTCTCTTTTGAGCCCTGGAAATTTACCGGCACCCGCACAGATGCTGATGACATAGTTTCTTTTACCGGCCCCTCACTTGGAAAAGGAAAAAGCCTCTGCGAAATTTTTGAAAGTTCACCTGCAGAAGACATACAGGAAGGGGTCAAGGCAGTCCTCACCGCCCTCACTGCGGCGCTCGAAGAAGACATTCCCCTGCAGACAGTGGGGGCTGAGGGCATCATTCTCTTTTCAGATGAATCTGCTGTCCGCATTCTCTTTTTACCCGCAAATCTTTTTGAACGCTCCGCAGGCAATACACGGAACTCTTATGCTGACCTTCAGGGCTTTTACATCCGCAAAGGCCTCAGCGGCTCAGAAGCCCTGCTCTTTACCCGGGCAGTCCTGGCCTACCGGGCCCTCTGTGGCAGCCTTCCCTACACAGAAAGTGACACATCCAAAAGGCAGGCAGATATTTTTGATGCCCGCTTTATTCCCAGTTACATGCTGATAAACGGACTAGACCCAAATCTTGCAAGCAGTATCGACTGCGGCCTTCAGGTAAGTGCAGAGGCAAAACCCCTGCCCGGAGAACGCCGCTTCGTAAATGAAAAAGACGAAGAGCACAGAAAGAAAATTCTGGCAGCCGCAAAAAAATTCTCCCCTGACACATTCGTAAGTGAGCTGGAAGCCTGCACCAATCCGTCCTCAGCACGCAGCCCGGAACTTCCCCAGGAAGAATTTATCCGCCGCAGAGAAAAATTCCTGCAAAAGCAGGCCGCAAGCGTAAAACGAAGACGCTTTACCCGCAGGAACCACACCAGACTGATAGCCGCAGGCATTGCCCTTCTTCTGGCAGTCTGGGCATTCACATCCTTCCATCAGGAAAACCAGAAACTTGCAACATCCAGAGGCCTCACTTCCCGGCAGACAACCCAGGAACTCTACGCAACCATTCACAAAAGCAGCGTTCCCCACCTGCAGGAAATCGCAAAAGGAAAAAAAATTAAAAACCTCCGCCAGATTATCGCAGGCTTTTACGTTACCAACCGCAGCCGCTTTGCCATGAATCAGGATGAAGGCACCATCAGCACCGCAGAATGGCTCTTCCTGAAAAACAAAACCAAATACTGGCAGTTCGGCATTACCCGGCTGACGATTGACGGAAGCCCCGCCGATGTATTCTATGACTACCCCATCCGCGCCGACAAGCCTGAAAAATTAAAATCTGAAGACGGCATTGAGCTCAAGCGCGGTGCGACCGTCCAGCACAAGGCCGAATACTATCTGGTAAACAACAACGGCGACGCCCAGATCAGCATAAACAAAGTCCGGGACACTGTGACCCTCACCTGGAAAGGCGGCCGCTGGATTGTAACGGACCTGCAGAGCAGAAACAAGCAGACCTTTGTCTTTACAAAAGATTTTACCAGAGACTATCAGGCCGCCTTAGACGCATGCGGAGACGATGTTGTAAAAAGCGTCGCCCAGCTCAGACAGACCTACGAATGGCTTCCCACTGACGAAGAACTGGCAAAAGGCCAGGAAGCCCTGAAAGCACGTTTTTCAAATTGACACATTTACAAATAATGTCATATTGACAAAAGATAATTCTCGCTATACACTAAAGCCATCTTTTACAAGCCGAGGTATTTTTATGGCAGAATATAATCTGGAAAAACAGCATGCCAAAGGAAAACTGCATGCGATTGAGCGTATCAACGCATTGTGCGACAAAGACAGTTTTATGGAGATTTACGCCGATGCGCGTCACCAGTGCACCAACTTCGGCATGGAAAAGAAAGAAATTCCCTATGACGGAGTTATCACAGGCTTCGGCACAATCAATGGTAAAAAAGTTGCCGTCTATGCCCAGGATTTCACCGTTCAGGGCGGTTCACTTGGAAAAGTTCACGGACAGAAAATTGCAGAACTTATTGCAAAGGCCATTGAAATCAAATGTCCGGTTATCGGTGTAAACGATTCAGGCGGAGCCCGTATTCAGGAAGGTGTTGATGCACTCTGCGGATACGGCGACATTTTCTACCAGAATGTACGCGCCTCAGGCGTTATTCCCCAGATTTCTATCGTTGCAGGTCCCTGTGCCGGCGGTGCAGTGTATTCTCCGGGACTCACAGACTTTATCTTTACCGTTGACCAGATTTCCCACATGTACATCACAGGTCCCAAAGTCGTCAAGCAGGTTATGTTCATGGACATCAGCGACGAAGACTTGGGAGGCGCTGCAATTCACAGCCAGAAGTCTGGCGTAGCCCACTACCGCTGCAATGATGAAAAAGAATGTTACGAAAAAGTCCGCAAACTGCTGGACTACATTCCCCACTTCTATGGCGACAGCCAGACTGCAGAAGGCAAAATCAAATTTGACGCCCGCCACAAGGCAAAGCACATCAATACAATTCTTCCGGAAATCAGCACAAAAGGCTATGACATCCACGAAGTGATTAACGATGTTACCGATGATGATTCATTCTTTGAAGTAATGGCAGAATTTGCCCAGAACGCTGTGGTAGGTTTTGCAAAAATTGAAGGAAAGACAGTCGGTATCGTTGCAAACAATCCGGGCTACCTCGGCGGCGTCCTGAACTGCGATGCATCTGACAAAATCGCACGCCATGTACGCTTCTGTGACTGCTACAACATTCCCCTGCTCAACTTTGTTGACGTTCCCGGCTTTATCCCCGGTCCCCAGGAAGAACAGAAGGGCATTATCCGCCACGGTGCAAAAGTCCTCTATGCCTATAGCGAAGCATCAGTTCCCAAAGTAACGATTATTACCCGCAAGGCATACGGCGGCGCATACATCGCCATGTGTTCAAAACACCTTGGTGCAGACTTTGTCTACGCATGGCCCAAGGCAGAAATCGCCGTCATGGGTGCAGAAGGTGCAATCGGCATTCTCTATGCAAAAGAAGCAGATCCTGCCGTCAAGGCTCAGAAAGGTCAGGAATACCGCGAAACCTTTATGACTCCCACCATCGCCGCCCAGCGCGACTACATCAGTGCGGTCATTCAGCCGGAAGAAACAAGAGCCCGCATCGTTCAGAGCCTTACCCTGCTTGAAAACAAAACTGGCAGCGACAAAGTCTGCCGCAAGCATGGCAATATCCCGCTCTAATAGATCACATATCGCTTAGCAAATACTAAAGCCGTCATTTATCAGCCTCTGTGAAGTGGACCGGTAAGTGGCGGCTTTTTTTGCAGAGGAATCCGAGCAATAAAAGCATAAAAAAAGCACCGCAGAAATGCGATGCTTTGCAAGGTCGGGTAGACTGGATTTGAACCAGCGACCCCTACGTCCCGAACGTAGTGCTCTACCAGGCTGAGCCACGTTCCGACAGAACGGGTCGCTTATACTCTATTTTATTCGTTTTGTCAAGCGAATTTTTGACCTTCGTTCAGGAAAAGTAAAGCCAAAAACAGTCCGGCCGACAAGTCAATCCCCATCGGCCGTACAACCTTTTAATCATCTGCCGCGGTTGTGGTCGTTTCCGGCGTATCATCGTCGGCACCGGTTGTTGTCGTCTCGGGTGTATCATCATCAGACAGGGTTGTGGTCGTCTCTGTCGTTGCCGGGGCCGAATCCGCATCGGCCGTTCCCAAATCCCGATTATACATCAGGGCCAGGGTCATACCCTCATCACAATCCGATTCGCTTAAACTGGTACCGCCCGTGGCATCCGTCACATCCCGAATCACGGAAGATTCGGACAGGCTTTTGATGAGGTTCTGACAGACCGCCTTTTTGACATCCTTGACGACCAGGCCGAACTGATTATCTTCATCCAAA
>DFDV01000214.1 GCA_002369025.1 Treponema sp. UBA3819 | reverse complement strand
TGAACATATCCCTGATTCTGCGGATTAAAGAAGAATAATCCTCTCCGATATAAAAATTCACTTTTGTTTTATAGAAAGAAGTGCTTTCAGTTCCCTTTACATCAGCGGCATAATCCGTGACAAGCGGCTTTTTTATAATTCCCTTTAATTCAATAAAAGGCTGCCACTCACTCCAGTCGGAAACGGAAATCTTGTCCCTGTCCAGAAGTGCAAAATTCTTCTTTATGTCAGGCTGAGAAAGATAGATGACTTTTTCCAGCCTCTCATCACCATCTGAAATTCTCACAAGACGGATATTCATAAGATTTGCCGTTTTTTTCACTCCGCAGGCATAAGATTCAATCAGTTCGTCAAGATTTTCATTCGGAAGAAGTTCGTACACCCCCGGACGCTCAACGGCACCATCAATTGTAACCTTTCTTTCAGCCCGGCAAATCTCAATTTTATCATCCGGCCTCAGGTAGGGATCCTGTGAAAAATCTCCATATCTCCAGGCCCGGTACAAGTCAAAGTTTTTCTTTTTTCCATCCGCAGAGATAACGGCAACCTTTCTGACAGAAGAATATTCCGTCATATTCTGAGAGATAAAGGCAGAAAGTCTGGTCAGAGCCCATGCCTTTTCTTCCGTCGCCTTTTTAACCTCGCCCATAATACTGACAAGAAAAACAGCCGGATTTGTAAGGACAAACTGAGTTCCTGACAAGGGATAATTCTGCGCAATCAGATATTCCACCTGAGACTTGAGCTGATTGTAAGTAAATCCTGAGCATTTTATTACACCAAGATTGGCAACCCTGATTTTATAGCTCGTATCCACAGGAAGTGTATAACGGACAGGTGTTGAACCCGACATAAAAACAAGGGAATAGACATCACCCGCTGTGACCGGATAATTCGGAGTTGACATCGCAAGGGTCGGATCAGCCAGAAGCTGAACCGATTCGGAGACCGATTCTTTTTCACCCTTCCCTTCAAGCGCCAGCAGTGCCTGGGGAGAACCTGATGCCTGAACAAAGAAAACAGCTTGAGAAAAAATAATCAGCATCAGAAAAAGATTTTTACTTGACATCAAAAAATATTTTGTTTTCATAAATGCTCCCATAAAATATACTATGGTAGTTTACCATTTCTTTAGTAGTTTTTCAAATAAATAATTACACTATTATAATAAAATATTTTTATGGGATTTTGGGCTAACGTAGAGAAAGAGAGGGAATACCAGGGGCTGACTAGAAAAGAGCTTGCCTTCAGGGCAAATATTACCTATCAGGGAATTGGATTGGGACTGGAAAGGGACAGTATGCCCGGGGCGGACACAGCCATCAGAATCTCAAAAGTACTGAATGTACCGATTGAATATTTATTAGGCGAAGAATTAACGGAAATTCGCTCTAAAGACGGAACTTTCAGAAATTCCGATGCAGACTCCGATATAAAAATTTACAATATTGAAATGTACAAAAAGCACCAGCAGCTTCTGGAAAAACTGGAAAAAATTCCTCTTGCAATTAAAGAACCTATAACCCAGATGATTATGCGGATTAGCGATAATTACTAACAGATGGAAGAAATTTTTTTTAACTGCCACAAACAAAAAAAACTCCAGTCACCTGATTTCAGGCAACTGGAGTTTTTTAGTTCAGATCTTATTGATCGTCACCTTCTGCCAGAGCGGATGAGGCGTCTGCCAGAGGTTCGCGGGCCAGAGCAAGTTCGGCTTCGCGTTCCTGACGGCGGCGCTCAAGGATTTCTTCCATTTCGATATCCAGGTCATTGTCGCCACGGTCAAAGAGTTTGACATTGCGGTAATTGCGGATACCAGTACCGGCCGGAATCATGTGACCGATAATGACGTTTTCCTTCAGACCATGCAGGCTGTCCGTTGCTCCGGAGATTGCCGCATTTGTAAGAACGCGTGTGGTCTCCTGGAAGGAAGATGCAGAAATGAAGGAGTCGGTTGCCAGAGCAGCCTTTGTGATACCCTGGAACATGGGGCGGGCAACGGCGGGCTGTCCACCTTCTGCGATAACGCGCTTATTCTCTTCATGGAAGTGGTATTTATCAACCTGCTGTCCAAAGATAAAGCGTGAGTCACCAACAGCCACAATTTCAACCTTGCGGAGCATCTGGCGTACGATAACACCGATGTGCTTGTCATCGATGGATACACCCTGTGCATTGTAAACCTGCTGGATTTCATCCATAAGGTAATTCTGCAGAGCGTTTTCGCCAAGGATTGCCAGAATATCGTGTGCGTCCGGAGAACCGTCACACAGAGCTTCGCCGGCCTTAATGCGGTCTCCATCGCGAACGAGCAGACGGCGAGTCATCGGAACAAGATGTTCAAACTGCTTGCCATAAGCATCTTCTACGATTACAGAGCGCTTGCCTTTTGTAATCT
The DNA here is from genome assembly GCA_002369025.1 of Treponema sp. UBA3819. Lineage (GTDB taxonomy): Bacteria > Spirochaetota > Spirochaetia > Treponematales > Treponemataceae > Treponema_D. The sequence continues at coordinate 2,176 of DFDV01000214.1, read as the reverse complement.
TACCGAATTTAACGGTACCGGCAATCTGTGAAAGCACGCAGGGAATCTTTGGCTTGCGGGCTTCAAAGAGTTCAGAAACACGGGGAAGACCACCAGTAATATCGTTTGACTTAGCGGCAGCCATAGCAATCTTTGCCAGGGTTACGCCTGCATCAACATGCTGTTTGTCTTCTACGGTCAGAACTGCGCCTGCCGGCAGATAGTAACCGCCGAGTTCGTTACCGGCTTCATCGGTAATCAGAATGCGCGGCTGCTTTGTATCCAGGTGCAGGTCACTGATACTGCGTTCAACATTGCCTGTATTCGGGTCGATATCTTCAACCAGTGTTGCACCGGCGATGATGTCTTCAAAGTGAACATATCCTTCAACTTCAGCGATAATCGGTTCTGAGTAAGGATCGAATGTACCAACAACTTTGCCTGTTTCTACAATGTCGCCAACCTTTACGAAAATCGTTGAACCGTTGGAGATTTCGATTTCCTGGGGCTTTGCATTGATAAGATAGAGAACACCGTCTTTTTCCAGAATGCGTCCGTTTTCTTTTGCGATAACATCGCCACCCTTACGGGTAATCAGTGTAGCACCGCGCAGAACAGGATCGCCGTCCTTTACTTCAGCCTTGTCGCCTTTTTCCAGTGTCAGAGTGTCGATGATGCGGGTTGCAGTCATCGTACCCTTACGGGTAAAGAGCCAGCCTTCGCTTGTTTCAACATGTGTACCTTCCATCTCATTAACGATGATGGGGTACTTAAGCAGAATGCGGTTTTCCTCAGTTTCCTTAGAAGCGGTACCACCAACGTGGAAGGTACGCATCGTAAGCTGTGTACCAGGCTGACCGATTGACTGAGCGGCGATAACACCGACAGCCTCACCAATTTCAACCAGTTTATTGCGTGCAAGGTTTTTGCCGTAGCACTTAACACAGACACCGTGTTCAGCTTCACAGGTAAGAACAGTGCGGAGCTTAACTTTTTCCACACCTGCTTCATCAATGCGGTCTGCCAGTTCTTCTGTAATATATTCATTTACGTCGCAAATCAGTTCGCCAGTAACCGGGTGCACTACGCGTTCAATCGTAAAGTGTCCCACAATTCTGTCTCTGAGCGGTGTGATGATTTCATCACCGTTCTTGATTGCTGTGTAGTCCAGACCGTTGATTGTACCACAGTCTTCTTCGTTGATAACAACGTCCTGTGCAACATCAACCAGACGGCGGGTCATGTAACCTGCGTCAGCTGTCTTCAAAGCAGTATCGGTAAGACCCTTACGAGCACCGTTTGAAGAAATGAAGTATTCAATAACGGAAAGACCTTCCTTGAAGTTTGAGCGGACAGGAAGTTCAATGATGTCGCCGTTCGGTTTTGCCATCAAACCACGCATAGCTGCCAGCTGAGAAATCTGCTTCTTAGAACCACGAGCACCAGAGTTTGCCATCATAAAGATAGTGTTGAAACCGTCTTTATCCTTAGACATGTTCTTGTACATGATGTCAGTAAGTTTTTCGTTGGTGCGCTGCCAAATATCCGTTACCTTGTTGTAGCGTTCCTCAGCAGTAATTGTACCCTTTGAGTACTGACCGACGATTTCTTCAACCTGCTTGTTAGCTTCATCAACCATGGGCTTCTTCTCATCAGGGATAAGAATGTCGTCCATAGAGAGGGTTGCACCGAAGAATGTAGCGTTCTTGTAACCACAGGCCTTAACAGCATCCAGCATCTGAATGGTGAGCCAGGGGCCCTGCTTGTGATATACATCCTCAATCATCTTCTTGAGCTTTTTGTCGCCCATCTGCTGATTGACGTAACCGACTGCTTCCGGCATTTCTTCGTTAAAGCGCAGACGACCGGCAGTTGTTTCGATTACATCGCCAGCCTTGAATGCACCTTCGTCAAAAGAATCCTTGGGAGCGGGCACTTTGATTTCTGCCTGCCATTCAATACTTCCGCTTTCTGCAGCCATAGAGACTTCTTCTACAGATGAGAAGCGCTTGCCGGTGCCGAGAGCGTTGGGCTTTACAGAAGTCATATAGTAGATACCCAGAACCATGTCCTGAGAGGGGTAAACGATTGTGTTACCGTTAGCCGGGTCAAGCAGGTTGCGGGCTGAGAGCATCAAAGTCCAGCATTCCATCTGAGCCGCCTGTGTCAGCGGTACGTGGATAGCCATCTGGTCACC
>DFDV01000120.1 GCA_002369025.1 Treponema sp. UBA3819 | reverse complement strand
CCGCCTATGGGACTGGCTGCCATTGCAAGTGGTGCAGACGGTATCATCGTAGAAGTGCACTGTCACCCGGAAAAGGCTTTGAGCGATGCGGCCCAGGCTCTTTACCCTGAGCAGTTTGACAAACTTATGCGGGATATTGAAGCTCTTGCCCCTGTAGTTGGAAAATCCGTTGCCCATATCCGGGCGGCAAAAAAATCTCCCAAGGCTATTACCGTAGAAAAAACAAACGGTACAAAAAAAGAAAAAATCCTTTGTGCTTTCAGCGGCAAAAAAGGTGCCTATGCAGAACAGGCTATTGACCGCTATTTTGACGGCAGTGTAAAGGCCGAGCCGGTGGATTCTTTCCGTGAACTTTTTCAGGCTGTTGTAGACGGCCGTGCAGATTATGGCATGGTTCCTATTGAAAACAGTCTGGCAGGTTCGGTCTATCAGAATTACGATAACCTTACATCTTTTGAAGATGTCTCTATCGTTGGCTCCATCACCCTGCGCATTCAGCATTCCCTTCTGGCCTGCAAGGGAGCGACTCTGGACACGATTAAAACGGTCTACTCTCATCCCCAGGCTTTGAGCCAGTGTCATAATTATCTCTTTGACCACAAGGACTGGATCCAGATTGAAGCAGTCTCTACGGCAACGGCTGCAAAACTGGTGAGCGAAAAAGCATCTCCGGAAAATGCTGCCATTGCAAGCGCCGTAAATGCCAAACTCTACAAACTGGAAGTCCTCAAAGAGGGAATTGAAGATGACCCCCGCAATTACACCCGCTTTGTAATTATCGCTCCCAATCATCTGACAGGAGATGCGGCAGAACAGGCTTTCCGTCAGCAGCTGGGCGAAGGTTCTTCACCAAACATGGCGTCCTTCATGTTCAGCACTAATAACGAGCCCGGCGCCTTGTATGAATGTCTGGGAATTTTCCAGGAAGCCCACCTGAACCTGAGCCGTCTGGAAAGCCGCCCCATTGCGGGAAAACCCTGGCGCTACTGGTTCTATGCGGATGCCGTACTTGACGAAAGTGTTAAAGATAAGGAAAAATATGTACGCAAAGTACTGAACGCACTCAAAGCAAAAGCAGAAGATGTGCGCCTGCTTGGCGTATACAGAGGAGTATGATATGTCTAAATATGTTCTTTCAGTGTTAGTAGAAAACCATGCCGGTGTTTTGAGCCGCGTTTCAGGTCTCTTCAGCCGCCGTGGATTCAATATCGACAGTCTGACTGTTTGTGAAACACATAATCCCGGTCAGTCCCGCATGACGATTGTGGTAGATGGCGATGAATACACGCTTGACCAGATTCGCAAGCAGCTTGCAAAACTGGTGGAAGTTATTTCCATTGCACATTTCCACTCAGCAGAATCATGCCGCCGTGAAATGGCACTGATTAAGGTAAAGGCAAAAGGCACAGACCGCGCCGTCATCATAGAAACCTGTGATATTTTCCGTGCCCACATCGTAGACGTTTCTCAGGAATCAGTCATCGTAGAGGCAACCGGAAGTGAAGATAAGATTGCCAGCCTGATCCGCCTGCTTGAGCCTTACGGCATCATCGAACTGGTAAAAACAGGCCTTACCGCAATGCAGCGCGGTAACGAAGTAATGAAATAAAAAAAATCAGGATTACTGTACTCCGCGGAGTATCACGATATCCCTTCTTTTTCCATGCTTGTCTGCCACGCCCTCATAGCGGACGACTTCCTGGCAGGCATCAGCATAGGATTCAATGCCTTCTGCCAGGGAAAGCCCCAGATAGAGGGAGTTCTCTGAAAAGGCTTTTGCATCGGCTTCGCTTTTATCCGGATTTTTCCGTAAAAATTCTTCTTCCAGACTTTTCTGCCCGCCACTTAAAATGCGGGCGGCTTCGTTCATACCCTCACCGATGTAATTTTTGTGGCGGGCCATATCCAGAATGGGAACACAGCTGCCAATCAGTGCGGAAGCCCGCAAGGCCATAGGTTTTTCGTCACCTGTCTGAATGCTTTTAAAACCGCTGATAAGGCTCACAAGAAAATTCAGGGCAATTTCGGGCTTGCAGTTGTCGGCAATGATGTAGCAGCCGTCTCCGGTGGGCACAAAGTGGGACACCTGAACCCTTTTTTGAAAAGACATTTTGCTGTTCATCACCTGCATCCCCAGATAGCGCTGGAAAAGATAAATCTTTCTTACCTGCTCGCGGGTACTGTCCTGGGAAAAGCCGACAATATCTGCCAGAATAATCAGTTTTCTGCTTTCGGGCACGTTCGCCATAACGTCAGACAGGGCCTTGGAAAGACTCAGCACCCTTTCATTTCTTACAGCTTCAAAGTAGCTTTCCCACTGCTTAAAACTCATTGGATTTGTGAGGTTTTGTTTTGTGATGGCTGGTTTTTCTATTTTGAAGATTTCTGAAAGCTTTTTCATATCTTGCCCCTTTTACTCCGCGTATTATGCTTTTTTAATCCAGACAGAATCCCTTACCGTCCATTCCCTGTGACAGTCTTCTTCTGTAAAGTCTACAACTGCCAGACGGAATACAGGCAGAAGGAGGGGAAAAAAGGTCTGGGCTTTTTCAAAAATATCCTTATTGATATCTGTTTTTTCATTTCCCTCTATGCGGCAGGCAAGTTGCAAAAGGCCGGAAAAATTTTTACCTTTTCCTTTAATGTCTGATTCCAGAAAAATCCTGTCTTTTTCGAGTCTTAAATTCGTCAGCCTGCAGCCTTGTATCTCTCGTTTCCATTCAGCCAGATTTTTACTGTTTTCTTCATTTTCTGAAAAGCCGTTTACATAAAGGGGAAAAGAGGGAGCCCAGATTTCCCTGTCCTCTGCCGGAGCCATATTTTCTTCTCTCTGTCTGATTTCTTTTTGTATTGTGTTCAGTATGATTTTCTGCAAATCAGAGAGTTTTTTCTGTTCATTTGGGTGAGGAATAATCACTGTTTCTGACCAGCTTTTCTTCATTAGTAAAACTATAGCGTAATCGTCAAAAAAATGGTAGCATAGGAAAAAGAAAATCGTATGGAGATGCAAAAAATGTCCCTGAAAAAAACTGCTTTTTATCTCTTTGCATTACTGTCTCTGGGTGCAAAAGTATTCATTATTGCCTCCATCTTCTTCATGTCATCCTGTTCCCGTCCGGCCGCCTTTTCCCTGCAAGTTCCCGGAGCTCCGGAAGAAGAACTTACATCTTTTTCTTCAGAGGGGATGACCTGTTTTTCCTTTACACCCGCCCAGCTTCAGGCATTTGCTGATTACATTTCCAGCCACAGTGATGCCGCCCTGCAGATAAGCATTTCCGTAAAAAAACAAAAGGGCAGCGGACTGAGCGGTATAGGTTTTTTGTACAAGGATGATTTTTCTTCATTCGGCCTCAAGTCAAACCGGGCATCCCGTCCCCAGATTTCTGCTGATTTCAGTCAGTTTGCAAAACTTTCCTTTTCTGTCATCTTCTGCCTGAATAAGGATTCACCTCTGCCTGCTGGATTCTACATAAAAAGCCCCGCCAGCTGCAGGGTAACGGCCGCAAAAGTGGTTCCCGCTCAGATTGGCTTTGATTTCCGCAAAAAGGAACCTGTTTTTGCCTTTGCACCCAATGGCGGCAAGATTGAAAAACCCTATTTCAAGACAGATTTTACCGGCGTACCCATGGTGCTCAACGCAAGCCAGACCGCCCAGACTCTTCTTCCCCAGCTGGACATATTTTTCCGCTCAACAGACCCGGAACATGACAAGGCTCCCGTAAAGCTTACAATTGGCGGTGAGCGTCTGACTATCCGTCCCAGCGGTGACAGCGTAACCATTCCCTGCGCCGCCCTCAAATCTCCTTTTGCGCCTGCATTTATCGAAGAAAATGAAGTAAAAGTTGCCGCCCTGCTTGTCCGTGCAAGTGACCCTAATCTGCTCGCTTTTAAAGAAGACAGCCGCTATGTCGTTAAGCCCCTGCGCACAGACCCGGGACTCATCATGGCATGGAGCCGGGATAAGTGGCGGGGAAACGAATATGAACTTTTTGAATGGGACCGCTTTCCCGGAGTGCTTTTCTTTGACACACTGGACTACAAAATTCAGGATGATTTTTTTCGCCGCCTTGCATTCTTTGTGGAAAAAGCCGGCTACAGGGGCCAGCTGCTTGATGATGAATTCTTAGAGGACAAGCACGGCTACAATGCCCATGACTACCGCGCAGAATCCCTTGCGGATTTTTTTGAAACTGCCCGCAAGTCCCGTTTTCCCCTCAATCAAAAGGAAAGGATTCTCTACGAAATTCTTGTGCAGAACGGCATCCTCGTCCAGAATGCTGACTCGTCAATAAGCGCGGGCAGGGGAGCCGTCATCTCCATTTCCCAAAACTCTTCCAGAGCCCTGCGCTATCAGTTTGTTGCCCATGAAGGCTGGCACGGTCTCTATTTTATCGATGAGGAATTCCGCAATACAGTTGCTTCTATTTATTACACGCTGGATGAAAAAACGATTGCCTATCTGCGCCGCTATTTTCAGGTAACGCCCAGCCTGAACTATGATGTAGATGACGATTATCTGATGAAAAATGAATTCATGGCCTACATGCTGCAAAAACCTGTGAGCGAAGTGGGCCCCTATTTTGTTGCCATGGCATCCCGTTCCCACTCTCAGGTCTACGCAAAAGACCTTGCCGACTACATCATCAGCACGGAAGCGGCGGGCTTTGTATCTGCGGCAACCCTTCTGGAAGAATATGTGAGCGGCCGCTGGAATCTTGCCGCAGGAAGGGTATGGCTTATAAGCCGCTGAAAAAGTTTTTCTGCTGGATCTGAGGGCTGGCCGCGGCAAGATTGTACATTCTTTCTGCATTTACAGAAGTCATGGGGCCCCGGCTTGGCATAATCACAGTGTCATCGCTCTGGGTAAAAATCTTTGCCTGAATACCGTTGCAGAGCAAGTCATTTGCATAAGAACTGCTTGTACTTCCAATTTCTCCCGCACTGATTACATCTCCCGTAAAGAGCACGGTTCCAATTTTGTAGACAATGGAATCCGCTGTATGACCGGGCAGGGAAAAATATTCTACCGTTATGCCGCCAAATTTCAGTATGCCTTCGCCTTTAATTGTTGTTTCAGCCGTACATGCCACGTCAATATCTGCCGCATAGGTCCGCAAGTCATAAATGCGCCTGAGGGTAGTCAGCCCCCGGATGTTGTCTTCATGATTGTGTGTAATAAGGGCAGCGCAAAGGGTATAGCCGTCCGTTTCAATCTGCTTTAAGACTTCGTTTGTAGGCTTACCGGGATCTATGATGACGGCGCATTTTGAATGTTCGTCAACAACGACATAGGTATTGGAAAAAGTATCAATGTTCAGGTGAAAGTAGATTTTCATATAAGAGCCCCCACCGGATTGTCCAGTTCCTTCATGCCTGTAAAAAGTGCGCTTCCCCTTTCGTCAAAAATCGCCTCATTCGTGTTGGAAAGCTTAAAAGAAAGGTTCTGCTGTTCAATCTCACGGAATACCGTATTCTTGATGTTGCAGTTTCTGATGGAAGTATCAATAAGCCTGGCCTTGATAAAGCGGGAATTGTAGAGGTCAGAGTCATCAAAAGAAGACTGAAAGGATTCCAGCCCCGTAAAATTGTCCTGAATCATATCGCTTCCCGTAAAAAGCACATGGCTGAATTTTGCCCCAGCAAAGGAAGTAAACTGCATGTTGCTTTCAAGCAGGTTGCAGTCACTGAATACCGCAAAGTCAAAAGTACTCATCCGGCTCCTGAAGCCCTTGGAATGCAGACCGCGGAAAATACACTGCATAAAGTTGCAGCCGTAAAAACGCTTTTCCGACAGATTAAAATTATCAATATTGGAAAAGACCACTCCGCTCGCATTAAGCCCGATAATCTTATCCGAATGATTTATGTAGTGATGCATCTTTTTCGTAATTTCTTCTGCGTTTTCCGAGTGCATCAGACAGTAATCGCTTTCAATGATATTCCAGTCTGCGTCAAAATCAGAAATCGCGCTCCTTCGACAGGTAGGGCACTTGCATTTTTTCCAGGTGAACATAGTTAAATTCTAGGTGATAACAGAGATTTTTGCAAGTAGGGCAGATAGAGTGATTGGGGCGTTTCCCGTCGCTCACTCGCTCCGCTCATTCACTCCGGGCCGCTATGTCCGCCCTAGGGAGCGACGGCGTTAGCCGGCAAAATGCTCCGGTGGAGCATTTTGAGCGAGATGATATGCTTTTATGAAAAGGGTGAAAGCGGTATCCTGTTCTGACGGGAGCAGGAGGTAGGCGGCAGGTTCCACGCGAGACAGAGAGGC
>DFDV01000197.1 GCA_002369025.1 Treponema sp. UBA3819 | reverse complement strand
CCTGGGAATCCCTGTCGTTTAAGTCGCCCGCTTTTGCGATAATCCCTTCGGCGGCAATGCTGGGTAAGAAAGAATTGGCGGAATGGCTGCTTTCTCGCTTCGTTTGGTCAAGGGTGATTTTGCCCTGCTGAATTTTTGCGTCATTTTCCAACGCAAATTTAACGGCATCTTCAATCGATAAGGTCTTGGCGGCCCTGGGGGCACTAAATGCCAATGAACTAATTGATAATATAACTGCATAAACTACAATTCGATGTATAAGATTCACATGAAACTCCTTATAATTATGTTATTACAGAAAAATCGTTCGGTCAAGGAAAAAAAAGAACAGGGGCTTTCAGATAAAGAATCGAATCCGCGCGGCTATTATTTCTTTTCTTACACAAAAGCCCTAAATAAACCTTGTTTTGACAGCCACTTTATGCTATAATATTCTTCTATGAAAGGAATAATTCTTGCCGGTGGCAGCGGCACACGACTCTATCCACTTACCCGTGCGGTGAGCAAGCAGATTCTGCCTATCTACGACAAACCGATGATTTACTACCCTCTCAGCGTTCTTATGCTGGCGGGAATCCGTGAAGTACTGATTATTTCTACCCCCCGTGACTTACCCGTATTCAGGGAACTTTTTGGAGACGGCGCATGGCTTGGCATGAAATTTGAATATGCCGTACAGGATAAGCCTCGCGGACTTGCAGATGCTTTTATCGTTGGAAAAAACTTTATCGGAAAGGACAATGTTGCACTCGTTCTGGGCGACAACATCTTCTACGGTCAGAATTTTTCCAAAAGCCTTAAAAATGCCGCAGAAAAAGTAAATGGCGAAGGCGGAGCGGTAATCTTCGGTTACTATGTTAAAGATCCTACTGCCTATGGTGTTGTTGAATTTGATGCAAACGGAAAAGTACTGGGCATTGAAGAGAAACCTGCAAAACCAAAATCAAACTACGCGGTTCCCGGTCTGTATTTTTATGACAATTCAGTCGTAGAAATTGCAGAAAAGGTTCAGCCTTCTGCCCGCGGTGAAATTGAAATCACTGCCGTAAACAATGCATACCTTAAAAAATCTGCACTCACTGTAGAACTCTTGGGACGCGGCATGGCCTGGCTTGATACGGGCACCTATGACGGCCTGCAGGAAGCGGGTGATTTTGTAAACACCGTGCAGAAACGTCAGGGATTCTATATCAGCTGTATTGAAGAAATTTCTTACCGCAACGGCTGGATTTCAAAAAATCAGCTCCTTGAACTTGCAAAACAATACAAGACAGACTACGGTGCATACCTGAACTTTATTGCGGAGAATTTCTAATGGCCTTTACATTTACTCAATGTGATATTGACGGATTATGGGAAATCCAGCCAAAAGTATTCGGAGATGCAAGGGGCTACTTCATGGAAGCCTACAGCGAAAAAGATTTTTTTGAGGCTGGCCTTACAATGCGTTTCGTCCAGGACAATCAGAGTGCATCAAAAGGCGGTGTTCTGAGAGGGCTTCACTGGCAGACAAAACATCCTCAGGGAAAACTTGTCCGCGCCCTGCAGGGAAAAGTATACGATGTTGCCGTAGATTTGCGCAATGATTCCCCCACATTCGGAAAATACCATGGAGTCATTCTGGACAGCGAAAAACAGAATATGTTCTACATTCCGGAAGGTTTTGCACACGGCTTCTATGTATTGAGCGACTTTGCCGTATTCACCTACAAATGCACTGATTTTTATCATCCGGAAGATGACGCAGGTCTCATGTGGAATGACCCGAAAATCGGTATCGACTGGAATACAATCGCTTCCCAGGCAGGTGCTCACGGAATCGCACCGCTTTTGAGCGAAAAAGACCAGCATCATCCGGCGTTTAATCCTGACCGTGCTTATTTTGACACTGACGGAATATGGATTGGCGGAGACTGGAAGGAAGGCAGATAAAATGGTTTGGCTCATCGGCTCAAAAGGCATGCTCGGTTCAGAAGTTGCTGCACAACTGACAGAGGAAAAAATTCCCTTTGTAACATCGGATGCCGACGTGGACATCACTAACATAGAATCGCTGGAACACTTTGCCATGCAGGCAACAAGCCAGCTTCACTCAGACCACAAACTGGAGTGCATAATCAACTGTGCCGCCTACACCGCCGTAGACAAGGCAGAAGACGAAGCGGAAAAGGCAGCCGCCGTAAATGCTAAGGGTGTTGCAAACATCGCACGAGTTGCCCGCAACAACGGCGCAAAGTTAATCCACATCAGCACAGATTATGTATTTGACGGAAAAGGCTGTACTGAAAAAGACGGGAAAATTCGTCCTTATACAGAAACAGACCAGAAAGCTCCTTTGGGCGTATACGGCAAAACCAAAAGCGAAGGAGAAGATGCCGTCATCAAGGGAATGGCAAAATACTACATCCTCCGCACCGCATGGCTTTACGGCGTGCATGGCCACAATTTTGTCTACACCATGACAAAACTTACCGGGTCAAAGGATGAAATCAAAGTTGTTTCTGACCAGAGGGGAACGCCAACAAATGCGGCTACCCTTGCTTCCGTTATTGTGGAACTTGTCAAATCTGATGAAAAAAAATTTGTTCCCTTCGGCATTTACCATGTAACCGATGAGGGAGAAACAAACTGGCACGAATTTGCCTGCGAGATAAACCGTCTTGCTAAAAAACACAAAAAAATCGACCCTAAACACGAATGCCGCATACTTGCCTGTACAACTTCAGAATATCCTACGCGCGCAGTAAGACCCGCATATAGTGTTCTGGACAAGACTAAAATTCAGGAAGCCCTTCATATAAAACTTCCCCACTGGCAGAAGTCTCTGGAAAGTTTTATGAAAGACAAAAGATTTGAGGTACAATAATGCGTAAACTGAAAAACATTTTGGTAACCGGTGGAGCCGGATTTATTGGAAGCAATTTCATTCACTACATGTTTGGAAAATCTACCAGCGGAGAGGCTGCTTTTGAAGATGCAAATTTTAACGGAAGAATCATAAATGTAGACGCCCTTACCTATGCAGGAAACGGAGAATCCCTGGATGACGTTGATGCTGAATTCGGTACAGGCTGCAGCGATGCAGGTAAACGCCGCTACTTTTTTGAAAAGGCAGACATCTGCGACCGCACTGAAATGGAAAGAATTTTCAAGCAGTATGATATTGATACGGTCGTTCACTTTGCGGCAGAAAGCCATGTAGACCGCTCAATTCTGGGTCCTGAGGCATTTATCAAAACAAACGTTATGGGAACCTATACCCTTCTGGATGTTGCCCGTCTCTATTGGGGCGTTTCTCTGGACAATCAGCGTGATGACGTTCTCTTCCACCACATCTCTACCGATGAAGTATACGGCTCCCTGGGTCCCACAGGCTACTTTACAGAAACAACCCCTTACGACCCCCGCTCCCCCTACTCATCCAGCAAGGCTTCCAGCGACCATATTGTTATGGCTTACCACCACACTTACGGGCTTCCCATTACCCTTTCTAACTGTACCAATAACTACGGTCCCTATCAGTTCCCGGAAAAACTGATTCCCCTGATGATTCTGAACATGCAGCAGGGTAAAAATCTGCCTGTCTACGGACAGGGTACTAATATCCGCGACTGGATTTATGTAGAAGACCACAACCGCGCTGTCTGGCTCATTCTGAAAAACGGCAAGTCAGGCGAAAAATACAACATCGGCGGCGAAAACGAGTGGCAGAACATCAAACTGCTGGACAAACTTATTGAACTCACTGCAAAGGAACTCAAAAAACCGGAAGACGAAATCCGGAAGACCATTACCCATGTAAAGGACAGACCGGGTCACGACCAGCGCTATGCAATCGACTGTGCAAAAATCAAGCGCGAACTCGGCTGGGAACGCAAGATGACCTTTGAAGAAGGCTTGCAGCTGACAGTCACCTGGAACCTCACTCATCCGGAATGGATTAACCGCATTCTGAGCGGAGAATACTTAAAGTGGGTAGACAAAAATTACGGAGAGCGGAAGTAACCGTGCAGCGTTTTTTTGCCGCATTCCTTCTTTTTTTTGCAGCCGCTCTCTGCCAGGCAGAAATCTTTAACAGCAATCTGTCTGACTCAGAGCGGGAAAAACTCTATAACGGACAGATTGTCATTCGCTTTATAAATGATGCGGAAAAAATCTGCGCGGATGAAGGTTTCTTTCCTGAAATTGATGCCGTAGTCCAGTCCATCAAAAAAACAAAGCCCAATTATCTTGCAGAAGTTCTCTGGTCAGTTCCCGTTCAGGAAGGTGACAATCTTACTGAGCTGGCTCAAAAACTGTTCTGCGACATGAATACTTTTAAGGAAATTCCCTACTACTCGGAAGCCTTTAAGAAAACCGAACCTCTTTTTACCATTGCAGAACTGATTGATACGGAAAAGGCAGGTCAATACACTACCAGTCTTGCCCGCTTCTGCATGGATCCTTTTGCTCCCTACAAGGCAACTCTTTCCATGAGCAAAACGGAAAGCAGCTTTGTCTTTCTGCATACCAACAATGAACGCCTCAAAGTGGCAATCGTAAAGGCAGTTGAAAAAAACACCCTCAAGGCAGGTGTTGCCCTGATTCAAAGCGGGGACAGATGGTTTGTCTATGGAGCAGGAGGCGTTAAGGCCCCCAAGCCGCTCCTTTTCCGGAAGTCACTTGAAAAAGCCTTTAATAATAGAATAAAAGATTTTGCCAGCTTCTATATCAGAAAGGTTCAGGAGGCTAATGTTCTTCCTGAGGGGCTGCATCCAGATGTCCCTGCATCTTGATGTTCACCGTGCGGTTTATATAATGAATCGTAATAAAGAAAAGATAGACAAAACTCAAAGCTACAAAGAGCAGTACAACCGCAGATTTTTTGTTTCTCATAAAGATTACGCCCAGAGATGACAGACAGATTAAAAACTGAAGGACAAGCAGAAAGCCCACAGTCGTCTTTTTTGAGAAACCTATGTTCACCAGTTTGTGATGGATATGTGCACGGTCAGCGCTAAAAATCTTTCTGTGCTCACGCCTTCTGCGCCAGATTGCAGCAATAACATCGGTAACAGGAATAGAAGTCAAAAGAATCAGGACAATAATCTTTGTGTCTTCAAAGGCACCGAATGTATTAAAAAGCGGTGAGACTGCAATATAAAAGCCCAAAGTCTGACTGCCACCATCCCCTAAAAAGATTTTTGCAGGAGGTTTGTTAAAAACAAGAAAGCCCGCAATAGCAGCCGCAAGAATAAAATAGAGGTTACCTGCATCTTTACCATAGGAAATAAGTATAAAGCCCATAGTCAGCATTGTAAGGAAACTGAGACCGCCACAAAGCCAGTCCAGACCGTCAATCAGGTTATAGGCATTTACAAGTCCAATAATCCACAGGAAGGTAAAGATTCTGCCGGCAACCGGGGGAATGGTAAAGCCAAGTATAGAATGAAAGTAAAGAGGACTAAGCGAAACTATGAGGGCAGCAATTATCTGTATGACAAATTTAAGTTTTGCACGCAGGTTCAGAAAATCATCAAGAACTCCCGCAACAAAAATGATGAATCCGCCTATAAAAATCGGCATGGCAAAGACATAGTCCTCTGCCGAAAAGAATTGAAGATAAATAATTACTGCTATAATAGAAGCAACAAAAACACCAAATCCTCCAAGCCGGGGAACAGCCCCCTTATGAACTTTTCGAGGATCAACTTCATCATACCAGTTATACTTTTTACATAGCGCAATTACAATCGGCGTTATCAACACGCTTAAAAGAAATGCGCAGCCCGTTGCAATTAACATACTCTATCCACTATAGCAAATATTTGACAGAAGTGCAATGAAAATACCCCCCCTCCCGCATTTTTTTGCAAAATTTTGAGGTCAAGCATCTTCCCTTTTATTTTCAAACTTAGTAAAGCTGTTCAGGAAGAGCAGCGGCACATCGCCAATCGGACCGTTACGCTGCTTTGCAACAATCAGTTTTGCCTCCTGCACCGGCTCCATTTCTCCTTCTTCAGTCTTTTTTCTGTCACGGTGAATGAACATAACCACATCTGCATCCTGTTCGATTGAGCCGGAACCACGCAGCTGGGCAAGATTTGGCTCGTTACCTTCAGCGTCGCGGGCAACCTGACATAGTACAACAATAGGAATGTTCAGTTCGCGGGCAAGAGCCTTAAGCGATTTTGAAACCTCACTCACCTGCTCATAGACGGGTGCGTTGGGATTTTCAACAGCGATAAGGCCGATATAGTCAATAAAAATAATCTGAACCCCGTGATTAACAACCAGACGCCTTGCCATGGCACGAAGGTCAATAAGTTTCATGTTTGGAGTATCCACGATATACAGGGGCGCTTCAAAACAACGGCCGGCTGCCTGCTGGAGTTTTTCAAAATCCTCCATCTTGAGCATACCGCTGCGTAATTTTCCACCCTGAATACGCCCCATCTGAGAAAGAAGACGCTGTCCAATCTGCTCATAGGACATTTCCAATGAGAAAAAGCCGCAGGGAATTCCACTGTCTACGGCAATATGTTCCATCATATTCAGGGCCAAAGCAGTCTTACCCATAGAAGGACGG
>DFDV01000022.1 GCA_002369025.1 Treponema sp. UBA3819 | reverse complement strand
GCTCTATTGAACAGATGCTTTCCTTGCCACCGGTTGGAATCGGACCAACGACACATGGATTTTCAGTCCATTGCTCTACCAACTGAGCTACAGCGGCGTAAGTGAGTATATATTATACAATTCACTGAACTATGTCAAGTAACAGAAGAGATTTTTTTCAGAAATTGTAAAATAAATTCATCACTCAGTCATGTCAGATACGAATCTTTTTGTCGCTGCCCTCGTAAGCCGCCTTACGCATCTGCTTAATCTGCTCGTCTGCAAGGTAGTCGTCAAAGTTCATCATGCGGTCAAAAACTCCCTTGGGAGTAATTTCAATGATGCGGTTTGCGATTGACGAAATGAACTCGTGGTCATGGCTGGAAAAGAGAACGACACCGGGGAAGCGGATTAAGGCTTCGTTCAGACTGGTAATTGCTTCCAGGTCAAGGTGATTGGTGGGGTCGTCCATAATCAGCACGTTTGCACCGCTCAGCATCAGTTTGGAAAGCATACAGCGAACCTTTTCACCACCGCTCAAAACCTTTACCGGCTTAAGGCTTTCGTCGCCAGTAAAGAGCATGCGTCCAAGGAAACCTCGCACATATGCATCATCCTGTTCCTTGGAATACTGTTTGAGCCAGTCAGTGATATTATAGTCGTTGTTAAAGTACTGATTGTTGTCGCGGCCAAGATAGGTGCAGCTGGTCGTCTGTCCCCAGAAATATTCTCCGCTTTCAGCCTTCTTTTGGCCTGCAATGATGTCAAAAAGAGAAGAAATGCTGTTGTGTTCCAGACCGACAAAGGCAATTTTGTCCGTGCGGTTTACAACCAGAGAAAAGTCATTCAGCAGCTGAACGCCGTCCTCATCTTTTGAATTAAGTTTACGGATTTCAAGCACATTGTTTCCGATTTCGCGGTCCGGCTGAAAGTGTACATAGGGAAATTTGCGGCTGGTAACGGGAAGATCGTCCAGTTCCAGTTTTTCCAGCACCTTCTTACGGCTGGTTGCCTGGCGGGATTTTGCCGCATTTGAAGCAAAGCGCTGGATAAACTCACGCAAATCCTTTGCCTTTTCCTCATTCTTTTTCTTCTGATCCTTTGCCTGCTTCTGCAGAATCTGGCTCATCTGATACCAGAAGTCGTAGTTACCGGTAAACTGTGTGATTTTGCCGTAGTCAATGTCGCAGATGTAGGTACAGACAGCGTTCAGGAAGTGACGGTCATGGCTGACAACAATAACCGTGTTGGGGAAATCCATCAGAAAGTCTTCAAGCCATGCGATAGATTCCAGGTCAAGACCGTTAGTAGGTTCGTCCAGAAGCAGAACATCAGGATTTCCAAAAAGAGCCTGGGCAAGAAGAACACGAACTTTCTGGCTTTCATCCAGTTCGCTCATCATCTTGTCATGATATTTTTCTTCCAGACCAAGACCAGAAAGCATCTGCTCAATCTGATTTTCTGCCTCGTAGCCGCCCATCTCGCCAAACTGAGTTTCAAGTTCACTGGCCTTTACACCGTCTTCTTCGGTAAAATCTGCCTTAGCATAAATTTCGTCACGGGCCTTTGCACATTCGTAGAGTTTGGGATATCCGTACATTACCGCATCTTTTACACTGTAGTCATCAAAGGCAAAGTGGTCCTGCTTTAAGACTGCCATGCGCTCGCCGGGAGTCATAAAAATATCGCCGGAATCCCTGTCCTGCTCACCGGAAAGCACCTTGAGGAAGGTTGATTTACCAGCCCCGTTTGCACCGATAATTCCGTAACAGTTTCCTGCGGTGAACTTTAAATTTACATCCTTGAACAGCGGTTTTTCGCTGAAATGAAGTGATACGTCACTTACTGTAATCATTTTTTTGCCTCCTTTTTACTTTCCGCGTCCAATCAAACTCTTGAGCCGGGCAAAGAATCCCAGCTTTTTGGGTGCCTGGGCTGTAGTCTGCTTTTCGCCTGCGTGTGCCCCATTCTTGCGATTCTTGGGAACAACATCATTCTTGTGACGCTGAGCCTTTCCACCCCGCTGCAGTCCTGATGCACGGATTTTATCATCATGCTTTTTGCCTCTGCCAGAAGCATTTTCCTTTGCATATTTTTCCTTATAATACTTCATGCGCTCATCGGCAGACATAGTAGAAAGCCGGGCCAGATCATCAGCGGTTGCACGGGATTCGCGCTTAAAGTCTTCTGATTCTCCCCGCTTTTTAAACTGCTTTCTGTCTGAGTCAGAACGGCCCCTTTCATTTTTATCGCGGCGACCGTGCCCACCACGGCCATCCTTCTGACCCCTGCGGCCACGACCGCCTTCATCTTCACGCCAGTCTTCAGTACGGATATAAACACCCTTACTTTTGTCCTCGCCCAAATCATCAGCAATACAGACCCGTGAAGGAATCTGCTTTTCAATATAGCGCTCAATCGGAACCAGCTGATAAACATCCTGTTCAGAACAGAAAGTATAGGCCTTTCCGCTCTTTCCCGCGCGGGCCGTTCGACCAATGCGGTGCACATAGTTTTCAGCCTCATTGGGAAGATCGTAGTTCACCACCATGGCCAGATCATTCACATCAATTCCGCGGGCCGCAACATCCGTCGCCACCAGACACTTCACCTGACCCGCCTTAAACCTGTCCATAATCTTAAGACGCTTTGACTGGGGAAGGTCACCGATAATGAATTCACTTTCAATGCCGTTAAGCTTAAGCCGCTTGGAAAGCACCTCACACATGCGCTTGGTGTTACAGAAAATAATCAGACTTGCCGGCTGCTCACGCTGAATGATACCCACAAGCAGGGCAACCTTGTCATCGCTGGAAACATGAAGCAGTTCCTGATCAATCTCGTCCACCGTGATGTTTTCGGCTTCGATTGTAATTTCCTTTGCCTCGCGAGTGTA
>DFDV01000071.1:3559-4500 GCA_002369025.1 Treponema sp. UBA3819 | reverse complement strand
CAAAAGATCTTGGCTTTGAAACATTTGCATGCTGGTCAGAATAGAGGTTCATTGAATCCACCAGCTCTTTGTCACTTATTTCTCCAAGCAGATTAACAGATGAATCCGTAACTCCTACCAGATAAGCATGATTAAAAAGGGTTACAATCTGCACTGACTTTCCCGGACCGAGAGTCACCTGGGACACACGGCGCAGAAAAGGATCATTATCATCGTTTCCGATTTTCATGCCCTTTTTCAGCACTTTCATCAGACCGTAAATGGCTGCAACTACAAGGGCGAGTACAAGCACCATGCGCACAAAAAGTCCGAGTGTAGACGGAGAATCTGCGGGTGCCTGATTTACGGTCTGATTCCAGTTTGAAAACATATCAGAATTATCAGATTGAGCCTGAGAGGATTCAGCCGTTGTATTTTGAGGAAGCTGTTCAGAATTAGTATTTTCAGCCTGCTGTGCAAAAACAAGCGGACCTGATAACAAAAGGAAAAGTAACACAAGGGCTGCTTTTAAAGAGATTTTTGTCATGTTTCCCCACCCACGGCAAAAATGCCGCTCCCTTACCGGATATATCCCGGAGTTTAATGCAAGTCGGAGACCCGCTCCATGGGAGAAAGAATTTCAGTTACACGAACACCAAAGTTTTCGTCGATAACTACAACTTCTCCCTTTGCAATTGCTTTATGGTTTACGAGAATGTCAACCGGTTCACCAGCGAGTTTATCAAGCTCGATAATCGTACCTTCGCCCATTCCCAGAATTTCTTTGATTTGCTTTTTGGTACGGCCAAGTTCTACGGTCATTTCCATGTTTACGTCCATGATAAGACCGATATTTCCCTGTTCCTGTGCCGTAGGACCGCCAGCCAGATTGGGGAACTGGAGGTTCTGTACATTTGGAGTATTCATACCCATCATGCCGCCCATCATCGGCTGCTGCATTC
>DFDV01000071.1:0-3419 GCA_002369025.1 Treponema sp. UBA3819 | reverse complement strand
TTCCTCCGCCCATCATCGGCTGCTGGGGGGCTGCACCACCCATGAGGCTTCCTAAATCAGCGGCAGAAAGTGTTCCGGATGCATCTGCTCCTGAAGAACCACCACCAAGTGAAGTAACCATTCCGTGGGCAACTTCATCTGATACTGCTTCCCAGAGAGTATAGCTCTGTCCGTCCAGTGTTACCGGATATGTAAAGAGACAGAAAGTACCCTGGGGAATGCGTGCCATGGCTTTTGGAGCATGAGTTGCTTCTGCAGGATTGCTTGCGAGTCCAGGCAGTTTTCCGTCTGCACTCAAATCCGTTATTTCTGAGCCTGTATGCTGGGAGACAACTTCCGAAATAACGGAAAGTGCCATGTCATCCAGTTCGGCATTTTCTTCTTTGTTGATAAGGCCTGTCAGTTTCTGACCGAATTCAGGCGCCATAAGGAACATATGATCGCCTTTGAGTGCCGTATTAAAATCAGCAGTAATGGCAACAACCATTTCCGGCAGTCTGGCCAGCAGCTGATCTCTGTCAATGGCCTCTGCAGTCGGTGTACCAGCCTCAAAATTGGCACCTGTCATTGTGTTGAGGTTATTGACCAGTTTGTCTTTTAATCCGTTGGCAAATTTTTCCAGCACCGCCGTATCAAATTTTACGGAACTGGCAGGTGTGGAAGCGATGCCTCCCATGTCTACGCCAGCAAGCAGTGCGTCAATTTCGCTCTGAGATATTGTTCCATCACTCATAAGATTCGTCTCCTTCAACGGATAATTCTTCAAACTCGTTAGTTTCAGCTTCTTCTATTTTGCCGATGACCTGCACCGCCATTTTCTTACCGACAACACCAGGCTGACAGTAGAATTTCTTTTCATTTCCCACGCTTAACGTAAGCGGGTCTCCAACGCGGGTGTTGGAAAGCTGTATCACATCACCCACTCTTAAGCCCAATACATCGCGTATCGGAAGATTTATCGTGCCGATTTCTGCCACAACATCCATATCAACATCAGCAAGTTTTTCCTTGAGAACGCCCAGATACTGTGTCGTTGAACTTCTTCGAACTGAACTGAACCAGAACTGTGAAGAAAGTTTTGAAATAATCGGTTCGATTGTCAGGTAGGGAATACAGAAGTTCATCATGCCTTCTTCTTCACCGACCTTTGTTTCCAGCGTAACAAGAACGACCATTTCCGTCGGAGGAACAATCTGAGCAAACTGCGGATTTGTTTCAATCTGTCCCAGACGGGGACGCAGGTCAATTACCTGAGTCCAGGCTTCGCGCATATTGGCAAGAATACGAACGATAATGCCTTCCATAACGGAGGCTTCGATATCAGTTAAGTCACGGCTGACCTTTGCACCCTGTCCTGTACCACCAAACAGACGGTCGATGATACTGAATGTAATTGCAGGGTCGATTTCCAGAACCGCATTACCCTTAAGGGGGTCCATATTGATGACCGCCAGTGTGGTAGGAGTTGGAATTGAACGGATAAATTCCTCGTAGGTAAGCTGATCAACAGATGCAACGTGAACGTGAACGAGAGAACGAAGCTGTGCGGAAAGAGATGTTGTAGTAAGACGCGCAAAGGTTTCGTGCATGATTGAAACCGTACGAATTTGTTCCTTAGAGAATTTATCCGGACGCTTAAAATCATAAATCTTTATTTTGCGCGTATCACTGACCGGCTTAAAGTCATCAGTATCAGATTCTCCCGAACTGATTGCCTGGAGCAACTGGTCAATTTCATCTTGTGACAGAACTTCGTTCATGCCTTACATCCACCCTCGTCTTTTTACGGCTACTGTTTTATGACATCCAGCTGCATAAAGCGGACATCTTTTATTTTTGAACTGCTTAAGATACTGTCATTTATTGCATTACGAATTTCAATCTTAAGATTTTCTTCGTTCTGCGGCGCCAGTTCATCAGCAGACTTCTGTGTAAAATATCGGCGTAAAAAGTCTTTAAGTTCAATAGTTCTCTGAGTAATTTCTGTAGAAGTTGCCTTATCTTCTTTTTTGTATCCCAGAACAACATCAACCGTTACCGTTGCAGGTTCCTGGTCGTTTGTTTTTGTACGGATTGAACCGAGAGAAGAATACCAGTCCAAAAGCTCACGCTTAGTGCTGTACTCTTCCGTTACCGGAACAACAGCCTGCTGGGTTGTATTTCCACCCACGAGTTTCATTGTAATAATTACGATTGTAACGATAAGAATGATGGCTCCAACTACAAGCGCGGCAATCATCAGCAGTTTAGGTAAAAATCCGCCGCCGCCACGCTTTTTGGCGGGTGCCGCACCACCTGCGTCATCACCGTCAAGACCCAAATCATCATCATCAGCCATCTGATACCCCCTTTTTTAATACACCCATTATAACGATTTTAGCATTAAAAATGCCCTTCGTCTAGAATAATTATATCAACTCTGCGATTATATGCCTGTCCTTCTTTTGTTTCATTGGAAACAAGGGGACGAGTATCGGCATATCCCGCTATTGAAAACTGATTTTCGTTTGCGCCAAAATCCGCAAGATAATGCAGGGTATTTGCCGCACGGGCAGCAGAAAGTTCCCAGTTAGACGGAAAGCGCTCCGAAGAAAAGGGATTATTGTCCGTATGTCCCTCAATTCTGAAGCGCCTGTTTTTTAGTTCTTCAGACTGAAAGAATTTTGACATCTTCAAGAGAATGTCACGAGTTTCCTCGATATTTAAATCTGCACTCCCCTGTTCAAAAAAGGCATCGGAAGCCAGTGTAATGACGAGCCCTCTTTCGTCGCTGGAAATCGTAATCTTGGAAGAATTGATTTCCGGAGCAAAGACGCTTACCGCTTTTTTTCGTGCAATACTGAGGGATCGACCCTTATCCACGGACGGCAAGGTTGAAATTGAGTTACCCAAATCGGCAAGGCGGCCGATAGAAAGGGACTGACCTCCACGAGGATCATCCATGGAGTTTGTTTCCAGAGAAATTGAATTCTGAATCTGGGCCATCGCCGCCGGATCTACTTCTGACGGATCATACAACATAACGAAGAAGCAGAGCATCAGGGTAATCATGTCACCGTAGGTACCCTGCCAGGCGGCGGACGGTTTTTCTGGCTCTTTCTTTTCTTTTTTTGCCATTCTTCCTTTCCTGTCTCTTCGTTAGTCTTTCAATACATCCGCTTCAATAGCCTTGCGGGTCTTGGGATCAAGATATGTCAGAAGTTTCATTGCAAGAATACGGGGGTTGTCGCCAGCCTGAATTGAAAGAACGCCTTCAATAACCATTTCCATTGTGGACATTTCTGCGGCGTTCTGGGCAGCCAGTTTGTTTGCAAAAGGAGCAACCAGCCAGTTAGCAAGCATAGAACCGTAAAGAGTCGTAATCAAAGCAACAGCCATGTTAGGACCCAGAGAACTCTTGTCTTCCAGGTTGTTCAACA
>DFDV01000166.1:1045-8616 GCA_002369025.1 Treponema sp. UBA3819 | reverse complement strand
GCAAAATCTGACATACAAAACCTCCTCACTTGGTATAGCAAACCTTCCGAAAAAAGTCTAAAAAATCCCCGTTTCCAAAATAACAAGGCATGGTCTAGCCTTTAGTCTCCACATGGAGCAACAAGATAAACTCCATCCACACTTGTAAGTCTAGCTCCGTCATTATTTTTATAATATTTTGGAGAGGTTGTAGAAACTTCATCTGCCAGGGCATCCTGATACATGGTTGTATTCGGAACATCAGCAATTACAATTTCTTCACTGCTTTCACCACCAAAATTAGCACTGACATCTTCTGTACCTACAATTGAGAAGCTGTTTAAATCCACAGTTACAATTCGGTTTACGTTTTTATATTTCAAGACATCATTGTATGTATAAAAAGCAATGCCATCATCTGCAATTACAAGTTTCTTTGGCTTTACGGCAACAAATTTTGAAGGCCCGTAAAATTGCTCCGTAGAAATGGAAGTCGTGATTGCAGGTGTAAATATGTTCGGAAGTTCGTTATACAGAGTTTTTGGATCATCACCATAGTAAAAGCCCTTATTTGCATTCACAAACCATTGATTTGTACGAGCTTCATCATTGTAAAGCGGTTTATAAGCATCGTCAGGTATATAAGTATAGGCAGACAATTTGGCACTCGCAAGAGAAGATTTATCCACTTGATTTGAAAAGCCACGTGTATCTACAGAACTAGTAAGCGTGTTGTAGCGTAAAAGGGCTCCTCGACTAAAGAGGAATGCTGTATTCATATCCTTCAAAAGCATATACACCGCGCCATCCTGATAAAGCATGTCGGTGATTTTGGCACTTTCAGAATTTTCTGGCAATTTATCTATAATAGCTTCGTTAATATCAATCAGTTTGGCAGCAGGAGCATCTTCCGTTAAATCAAGCTCATAGAACTTTCCATTAGTGAGAGTCGGATTTCCACCGCTGACAAAGCCGTAGGCTTTTCCGTTATTGATTACGAGTAATTCTCCGTCATGATAACAGTTACCACCATTATTATCGCTTCCAAAAACAGTGCTGTCAAAATTTGGTGAAATTGTTACCATGTTCTCAGAGTTCCCTTGAGAAATAAATGTAGGTAATTTATAAATGTAAAAAGTTGACTGCATACCATACCACGCATACAGAATATTTGTCGCATGGTCAACAGTTATACCCGTTACTGTTCCAGTCGAAGCTAAAGAAACACCGTCCTCTGTAAACTTCGGATTATCTGAGTGAACTGTAGTGCCGTCAACACAGTAGAAATATCCGTCATTGTCGAAGCAGAAATTAGGAGAATAAGATGGCACTTGAAACTCCTGACCACTGTCAAGGTAATACTTCATTCCAGAATCATAAGTATATGTCACCGTGGCAGTATCGGGTACAACTTCTGCGTCATATTTTTTAAGCAGTTCCTCGGTAATCACAAAGCGGGCAGTTCCGTCTTCATTTTGGACAAAATATGGTGCGTTTCCTATCCAAGTGTCCGTGGTCAGACTGCTGAATACGGTAACGGCTTCGCGGCATGTGTAGAGAGTGTTGCCAACGGCATCATCAAAACAGAATTTGTAAATATGTACGCCTGCAGTAGGGTTTTCGTGTGCAAAAATTACTTCCCCCGAAAAAGATTTTTCAAAGCAGGGGCTACCGTCCCCGTCTTCGTATATGAGGATCTTTGCTATTTTGCCGCTTTCATCAGAAATCGGCAGGGAGATTTTGCCGCATTCTTCGCTGCTGCTTGGCTTTGCTGTAATCACTATGTCGTTGCGGCCTTCTGCCGTAACGGGGATAATATCCTCCGTAATTCCTTGAAGCACTTGCACGCTTTCTGTATCAGAAGAACCTTCTCGCTCAACAGTAACGAGCCCCATTGCTGTAAAATAATAGTCACCGGCTTCGGGGAGCGTAATGGTAAAAGTCATGTCCTCGCTCACGCTTCCGAAGATTGCGCTGTCATTCGAGCCGCCTGTTTCACCCATGGTTGCAGCCGCCACTTTCCAAGTAATTGTGTCACTGGCAAGGGAACTTGTGGCAGAACGCCCTGCTCCCGCTGAAAGTGAGCCGCTTACGGTAATGCCACTATTGGCAGAGTTCTGCGTCTGAGTGGTAGTGTTGTTTACGTCCGAACAAGCGGCGGTCATCAGTGCTGCCACTAACGCGCCAAGTGCAATCAATATATTTCGCATTTTTTTCATAGTCTTTTCTCCCATAAAAAGTCAAGAAGAAAACATCAGTTTTCGATTGACTTTTTACGCCCTTCCGCAATGGAATGAGGAAGGGCAGTTGATAAAAAGTTTGCAACGCAAACTTTGCAAAGATAAAAACTGACGCTATCTCAGGCAGTTTTTATCTTGCTCTCCTCTGTTTATGCTTTTGAGGTCACGCCGAATGTATAATCAATGCAAGAATAAATTTCACCACGTGTCATTCTTTAGCATCTCCTGCAAAACTTCAAGGCCTGCCTCTGAAACGGGCGGAATATCATCCTTTCTTGCATACACTTTTTTTAAGCGAGCAAGATTATCTGATTTTTCGCTGGTGTTTATTAGTCGAACGGTGATGTAATCTATAAAGTCAGAAACAGTTTTCAAATATTCATCGGGAACTGTTTTCAGCTTTTCAGCAACAGCTTCATACGGCATAGTTCTTTCTCCTCTCTCGACTATTCTGACTTGTGGAAAAGATAGATTTCCTTTGTAAAAGTTGCATCAGTATCAGTAGTTTGCTTTGCTAGCCATGCTAATTTTTGTGTAAGACTTGTACCTTCCGGGAAAGTATAAGGAGTTTGACCTGAATACGATGACTGTGGTTGAACTGTTTGCAAGTCTGCAACAAGACCACAAGAACCTTCTGCAGCACTTTCTGCTTTAGAAGGAGGCTCAAGAGTTCCAGCCATCCATGCAGAATAAGTTGTAGAATTGAATGTGTAATACCAGGTTCCAGAAGTATTTTCAAGAATAAAATCTTCTATGCCACCATAACAGAAAGCATTAGAAGAAATTCCCTTTATACTTGCTGGCAATTTAAGTGTTTTGAGAGCAGAACAATTACTAAATGAGTGACCTCCAAAACTTTCAAAAGAAGAGTCTTCTGGGAAAGTAACAGAAGAAAGCTTTGCACATGAGTTAAAGGATGTAGACATACTCTTTAGCCCTTTTCCAAATACGACAGTCTCTAAATTTGAGCAATCAGCAAAGGCATAATAACCAATATCATCCATATCATCTGGCAAAATTAAGCCCTGTATTTTACTACAAGATTGCATTGCACATGACTGAATATCCTTACTACTAGAACTTGTAGTCAACTCCGAAGCGTCAATAAAAAATAAAGAAGAAGCATTGGCAATAGCACTCTTTATGCTTGAAAAAAGATCTGTATAAGACTCTGAAGTTTGTCCACACAACTTAAAGTAGACGGTTGAACTTCCTGTCGTCAAACCGCTAAGAGCATTAGTAAGGGCTGTAGAAATACCCTCACTATCAATATCTGTAAAATCAATATATAAACAATCCTCCACCTCAATATCAAAGGTAGCGCTGCTTGTTAAGCCATTGTATTCTGCCGTTACAAAAAGCTGGTATGAGCCAGAAACAGGAAGCGGGGTTTTAATCTTAAAAATGCCCGGTTCAGTCATAGTGTAATAGGGAGCAGAAGCAGGATTTTCGATTTCTCTTCCTTTGTAGAGAAGTTTTGCGTCCCAGTTGATGCTTTCTGAGGCAACAGCGTTTCCGTCCTGAGTTTTTGCAAGGAAGGAAACTGAACCGGCATTCAGATAAAGTGTTGTTTGGTCAGAAATTGTGATGTTCAGCAGGCTAGGAATTTCCGTAGCGATGGTGCCAGAGGTGCTGATGACTTTAAAAGTGAGTGTCACACTTACAGTTTTTTCATCCATGCTTGCTGTGATTGTCACCTCGCCTGCGGCACGGGCTGTTACCACGCCATTATCAACAGTGGCAATTGTTTCATCGCTAGAAGTCCATTCCAGTTTATCTGGCGCAATTTCTTCCTCTGAAGAATCAGAATAGGCTGCCTTTACGGTAAAGGTAACGGGGGCTCCACCCACGGTTGCTTCAGTTGCATTGGATGTAAGCGTCAAAGCAACAAGTGACTTTTCAGCTGTACCGCTGGCCAAAACGGTGAGCGTTACTGTCTTGGTTATTCCGTCCATGCTTGCTGTGATTGTCACCTCGCCTGCGGCACGGGCTGTTACCACGCCATTATCAACAGTGGCAATTGTTTCATCGCTAGAAGTCCATTCCAGTTTATCTGGCGCAATTTCTTCCTCTGAAGAATCAGAATAGGCTGCCTTTACGGTAAAGGTAACGGGGGCTCCACCCACGGTTGCTTCAGTTGCATTGGATGTAAGCGTCAAAGCAACAAGTGACTTTTCAGGCGTGTCTGGGTCTGTTTTCGGCTCGTCTTCTGCTTCGTCAAACTTGATTGTCAGGCCGTTTTTACTGGTGAAAGTGAACGCGTTGTTTGATACGGTAAGAGAATTAGGCGTAGGAGTTGCCACGATGCTGAACTTGTCGCTGGTGTTTGCACGGTAGAAGTATTCGGTAACGCTTACACTGGCGGGGTTGTTGTTTGTGTCTTGCTCCAAAATAGTGTAGGTTCCCATGGCGATTGTGTTGTCAAAAGAATCCTCGCTGTCTGAATCTGCATCGACTTTTTCAATCTTCCACAGACCAGTCCAATTGGTCTGCTCATAAGCAGTAAAAGTGTAGGTGTCAGACTGATTTTCCACCTTTCCTTTTAGGGCGAAGGATTCCTGGAGGGAAGATGCACCTGCTTTTGCCAATTTCAAGCCTATTGGGTTTTCACCTGCTGCAATCATCTTAGTTTCTGAAGACCCGTAATATGCGGAAATGCCCTCTGTATTGAGTATGACGACAGCCGCATCTGCGGATACCGTGCTGCCAATGGGAATGTTGTCAAAGGTGAATTCC
The DNA here is from genome assembly GCA_002369025.1 of Treponema sp. UBA3819. Taxonomy (GTDB): domain Bacteria; phylum Spirochaetota; class Spirochaetia; order Treponematales; family Treponemataceae; genus Treponema_D. The sequence continues at coordinate 3,661 of DFDV01000166.1, read as the reverse complement.
TTTGCATTGCTATTGCTGGTAAAGTCCGCTGACTGTTCGGCAGTATAATCTCCGCGCAGTGCGATGGCCACAATTCCATGATAGTCAGGGTTTGACGGTTCGGTAGAAGACTGGGAATCAGAGGAAGCAGCGTCACTATAAGTAAGGGTGAACTCACTGCCAGACTGATTCTTGAATGTCTGCACTCGTGTAAAGGTGAGTGATGGTATTTTCGCTACCGCACTTTCTTCCGCTTCAGATGTCATTGCTTTAGAAGTGAATTTGCCGTTTGCAACGGCGAGGGGTATTGTTGCTCCGTTAGCGGTAAGCTGTAGAGTGCCGTTCAGATAGTCTCCCTCCAGCGTGTATGTTCCTGAGACCCATATTCCGTTGGCCGCTGAAAGTTCGGAGGCAAAACCGCTAAGTATTTGGTCGATAGCATCTTGGGATAGGCTTTCAGAAACGGTGGGCAAATCCATCGTCTCAAGCAGAGAAGAATAATCAACGTAGGTAGAAAAGAGGAATGTATTGTTGCTGTAGAAAAGATATGCCGCGGTGATTTTTACTGTAGTGGTCTTATCGGACGCATCCGACTCATCCGTGGAAACCTCCTGTGTGTGCTCTGCCACATAGCAGGCGATAGGCGGTAGGAAAGCATAACTGGCGTAGTCTTCATCGCTTTCTGTAGGCAAGTAGACGGTGGGAATTGTTTCTGCCGCCCGTGAATTCAATCGAAAAGCCTGATTTTTTTCTGCCAGTGCTGATGCGCTTGTCGCGCGGGCAAATTGTGCTCCGTCAAAAACAAATGAAACTGAGCCAGAGTCATTTGCGTCTGTTCCGCAGGAAATGAATCCCGCAAGGGTTATGCAACACAAGGCAGTGAGTGCCGCGAAAAACGATTTTTTCATAGGATAGCCTCCTCGGTTTTCAGCAATATGCCGAATACTTTTTGCCATTACACAATAACACATAGTAAGTATAGCACGAGAAAAAGAATATAACAACGTAAGAAAAGCGAAATTCGATAAAAAAGTAGAACACGCATGAAAAATAAAATGTAAAAAAACTAGTCTATAAACTGGTTGATTTTATGCTGTGCACATGTTATCATATCATAATTGAGGAGGTGGCGTATGGGTGTTATGGCACAAAGAAAACCTGTCATGGACATGCTGAATTTTTCCATTGGTTCCTTTCAGGCAAAAACCTATTTTGCGGAATTATTGCGTCGCGTAGGCAAAGGTGCGGTCGTCACCATTACAAAAAACGGTCATGCAGTTGCTGTTATGCAAAGTCCTCGTCACAAGCAGCTGACGGATGCACAAAAGGCATGGCAAAATATGATGAGTCTTTCTCAAGAGATTGCTGTGCAAAACGCATCGTCTCCCCTTACTCTTGCCGACATTGCGCTGTGGAAGGAAGACGGTCGTCTGTAGGCGGCAGAGGAGCAGGGCATGGAGAAAGAATTCCCCGTGGCAGTACTAGACGCATCGTATTTTTTAAGTGCAATTCTTGCGGATTTTTCTGACGGCAAGTCCGAAGAAGCAAAGGCCTTTATCGCTGACCTTATCGGCAAGAACGGACAGATAGTCGTTCCGCAACTTTTCTGGTTTGAAATTGGCAACGTGCTGGTACATGCCGCCCGCCCCAAAAAAGACGGTTCGCCTGCAAAAATCACTCGCGTTCAACTGGCGGCATTGGAGCGCAATATTGCGGCTTTGCCTATCTACACTGACCCGCAACCAGATGCAGAAATCCGTCTGCGTATTCGCGACATTGCTCTTTCAGAAGGCTTGTCTTACTATGACGCGTCTTATTTGGAGCTGGCACGTCGGGATTCCATCGTACTAAAGACTTGGGACGAGGCTTTGCAGGCTGCCTACGATACAAAGTGAGGTCTGTGTTGCCTCATTGAAACATACGCAAAAGTTCATTACAATAATAGAATGTTTCGTATTTATGTTGAGCGCAAGGAAGGCTTTGAAAGTGAAGCCCAGCGCATCTATTCGGAAATCACTGGTTTTTTGGGAATTACGGGCATAAAAAAAGTCCGCTATTTGAATCGTTATGATATTGAAAACACTTCTGATGAAGTTGCCCGTCTTGCGGCAGAGCGCATTTTTAGTGAGCCGCAGAGCGATAAGGTTTTGTACGCAAGTCCGGTACTTACTGACGAAACCGAAATCATCTGGGAATATTTGCCCGGTCAGTACGACCAGAGAGCCGACAGTGCGGAACAGTGTCTGACTCTGCTGCGTGAGGCGGTAAAAAACAGCGTAAAAGTTGGAACGCTGCCACCCCGTGTACGCTGTGCAAAAGTTGCCATTTTGAGCGGAGATGTGAGCGCAGAAGACCTTGCCCGCATCCAGCATTATCTGATTAACCCGGTTGATTCTCGTCTTACTGACGACAGCATTCCTGATACGCTGGAAATGAAAACAGAAGAACCGGGTGATATTCCTGTAGTGACCGGTTTTATCGGCTGGGGCAAAAAAGATCTGGAAGCCTATCGCGTAAAGATGGGACTTGCCATGGATTTTGCGGACATCAAATTCCTGCAGGACTACTTTAAAGGCATTAAGCGCGATCCTACCGAAACAGAAATCCGCGTGCTTGATACCTACTGGTCTGACCACT
>DFDV01000166.1:0-992 GCA_002369025.1 Treponema sp. UBA3819 | reverse complement strand
ACTGGTCTGACCACTGCCGCCATACTACATTCAACACGGTACTCAAAAACATCAAGATTGACAAAGGTCCCTATGCAAAGCTCTTCAAGGAAAGTCTGGAAGAATACAAGGCCATGCACACGGACATCTATGCAAAACGCAAGGACAAGCCGCTCACCCTTATGGATATGGCTACAATCGGCGGAAAGTATCTGCGCAAGCACGGCAAACTGGATGACCTTGAAGTAAGTGAAGAAAACAATGCCTGTTCAATCTTTATTGACGTGCATTATACAACTGACAAGGACGGAAATGCCCTTCCGGAAGGTCAGGAAGAAACAGAACGCTGGCTTTTGCAGTTTAAGAACGAAACACACAATCACCCCACAGAAATTGAACCCTTTGGTGGTGCGGCTACCTGTATCGGCGGCGCAATCCGTGACCCCCTTTCAGGACGCAGCTGGGTTTATCAGTCCATGCGCATTACCGGCGCATCAGACCCCACTGTACCCATGAGCGAAACCTTGCAGGGCAAACTTCCCCAGATTAAACTCTGTCGCGAAGCCGCACAGGGCTTTTCTTCATACGGAAACCAGATTGGCCTGACTACGGGACAGGTTGTGGAATGCTATCACCCCGGATTTGTGGCAAAGCGTATGGAACTGGGTGCGGTTATCGCCGCTTCTCCCTACGATACAGTTATGCGCGAAAGACCCGAAGCCGGTGACATCATCATCCTGCTGGGCGGCGGTACCGGACGAGACGGTATTGGCGGTGCAACCGGTTCTTCAAAGGCACATACAGAAAAATCCGTAACGACGGCTGCGGCTGAAGTTCAGAAGGGTAACGCCGTTGAAGAACGCAAGATTCAGCGCCTCTTCAGAAATCCTGTGGTCAGCAAGATGATCCGCCGTTCAAATGACTTTGGTGCAGGCGGTGTATCTGTTGCCGTTGGTGAACTTGCACCGGGACTGGACATCAATCTGGATGCCGTTCCCAAAAAGTATGAAGGC
>DFDV01000092.1 GCA_002369025.1 Treponema sp. UBA3819 | reverse complement strand
TGACGTATGATGATAAGCAGATTAAATTCCTGAATATATACGGGCCTACAGAATGTTCAGTTTATGTCTCTGGATGCAGGATTGCCAGCGGACAAAAGTTCATTTCCATTGGAAAGCCTAATGACAATCTTGTCATGTACATCATCGACAAATACAACCGTCTCCTCCCCTACGGTGCAAATGGTGAACTTTGTATTTCCGGTCCACAGGTTTGCCGCGAATATCTGAAGCTGCCGGAAAAAACTGCAAGTGCCTTTATCAAAAATCCCTTCAGAAATGACAGTCCCTACGACAGAATTTACAAAACCGGTGACATCTGTTCATGGATGCCCGATGGTGAAATAGCCATTGCTGGACGCAATGACGGTCAGGTAAAAGTCCGCGGCTTTAGAATTGAACTTACGGAAGTAGAAAAAGTCATCCGTGATTTTGCTGATATAAAAGATGCCACAGTCATTGCCCTGGACAGTCCTTCAGGCGGAAAAATGCTGGCAGCTTACATCGTTTCCGACAAAAAAATCGACAGAAAAGCTCTGGTTGATTTTATTCTGGAAACCAAACCGCCCTATATGGTTCCCGCTTCAATCATGCAGATTGATAAAATTCCGCTGAACGTAAACAGCAAGGTAGACAAGAGAAAACTGCCTGCTCCGGAATTTGAAGAAGAAGAAATTGTTCCGCCATCAACAGACATGCAGAAAAAAATCTGTGGAGCGGTGAGCAGTCTTCTTGGTGTACCTGAAGACAAAATCAGCGTAACGGCACAGCTTTCAATGTATGGACTTTCCTCTATTGCCATGCTCAAACTGAACGTCATGCTGGGAAAACTGTTTGATCTTCCCCTCAAAACGTCCGACTTGAAAAACAACAATACCGTCAGTCTGATTGAAAAACTGCTTCTCTCAAAAAAGAAGTCTGATTCTTTTGTCCGGCTTGCGGATTATCCCCTTACCATGACCCAGATGGGAATTTTCGTTGAAACCTCAGCAAATCCTGATACAATGTCACAAAAGAAGGAAACTATCTCTTTATTGAAATTCACCACATTGTGGCGGACGGTGAATCACTTTCCCTGCTCCTCAATGACATTTCAGACGCATATACAGGAAAAGAAGTTGAAAGTGAGACTTTCAGCGGCTATGAAATCGCCCTTGAAGAAGAAGCGGCAAGGGAAACAAATCAGTACACCGATGCAGAAAAATATTATGCTTCGGTTTTTGACGGATGTGATCCTGACTGTTTCATTCCGAAGTCCGTTGATGAGTGTGTAGTTACCTCCACTTATGGCTGCCTGATAACAGACAGTAAGACTGATTTTGCCCAGGTTCGTTCATTCTGCAAAAAAAATAATGTCACGGCCAATTCATTTTACCTGTCTGCATTTGGATATCTTCTTTCAAAATATCTCTACCGCGAAGATGCCATTTTCACCACGATTTACAATGGCAGAAGTGATTCAAGAATGTCTCGCGCAGTGACCATGCTTGTAAAAACGCTGCCAGTTTATGTAAATATCGAAAAAAATGATTCCATTGCAGACTTGTGTCAGGCAACCCAAAAGCAGTTTGTTGACAGTATGTCAAATGACCTCTTTTCATTTGCAGAAATCAGCAGGCGCTTTGGCATAAAGTCAGACATTCAGTTTATTTTCCAGGGTGATTTGTTCAAATTTGATTCAATCTGCGGAAAAAAGGCGGAGAATATTCCCCTGCAGTTGAATGCGGCAAAGATTCCCATGGACATTAAGGTCTATGTTTCAGGTGACAAGGTTTCTTACAAGGTTGAATACAAGGCAGACATATACGAAGAAGCATTTGTCCGCCAGCTTCTTGCAAACCTTGATATGGCAGTAAAAGGCTTCCTGAGCAAAGAAAAAATGTCTGAAATCAGCCTTATCTCAGAAGAAAGTGAAAAAGTTTACGAAAAGTTGAACGACAGCGATGAAAAATTTGATGTCGTTAGCGTAAATAAACTTTTTGAGCGTCAGGTTGCAAAGAATCCAAAGAAAACTGCAGTAATTGCAAACAATGAGTCTCTCACTTACGAGGAACTGAACATTTTTGCAAACCGCATTGCCCATGCCCTGATAAAACGGGGTGTCAGGAAAGATACAATCATTGGCATGGTCTTTGACCGCACCAAAGAAATCTTTATTGCTGAGCACGGTATCCTTAAATCAGGTGGCGCCTTCCTTCCCATGGTGGACGAATATCCTGATGACCGCATTTCATTCTGTCTTCATGACGCAAAGAGTCCCTTTGTTCTGACCACAGAAAAAATCAAGGCAGAAAGGCCCACCCTTTTTGAGGAAACAAAGCCCTGCCAGGTTCTTACGGTTGAAGAACTTATTGCAGAGGGGGCAGACGGTTCCCGGGACCAGAATCCAGATCTGGACATTCCGACGGACAGTCTTGCCTACTGTATTTACACTTCAGGTTCAACGGGAACTCCAAAGGGCGTTATGCTTGAGCACAGAAACATGTGCAACTACGTAACCTGCAGCAAAAGGAACATTTCAACCTACAAGCTGATAGACGGCATAACTACTTCCCTTTCCGTTACATCCATTGCCTTTGACATGTCTATCAACGAACGCTACATTGCCCTTTGTAACGGCATCACTCTGGTAATGGCTACGGTAGATGAAATTCACAATCCTCTGCAGCTTAATCAGCTGATGCTGAAACACAAGGTAGAAAGCATTGTCTGTACGCCATCTTTCCTTTCCAGCCTGTATGACTTTGAGGAACTGCACCAGGCCTTAAAGAATCTCAAGGGCAGTCACATCGGCGGAGAAAATCTGCCTGAAACGCTGGTAAAGAAAATCAAGACATTGAATCCGGACTTCCATTTTGTCAACGGATACGGCCCGACAGAAACCAGCGTTGCACCTACCGGATATGAAACAGAAGTCGGAAGGCGTGTCGTCATTGGAAAACCGGGTCCAAATGTAAAGTGCTATGTCGTAGACAAAAAGCTCAATCTTCTTCCGCCCGGCATTCAAGGTGAACTGCTGATTTGCGGAAATGGCGTTGGACGCGGCTACATAAATCTGCCGGACAAAACTAAGGCGGCCTTTATCACCTACAGGGGACTTAAGGCTTACCATTCCGGCGATAAAGTCCGTATTACACCAAGGGGACTCATTGAATGCTTTGGCCGCCTTGACAATCAGGTAAAACTGCGCGGCTTGAGAATCGAGCTGGATGAAATTGAAAATGTCATCAGCAGTTTTGATTCGGTAAGGCTGTCTAAGGTTATCGTCAGAAATAACGGCACGGAAGATTATCTGGCAGCTTTCTTTACGGCTGACAAGAAAATCAACATTCAGGAACTCAAAAATTATCTTGCTACAAAGCTTACTCCCTACATGATTCCTGATGCACTCATGCAGCTTGATGAAATGCCCCTTAACACCAACGGCAAGATTGACAAAAAAGCACTTCCGGAAACAAGTGTTGAATTTAACGAAGCAGAGTATATCGCCCCGGCAAATGAAATTGAAAAATTCTTCTGCGAAGTCTTTGCAAAAGTCCTCAAGAAAGAAAAAATCAGTGCTGGCGACAATTTCTTTAAGATTGGCGGAACCAGTTTGAGTGCGACTAAAGTCGTATCTTTTGCCCTGGGTAAAGGCTACAATCTTGTCTACAAAAATGTCTTCAAAAATCCAACGCCCCAGCTGCTTTCAAAATTCATTCAGGAAAGTCAGGGTGCATCTGCTGACGCCCTGCAAAATGTGGCAAAAAAGAGCACACTTCAGATGGAAGTCCGCCCTGCCCTTGCCTGCAACAACTTTGAGAACCTGGATGACATCTCTTATACGCCTCTCAAAAATGTGCTTCTGACCGGCTGTACGGGCTTCCTTGGCATTCATGTGCTCAAAGAACTGATAAGCGACAGCAGCAGAAAGGTCTACTGTCTCATCCGCAGGGGAAATTCTGAATCTCTGGAAGAGAGACTTAAAATCATGTTCTTCTATTATTTTGCAGAAAACATGGAGCCACTTTTTGGAAAGCAGATTTTCCTTATTGAAGGTGACATAAATGAGGTCAATCTCTTTGACAAGGTAAAAGATTTTGATTTTTCTACGATTATCAACTGTGCGGCCTGCGTAAAGCATTTTGCCGTTGATGATTCCATTGAAAAAGTCAATTTCCACGGTGTTGAAAATCTGATTGGCCTTGCGCTGAAAAAAGATGCCAGGCTGATTCAGGTTTCTACAACAAGTGTGGCTGGTGATGGTGGCACTGAGTTTGATGAATCTTTCCGCATGACGGAAGCAATGTGTGACTTTGGACAGATTCACGACAACCAGTATGTTGATTCAAAACTTAAGGCGGAACTGGCTGTCCTTGACGCAATCGAAAAGAAGGGACTCCGGGCAAAAATCATCCGTGTAGGAAACCTTTCCAGCCGATGGACAGACGGTGAATTCCAGATAAATGCACAGACAAACGGCTTTATGTCCCGTCTTAAGGCTTACAAAATTCTTGGCGTCTACCCTGTTGAAATGCTGGATTCCGAAGTTGAATTCTCTCCAATCGACTATGTTGCAAAATCACTGGTCCTTTTGAGCGGAACTCCGGATAAGTTTACCGTATTCAACAACAAGAACTGCCATAGCATTCACATGGCAAACATCATAGAAGCATGTAATGATTTTGGCATGAAAGTGACTATTGTGCGTCAGTCTGAATTTGATGACATTCTGGCAGAATCACTGAAGAACGATGAAAAAACAGTTCAGGTTTCTTCACTGCTTTCTTACCGCAATAATGACGGCAAAAGCAGACACCGCATAGGCATAGACAATCACTTTACTATAAAAGCTCTCTACCGTCTTGGATTCAGCTGGTCCATTACGGGAGGAATGTACATTCAGAAATTCCTGCACTCACTTGAAATGCTGGATTTCTTTACAGAATAAAATATACTGAGTCAACGGAGGAATGAAATGACTATTAAAAAGAAAATTGAAGGAAAAGAAGCAACACTCTTTCTTGAAGGATGGCTCGATACTCAGGCCGCACCAGAAATGCAGGCAGAACTGGAGAAACTTGAGGATAATATAGAAAGCCTTATTATTGACATGTCTGCGCTGGAATACATTTCTTCATCAGGTGTAAGACAGGTTGTAACCGCCTATAAAAAGATGAATGGAAATCTCACCGTTAAGAATGTATCTCAAGGCATAATGTCTATTTTCAAGATTACCGGCATTGACAAAAGGATCAACTTTCAGTGAGTGAAAAAAAAGATAAGCGAATTCCGATTCTTCTCAAAATTGCAACGCTGCTCATTGCCGGACATTTATTGTCCTTTATCATATTCTTTTCAGTCAGCAAAAATTATCTGATTAACAGGGCTGCAAAAGAAAAAAGTGATGATGCTTTTGCCGCGTCACTTTCAATGATATCAGCATTAGGCAGCAGAACGAATTTTGACCGCTTATATACGGATGAAAAATTCCGTAATCAGGTATACAGAACCTCACGATTTGTCTGCCAAAGTCTGAAAGTAAGATACATGTATCTCTACACGATTGATGATGAGAAGAACAGGCATTATCTGATTTGTGCCGCCGCAGATGACGAAGATGACAAAACTTTTAACGAAAACTATGGTTTTGGCTTTGTACAGCGTGCAAAAAAAATCTACTCTTCAGAAATCAGTGCGCTGAATGGTAATAAATCAGGCTCATATTGTTTTCATGAAAATGCCTATGGCCATGTCTGTATGTTTACCATGCCTATTTATGCAAGAAATGGGGACCTTATGGCTCTGGTCGGCGTTGATTTCAGCATTGAAAACATTCTGGACTCCATGTATGACGAGCTGTATTTTATTATGGCAATCATTTTTCTTGTCTTCATCATCGAAATCAGTATTGCCCTGCTCCTTATCAGGCAGTCCATTATCCGTCCAATATTGAATACGGCAGCCAACATGAAGCGGTTTGCCACGGAAAGAGTTGCTTCTGTAATCCGCAAGACAAAAAAACGCATTTTTGCTGATGAAATCAGCGATATTGAAGACTCTTTCCAAAAAATGGAGAATACCATTTCTGATTACATTCAGGAAATACAAACTCTTTCCCTGGAAAAATCTCAGACCGAAGCAGAACTGAATATTGCAAAAAGAATTCAAAACGGTGTCGTACCGGAAGAAATGAATTTTTCCAGCAGCGGCTACGATATTTACGGCTGCATGATTCCTGCCCAGGAAGTCGGCGGTGATTTTTACGACATTTTTGCGATAACTGAAACAAAAATATGTGTTGTTGTAGGAGATATTTCCGGCAAGGGAATTGCGGCGGCACTTTTTATGAATATTGTTAAGACTGCCATAAAAACCCGTTTGCTTGCCGGCATGTCTCTTTCCGCCGCATTGAATGACATAAACAGGGAACTTGCTCTGTCCAACCCGGAAAATATGTTCGCAACTGTCTTTACGGCGACCCTTGACTGTGAGACAGGTGAACTTGCCTACGCAAATGCAGGACACAATGCTCCTCTGCTTATTAAAAAGGATACGACTTTTCTTCATCCAGACCCGGGAATTGCACTCGGTATGTTTGACGACATAGAAATCCATGAAGAAAAAATCTCACTGTCGGAAGGCGAAGGACTTGTCATTTATACCGATGGCATAACAGAGTCCATAAATAATTCAAATTCGCAATATGGTGAAGAAAGATTAAAAGAAATCGTTTCAGAAAATATAAACAACAGTGCAAAGGAAACGGTCTGTGCCATTATAGATTCTGTAAAGTCTTTTACAAAAGACCTCCCACAATTTGATGACATCACCTGTACAACCCTTTTATATCTTGGACACAAAAAAGACGAAATGCTGACTCCTGACATGAAGGCATTTACGAGCATAAAGGACATTATTTTGTCTTCTCTGGGAAATACAGAACGCACCCGCACCATGATAATGGTCTGTGAAGAAATGTTCTCCAATATCGTAAATTACTCTAAGGCAGATCAGGTCTCTTTCTCCTGTGAAAACAAAGAAGGTCTTTATTCCGTCACCTTCACCGACAACGGCATTCCCTTTGATCCGGTTCATTCATCCCA
>DFDV01000093.1 GCA_002369025.1 Treponema sp. UBA3819 | reverse complement strand
TTCCGGAAAAACTTATGGACTGTGTAACTGCCGTAAGCGGTTCCGGCCCTGCCTTTGTATTTATGTTCATAGAAGCCCTTGCAGATGCGGCTGTAAAATGCGGCATGCCACGCGCTCAGGCTTACATTTATGCGGCACAGACTGTAAAGGGAAGTGCGGAACTTGTTCTGGAAAGCGGAAAACATCCGGCTGTGCTTAAAGACAGCGTTTGTTCACCGGGAGGAACTACAATCGATGGTGTTGCAGCCCTGGAATCCAAGGGTATGAGGGATGCAGTAATCAGTGCTGTTGTTGCAGCCTATAATAAATCGGCGGGCATGGGAAAATAAGGAGTTTTTGATGGTATTTGAAAATCGGACATTTGATCAGGAGAGAGCATTATACGGTCTGACAGGAGCAGTAGTAAATAACTGCCGTTTTGACGGTCCTGCGGACGGAGAATCTGCCCTGAAAGAATGTCGTGATATTCAGGTAAGCAGATCTTTTATGAATCTGCGCTACCCTTTCTGGCATGTTGATACTGCAAGAATTTCAGATACCACTTTTACAGAAAACTGTCGGGCTGCCCTTTGGTACGACAATAACATTACGATAGAAAAATGCCGGCTTTTTGGAATTAAAGCCCTTAGGGAATGTACAGACATAATCATTAAAAATTCTTCTGTCAACTCAACGGAATTTGCCTGGAAATGCAAGAATCTTGTTTTCGAAAATGTAGAAATCCTTCAGTCAGAGTATCCTTTTTTTGAAGTAGAAAATGTAAAGATTGATTCTCTTAAGATGAAGGGAAAATATTCTTTCCAGTATGATGAAAATGTGGAAATTACAAATTCCCAGCTGGATACAAAAGATGCCTTCTGGCACACAAAAAATGTAACGGTAAAAGACAGTGTCATCAAAAGCGAATATCTTGGCTGGTATTCCGAAAATCTCACCCTGATAAACTGCCATATCATTGGAACTCAGCCTTTCTGCTACTGTAAAAATCTTGTCCTGAAAGACTGCACCATGGAAGGCTGTGACCTAGCCTTTGAGCGTTCGTCTGTTCAGGCTCTTGTAAAAGGAAAAATTGACAGCGTAAAGAATATTCTTTCCGGAAGCGTGACGGCAGATGAAATTGGTGATATCATTATGGAAGAATCTGTCGTGGATGCTTCAAAAAGCACTATAAGAATATGTCATCAGGAATAAAAAAGCGGATTTTTCTCTTTTTCTGCGGATTTGCGGCTCTTTGTCTGTCTTTTCTGCTTGGCCTGCGCTTTTCTCCCTATGCGGCTCTTGATGCTTTTTTGAAAAGACCTGTCTCTACACGGATTTTTGACAGGCAGGGAAAACTGATTCAGATTATTGCGCTGGAAGACGGCGTGCGGAGGGAATGGCTGCCGTTGGAAGAGATTCCGCCCCTGGCACGCCTTGCTTTTTTGCAGGCAGAAGACAGGCGCTTTTTTCAGCATCATGGTGTGGATGCGGGAGCAATTTTCCGGGCGGCCTTTCAGAATGCCAGCGAGGGAAGAACTGTAAGCGGGGCTTCAACAGTCAGTATGCAGCTTGCCCGCATCATAAGACCTGCCACAAAGCGAAATCTCCTGCTAAAGATAAGGGAAGCCTGTGATGCACTCAGGCTGGAAATGCGCCTTTCTAAAAATCAAATCCTTGAACTCTATCTGAACAATCTGCCCTTCGGCTTTAATACGGAAGGCCTTCCCAGCGCGGCCCGCACTTTCTTTGGAAGAAGTCTGGACAGGCTGACCCCGGAAGAAATCTTTTGTCTTTCCGTCATTCCCCGTCGTCCCGCGCTTTACAATCCTCTGACTCAGCCCGAATACTGTGCAAAAGCAGCCTGTGAAGTCTATAAGTCCTGCCTGCAGGATGAATCAGCAAAAAAGGATGATTTTCCTTCTTCACTTTCCGCTGAAGATTTTCTTTCCGCCGCAAAAAATGCCAGAACTTTTTCTTATCCCTTTGAAATGCCTCATTTTGTCCGCTGGCTTTCTTCTCAGGAGGAGGCTGGAATAGGGGACAAGGCGGATGTCTATACTACAGTCAGTCTGGAACTTCAGCATGAGGCAGAAAATCTGCTTGCCCGGGCTGTTGAACGCTATGCAGGAAACCGCCTTACCAACGGAGCAGTCCTCATCTGCGACAGTCAGAGCGGGGAAATCCGGGTCTGGGCAGGAAGCGCGGATTTTTTTAACCAAGCTCACAGCGGACAGGTGGACGGAGTTCTTGCTCCCAGGCAGCCGGGGTCCAGCATGAAACCTTTTTTGTATGCGCTTGCTCTGGAGCGGGGCTATGCGCCCTCTTCTGTTCTGCCTGATGTTCCCCTGGAATTTGGATTTGAAAGGCTTTATGTTCCCCAGAATTTCAATAACCGCCTGAACGGGCCTGTCCGTCTGAGAGTGGCACTGGCAAGCAGTCTGAATGTCCCTGCCGTATATCTTTTGAATGAAATCGGCATGGACCGCTATCTGCAGAAATTGTCTGACCTGCATTTTTTCTCACTTGCCGACTCTGACCCCGGACTGGGGCTTGCACTGGGAAATGCAGAAGTGTCAGTTTTTGAACTCGTTCAGGCTTTTTCGGTTTTTCCCCGGGACGGTATGTTTACCGGCCTGCACGGTATCGAAGGCATGGAGAGGGCTCAAAAGCGTGTTTTTGATGAAAATACAGCCCGCCTTATCTGTGACATTCTTTCTGATTCCAGTGCACGCGCAATGGGATTTGGTTTTTCCCGGTCCTTCCAGACTCCCTTTCCCGCCATGTTCAAGACGGGAACTGCAAATCAATATCAGAATATAACTGCTCTTGCCGCCACACCCCATTACACAGTGGGTGTCTGGATGGGAAATTTTTCAGGCGAAACTGTTGTGGGAAAAACAGGCAGTTCCATTCCGGCAAAAATTGCGCGGGATCTGCTTGTGGCTGCCCAGGGAAGGCGGGGAAAAGATTTTCTAAGGCCAGCCCAATTCAAAAAAGAAAGAATCTGCTCCCTTTCAGGAATGCGTGCCACTTCCTTCTGCCCTGATACAGTCAGCGAGTATGCTGCGGCAGGCCTTCCCCTTGCAGAATGTTCCTGGCACAGCGCTTCAGGTACTTCATATCCCGCCGAGTATTCTGCCTGGTTCAGAATTAAAAGCAGGAAGGGAGAAGTGGAAGAAGCCGGCTTACCCCTCAGCATTGTTTCTCCCCGGAGCCGCAGTCTTTTTTATTACGATGACTCAATTCCATCTTCGCGCCAGAAAGTCCTTGTAGAGGCAAGGGGTGGCAGGGAAGAAAAAGCCCGCTTTCTGCTGGACGGAAAACTCCTTGAGGAAAGTCAAAGACCTTTTTCCGCCCGGCTTCCTCTGACCAGGGGCAGTCACCGTCTGACGATCGTCTGTGGCAGCGAAAGTGATTCGATAGAATTTGAAGTAAAATAAGGCAAAAAAAATCAAAATTTCTGCTTTTATGTATTGTTATCTGTTACAGATGTGTAGTATACTGCCGGTATGGATGCAGAGTTAAAGCAGAATCGGATTTATGCGGCGATAGACTTAAAATCTTTTTACGCCAGCGTGGAATGCAGGGAGCGTAACCTTGACCCCCTCACGACCAGGCTTGTTGTGGCGGACAAAAGCCGTACTTCAAAAACAATTTGTCTCGCTGTTACCCCTGCGCTAAAGGCTTATGGTCTTTCCGGCAGAAGCCGTCTTTTTGAGGTGGAGAAAAAAGCCCGTGAAATCAAAAGACGCACCGGAAAGGAACTGGACTACATTGTGGCTCCTCCCCGCATGGCCCTTTACGTGGAATATTCAAAGCGTATCTATCAGATTTATCTGCGGTTTTTTAGCGAGGAAGACATTCATGTCTATTCAATTGATGAAGTCTTTATTGACCTTACAAGTTATCTTCTATTATATAAGCAGACGGCCCATGCATTGACCCGCACGGTTATCAAGACAATTCTGGAGGAAACGGGCATCACCGCTACTGCGGGAATCGCGCCAAACCTCTATCTGTGTAAAATTGCCATGGATATTGTAGCCAAGCATATTCCCGCTGACAAGGACGGTGTGCGCATTGCAGAACTGGACGAAATGAAGTACCGTCGGCAGCTCTGGACGCATCGTCCCCTTACGGATTTCTGGCGGATTGGAAAAGGCATTTCCGCCCGGCTGGAAAAATACCGCATCTTTACCATGGGAGACATTGCCCGACAGGCCCTAAAAAATGACCGTCTTCTATACCGTGAGTTTGGCATTGATGCGGAAATCCTTATTGACCACGCATTCGGTTACGAGCCCTGCACTATGAAGCACATAAAATCCTACAGGAGCCAGCAAAAATGCCTGAGCTCAGGCCAGGTGCTTCATCATCCCTATAATTTTGAAAAAGGACGGATTATCATTCGGGAAATGGCAGAGGCTCTCGCCCTTGATTTGTTCCAAAAAAAGCAGGCGACAACTTCCCTTACGTTGATGGTCGGCTATGACAAGGAGGGATTGGAAAACTTTACAGGTGAACTTGTCCGCGACTATATTGGCCGCCTCATGCCAAAGCCTGCCCATGGTACAGTGTCATTTGGTCAGGCGACAAACTCCAGCCACACCCTTGTGGAAGCGGCTCTTGCCATTTATGAAGCCACCGTCCTAAAAGACTTGATGATTCGTCGCGTAAACATTGCGGCGGGCGGACTTCAGGACACTGAGGACGTGCAACTGGACTTGTTTGGCGAGCCTTTTTCCGAGCAGAAGGAAAGCAGCCTGCAGGAAACCCGCCTTTCCATTTCCCGCCGGTACGGAAAAAATGCTCTTTTAAAGGCTATGGACTTGCAGGAAGGTGCCACAACCCGCGACCGAAACAATCAGATTGGAGGACATCGGGCATGATGAATGAAGCAGAAAAAGAATGTCTGGAGCGGTATGGAGATATCCTCGAAACTTCATGGCCACAAGCCTCCAGCCGAGAATCCATGCCTCTGGAAAAACGGGCGAAAATTTTTCTTCCCTTTGCGGCGGTGGGCGGAAAAGATTTTATGACGGAAGCCGGAGTGTGGAAGTCATAAGACAGTTCCAGACCGATGTTACCCTTTGCATAAATCCGTATTTTACTTTATAGTAGTTTAAAGAAAACGCAAGTGTTCTTGCTGACTTGTATGGAGTAAAAAAGTGAAAAAACGCTTCCTTCTGATTTCTATGCTGGCCCTGACCTTCCTTGCCCTTATGGGATGCACGAGTTCCCGCTATCAGGCAGAAAAATATGTGTCTGCGGTATTTTTTGCAAATGACAAGTTGCCTTTTGCGGATGCAACTGCCGAAAGTCTTTTGGACACCCTGTTGATTTTCTTTTCGGATGCATCCTTTGAGCAGTATGCCATCTATCCCGATGGAGGGGTAAGGCGTTTCCTCGCAGGAACGTACAAACTTATCGGAGAAGCCGCTCCCGACTCAGACTTTTCTGCTGACCGCCAGATTGAACTGACTGTAGCAGAAGAACCCCGTACCTTTTTGATTTCAGAACAGTTCGGGTCAAAACTCTTTGAAAAAACAGGCGGAACAAAACATGTGCTCTCACTTTTTGTGGGTGACAACCGTCAGCCTTATCCTGCAGATGACGGTAGCGAGCAGTATTTGGACACGGTCTGGCTCTATTATTCTGATACAACCTTTGACCAGTATGCCATTCTGCCGGACGGTAAGGTTGCATATTTCAGCACAGGACTGTACAAACTTTCAGACAAAAAAGAAAGGGTTGTCCTGCCCGGAAAAGAGTTCACCTTGCACCGCACCAAAAAATACCAGAAGGGTGAGGGACTGGTTTCCTATCATTCAACCCATGTGTATCAAAAAGAGTTGGATGATTTTGTCTTGGTGTATGCCATGCCCACCGTTAAGGTTACATCATCATCCGTGCGCTGAGTTTTGTTGCACCTGGAACAATAATTCTTTTCTATAGTCAAACCATTCTGGCACTTTTACCTTTTTGGGAATACGGCGGGACTTTCTTTCAGCACCATCTGCTAAAGCTTCCGCCGCTTTTTTTGCCTCGCTGCGCTCAAGCCATCTTTTAAAGAGTTTTTTTATTTGCTCACGGAAGACGAATTCGCTTGCATAGGGTGTGTAGATTTTGATGGCATCGCTGAGGGAAAGGTCGGTCTCTTTTGCAAGTTTTTCTGCGGCCTTCATCGTAAACCATGCGTCTGAGCGGCTGTCGTGAAAAGTCATTCCCTCCGTTTCAATGCCCAGTTTTTCCACAAAGGCACTCAAGCTCCCTTGCATCTCATAGTGTTTTTCAAGAATGGTGTGCATGTCCTGGCAGTAAAAGATGATTTGCGGAAGGTTGTAGCGCAGACATTCGGTGGTAATTGTCGCCACATCATTCTTGCAGCCAAAGCCAAGCACCAGCCTGTCCTCTGCGGAAAGCAAGGCCTGTATCTTGGAATAATACTGGGGAAATTTCGGCTGCTTCTGGTATTCACTCCTGCTGTGGGTGAGCCGGCATTTTGACCCTTTCTTAAAAAGATACCAGTCAAAGGGTGCGTCAGGATTTATCAGAATGTCGTCCGTTTCGATTATAGAAAAATCAGCATTGCAGAGCACGTAGCCAAAGGAGCAGATTTTTCCAAAACCGCCAAAGGAATTTGCGTTTTCGATGTCAAAAAAAAGATAGGTCATAAGGCAGTATAGCGGAAAAAAAGTTTTCACGATAGTACTTTTTTTTACTTGACAAAATAAAGTAGGGGGGGGGTAAAATGTATAGTATATTTTTCTTGTGAAGGAGTTTACAACTATGAAGAAAGCGATGAAGTCTTTTTGCCTGCTGACGGCAATGGTCTTGCTCTGTGCATTTTCCGCCTGTAGTAATAATGATGATGACAGTCCAGCCCCTGCGCCAACGGATGACGTGATGAAAATTTCCAGCGGCGACAGTTTTGAACTGGACGGTGAAACCTACGTTGTGCTTACCAATACCTACAACACCAGTCAGAGCCAAAGCATGGTCCGTTCTGCCCGTGCGGCAACAGTTGAACTGTCTGCTGCCCAGAAAAACCTGATTGACAAATACAAGGAATGGGTCAACGTAAAGCAGATGCTCGCCCAAATCGGCGTGACGGAATACCTTTCGCTTGTGTCGGAGGATTCGCTCAACGCGGGAAAAATCTCTGCGGACTCAGACAAGGCAAGCAGACTGCCTGTTCAGAATACAACAGGTGTTATATCGCTAGGGGATTCCATTTATTTTTACAATAAGGATAAGGTTAAAATCGCTGAATTCCAGATGAATTGGGAATCCAGCAAAATGTATGCCGCGCTTACTGGTGTCGGTAGTGAGGTAAAAGACCTGCCTGCAATCCAGTGGATGGAAAAAGCACTGGGGGTGAGCGAGGCTCAAAAGACTGAAAGTCTTCCCTTTGTCCGCAAAACATACACGGTGGATTCTGACGCATACGCGACTTTCCGCGCATCCTATGAGCCGAATTCTTTTGTGGTGATATCTTTCCCCGAAAATCTGAATGCAGCCGACTTGTATAAAAAGCAGTCTCTGCAATATACATTCAAATACGCAAAAATCCCCGAGGACGCAACTTCAATGGATGATGTAACAGGCTTGACCATCAAACTGGATTCAACGCTTACCGATGAAAGTTTTAAGGAGCGAATCAAATCCTGCTTTAACCGCCTGTATTATGTAAAAATCGGAGATGTGGTAAAGAGTACCTATTGCGAGTATCCTGAGCAGAAGTCAGGGGATGAAACTTATTCGTTTAATACATTCGCACTTTGTGAGTATCTCACTAACATGTTCTATCAGGCGCAAAAACGGGTATATCCCTCTGGTGAAAAACGCATACAGCTTCAGGCAACTGGAAAAGGCGAGGTGAAGGGAGATATAACAGAAGCAGTTTATAAAAATCAACTGACGGTTTACACCAACAGGGGTGCCGACAGCGATGTGATTCGCCTTGTTCAGAATATAACGGGAACGGCGGCGGCTGCCATTACGAATCCTGCGCTAACCATTCGTCTGAAGAAAAATGACTATGATTCTGAAAAAACGCTTCTCAATCAGACGGTAGCAGTTTTCCTCAATGCAACTGCTTCTGGAACCGTTGCAGAAACCTGTACTCTTTCCGAAGCGATTGCGAAATATCTGCCCCATGCCATTGCCTTCAGCACGGATACAGCAACAATCAACGGATACACACTGCCCAAGACGCTGTATGCCCGCGCAAAATTCCCCGAAAAAGGACACAACAAAGACTACACGGTGGTCGCGCTTACGGCAACGGCTGCGGAAACAGACGGATTTACCTATGATTTGGAAACACCAAAGACGCTGCAAAGCCTTGAAGAGCACGTTGTTCCAGAGTTTGTCTACACCTTTGCCACTCATCAGGATGCAATCTTTGGCACAATGGATTACACTGGCGAAGAGACGGTCTTTACGGCAATCGACAATGCTGCTGACCTTCCTGATCAGGACGCTACATCAGTCAATTTTGCCGAAAAAGTGATTGGAGACTTTACGGTTGCCTCTGGCGCAACGCTTACAAAACAGATGAAGGATGTAGGAGGCGTTTCTACCTATCAGGATTATTATGTTCTTGTGGGAAAGGCGACGGTCAATAACGTAGAAATATACGGAAAAAGCGGTACGTCTATGCGCCTGAAAGTTCCTGGAGAAGCGAACACTGGAGTAAAGTATGTGAATTTCAACGGTGGCTCACTGGATGCCTTTAATGAAACGACCAGAAAATCTGCTGGTGTGGCAATCCCCGCTGTTGGCGCGAGTGTGACGCTTTCTTCGGTGAACTCTTACGTCAAAGTGCCCTGTACATCAAGCAAGAAACTCACATTCAATGCCTTCACCACTGCAAAAACATCGCAAACACAAAATCATGGAACATTTATTGTCACTGATGCCGATGGTGCTGTGCTCCTTTCTGAAAAGGCGGTGGCAATTTCAGAAGATGTCGCAAATATGGAAGATACGACAGTCGGTGCAAAAGACTACACACTGGACATTACCGGCACGGTCTACATTTTGTATTGCCGTCCTGAAGGCATTTCTTCTGGCGGTGGCAGTATCAACAGCATCACGCTAGAGTAGGCAGTCTTTTCACAGACTCATTTTTCTGCAAAAGTCCGTCGTGCAATTGCCCTGCGGCGGACTTTTTTGCTATACTTAGCCTATGGATGAGACTGAACACAAAAATATCGCCGTACTGATTGACGCAGACAATACTCCCGGAAAAAA
>DFDV01000224.1:5210-6412 GCA_002369025.1 Treponema sp. UBA3819 | reverse complement strand
AGTTCCTTGAACTTACCTTCAAAGGTGTCAAAGTGATTGGTAACGTCACCAAAATCATTCTGCAGGTTTGCCTTAATATCCTTAAGGGAGACGCCTTCCTGAATCTGTTCAAGATACTGGGGCATCTGTTCAAACATGCGGTGAATCTTATCTTTATAAGAAGTAATCAGTGTCTGGAACTGAACAAGCAGGTCAGTCTGCTGCAAGGCGGCCTGGTTGAAAGCAGCCTTAGTGATAACAGTTTCAGAAACAAGGTTCATGAGGTAATCAACACGCTTTGAGTCTACGCGGAGCACTGCGCTCTGTGCATGATCTGCCGCAGGCTTTGCGGCAGATTTGGCAGCCGCAGGCTTGTTTTCGCCAGCCTTTGCTTCAGGCGCAGGAGATGCAGATGCAGCAGGTGCGGCCGGTGCTTCGGAAGCAGGAGCCGGACTTACGGGAGCTGCCGGAGCAGCCTGAACTGGAGCCGCAGCAGGTGCGGGTGCAGGCTGTACCACCGGAGCCGGTGCAGGCTGAGCCGCAGGAGCGGAACCGCCTACAGATGCATTGGTGATATCCTGGGCATCCGTACTCAAAGTTACATCGTCAAGGAAGGCAACATCTTCAAGCTGGTCGCCGGTAGATGCTGATGAAACATAGTATGTTACATTCTTCCAGAATTTATCCTCGTAGAGGGCGTCAAAATCAGGAATTGTCTTAAGGACAGTACCGCATGATTTGAGTGCAGCAAAAACCTGAATGCCACCCACACTATTCATGGGGTTATTTTCATCAAATGTGACTTTAATCTGCCAGAGTTTTTCGCCGGAACCGCAGTTCTGCTTAAGTTCGGTAAGTTCATATTCAGAAAGATCTACCGAAACAGAACTTGCTGCAGGAGCAGCAGGTGCTTTTGCTGCTGGTGCCGGAGTTGCCGCAGGCTTGGGTGCAGGAGCCGCACCACCCTTTCCGGGTATAAATGCAATGATTCGGGCTGAAAGTTCATCAACACCCTCTTCATAAACGCTGCCGTTCTGACGGCTTTCGAGCATCGTCTTAATCATATCAAGTGCATTAAGGAGCACATCAACGATATCACCGTTTACATGCACCTTGTCAGAACGCACTTCATCAAGCAAATCCTCCATTGTGTGTGCAAAATGCGCAACTTCGGAGAATTCGACTGCCGCCGAGTTTCCTTTTAATGTATGAGCCGCACGGAA
>DFDV01000224.1:0-5043 GCA_002369025.1 Treponema sp. UBA3819 | reverse complement strand
TAATCTTTCAGGAGCTCTTCGTTACTTGAATCAAGATAATCACTCATATATAACTATTTTAACCGTTCTTTCTTCAAAGTCAAGCAAAAGTTGCAAGATATTTTAATTATTTTTCTTTGCAAATATTGCTTAAAGTTCATATACTTTTACGCCGATACTGAATAGGGAATACTCTGTTTTCTATATAATTGGGGGTAATATGAAAAAAATACCGGTAATCACCGCACTGCTCTTTATTTTCACCGTTTCAGTGCATTCAGAAGTTTTTTTCAGCGGTTATGCGGGCATGAAGGGAGATTTTTATTCAAGTTCGAATGATTCTTTTTCTCCGGCCTTACGCTTTCAGACCTATTTTGCAGGCCAGCTGAACCTGACCCGCAATCTCCTTGTGCGCACAGAGTTTTCCATGCAGACATCAGATATCGTGGACAAAGGACCTTTTGTTTCTACCGATGCCACCTTCTGTATTGATGAACTTTCTGCTACCTATATAAAGCCTTTTCTTGGAGTTGTACAGTACTTCAATCTCTTTATGGGAACATTCGAGCCGATTGGAAGCGATGTCTTTCTGCAGCGCCAGTTTGGTGTAGAATCTTTTACTTCACTGATTACTGAAAGCTGGCTGGGTTTAAAGGGTTCCACTGCATATCCTTTCTATGGCGTGGGCGGCTCCTACATCGTGCATATGGGTTCACAGCCCATTGCTACAGGTGCATTTCTCTATGTAAACAAGGAAAACAGCAAAAATGAACGACAGCTCAATCTGGACTGGAGGTTCGGCATGGTGCGGTCATGGATTTCACTTGACTTTGCACTCGGTATCGGCGCTCCTATGGGAACCAAGCGGGGCGATGAGGACGTTATTCTTCTGGTGGATACCCTCTACATGCATTCCGGCGTGACTCTGCTTTTGGGCAACAAGTATACCACTTCCCTCTTCTTGCAGGGCGGCTTTTCAAATCTTCCCCTTCACGCAGGCTCAGAAAATAAGATTGAATCAAAAGACATTTATCTGCTTGTAGAACCGCGCTTTGTGGCAGAAAAATTTCAGGCTCACGTCACTTTCTTCAGTTTTCCGGAGAATACCGTACAGAAACTCATTTTCATAAATGACACGCTGGGTATGAATCTTTCCGTATTTACTGACAAGCTCTACATCAAGAATAAAAACATTACATTTGGATTTCATGTAACATGGACGGTAACAGACAAAGTTAAGGACAACTCTGTTTCTCAGAACATAAACAAAAACTTTCTGGACTTGAAAGATTTTATCTCCGTAATGAAAGACAGCGACCACCACATAAAGATTTCTCCCTTTGTGGCATTCCCCCTGCTCTCTGGTACCGTGCATGCAATGTTCCAGGCCCGGATTACAGACTTAAAGCCTGACAGCTGGTCATCTGCATTCAAACTGAGCCTGGGTTATAAGACAAGAATCTAAAAACTAGAGTTCCAGTTTTGCAAGACGGCGGCAGGCTTCTTCAATGTCTGCACGATGTCCGAAGGAACTGAAACGGATAAAACTTTCACCTGCAGGGCCAAAACCTGAGCCCGGCGTGGTGACTACATGGCACTTGTCCAGAATCGTGTCAAAAACATCCCAGCTCTTTTTGCCGGGGAATTTTGTCCAGACATAGGGACCATTACCCGTAAAATAAACTTCAACTCCATTCTTTTTGAAGTTCTCCCCTTCCAGAGTCTCCTTGATAAGACGGCCATTTTCCAGATAGTAATCAACACTAGCCTTCATGTCTGCGAGCCCCTTTTCATCCAGAGCTGCAAGACCGCCAGCCTGAGCTACATTTGACGCACCGTTAAAGAGTGTGGTCATGATGCGGTTCCAATCCTTGTTTACAGGTGTGCCGTCAGCAAATTTGAGGTCATTGGGAACAATTGACCAGCCAAGGCGGACTCCGGTAAAGCCTGCGGGTTTGGAGAAGGAGTTTACTTCGATAGCACAGGTACGTGCACCCGGAATTTCATAAATGGTTTTAGGAAGTGCCGGATCACGAATAAAGGCAAAATATGCTGCGTCATAGATGATGATACAGCCGTTTTTATTTGCAAAATCAACAAGACGGGTAAGTTCTTCTTTTGTCGCACTAGCCCCTGTGGGATTATTTGGCGAGCAGAAGTAAATGAGGGTGTTGGGCTGAATTTTGCTCAAGTCCGGGAAGAAATGATTTTCCGGCGTACAGGGAAGATAAGTAACACCTTCATAGCCGGAGCCATCCTTTTTACCGGCACCAGCGGCACCTGTAACGACAGAACCGTCTACATAAACAGGGTATGCAGGATCCTGAACGGCAATTTTTGTTTTTGCACCAAAAAGGGTCTGGATACGGGCAATGTCGCATTTTGCACCGTCAGAAATAAACACTTCGCTTGCGTCTGCCATATTCTTGTAAAAGACTGAGGCAATTTTTTCGCGAAGGGCTGTCATCCCCTGCTCGTCACCGTAGCCTGAATAACCTTCTTTTGTTGCCAGTCCCATAGCGTAGTCTGCCATGGCCTTTGCAATATGCTCTGAAAGCGGCTCTGTTGTATTGCCAATTCCAAGGCTGATGATTTTTGCATCGGGATGTGATGCCGCATATTCACGCCGTCTGCGGGCAATTTCAGGAAAGAGATAGCCCGCGGTAAGATTTGCTAAACCAGAATTTCTCTCTATCATAATGCATTTAGTTTATAGAAAAAAAGAGGATTATGCTAGTATCTTTTTTCAGTCACTTGTTTTCAGGCTGTCTAAGGACGGGATAATGTTACGGTGAATTCCGTCCAGGCACCATACTTACTTGCAACGGAAATGCTTCCTCCATGGGCAAGAACAATCGTTCTGGCTATGGGAAGCCCCAGACCATAACCGCCTGTTTCCCGGGCACGGGATTCATCAGTACGATAAAAGCGCTCAAAAATGCGTTCAAAATCTTCTTTTTTTATGCCGCGACCGGTGTTATAAACTTTAAGAAAAAGTTTTCTTCCTTCTGCAAAAACACGAACACGGATAACCGCCCCTTTGTCGGAATTTTTGATTGCATTATCAACCAGAATCATGGCGACCTGCTTTATCTGCTGTTCACTTCCTACACACATAAGGTCAGGCTCTACTTCAAGTTCAAGTTTTTTTCCCTGTTCAAACACCAGACTTTCAAAGGGGAGTACTGAATTGGTTATGGCAGAGGAAAAATCAAAGGGACAGAGCTCATAGTGAGCCCGGTCTGCATCAGTGCGCGCAAGGTAAAGCAAATCCTTTACCAGAAGCCCCATGCGCTTATTTTCTGCCTTGATGTACTGAAGCCATTTATTATCACCATGGTCTGCCATCAGAACATCTACATTGGCACCGATGACAGCGATAGGAGTTTTTAGTTCATGACCTGCATCGGAAATAAAATCCTTCTGTTTTTTAAAAGCTTCATTTATTGGTCTGACAATAAAACCCGAGAGAAACCATGCAAAAGCAAAGGCGACAATAAGGGCAAGGAGATAGCAGATAACAGAATACATGATGAGCATATGCAAGACCTTAATATCGCTCTGCATGTTCACAATACAAAGCATGCGCTGACCATCATCATGTTCTTCTATATAGTACAGCATTCCCATTACAAGGCCCTGTCTGCTTTTTCTGGCCAGAATTTTTTTTACGATATCCTTGATTTCAGCATCGGTATAGGCAAGAGGCCTGAGGTGAATGACATCAAGAATCTGGTTATCGGCCGAAAGCTTAACGGAGAAGGAAGTGCGAAAGCCTACGATTTCCAGTCGGATGGGAAAAACATTGTCGATTTCAGAGTCTTTTTCTGCCTCCAGGGCCGGCTTGACATCTACATCTTTCGGGAATTTTCTGAAGAGCCGGTGCAGACGCATGGGAGAAGTCAATTTTGCGTAGCCCTCATTGCGTGCCATAGTCTGCAGGAAGCGCTGGGCATCCTTTACTTCACGGTAAAAAATGGATGCATTCAAAAATATAATTGCAAGGGCAAAAACCAAGGCGAGAACAGAAAGAATGCTTACAATGATTCTGACACGAAGGTTGGCAATACGATTCATACAGACAGAATATCGCTAACGGTCATTATCTTCAAGGGAATAACCAATGCCACGGGCTGTTCTGATATGGGCTTTTACACCGAGATTTTCAATCTTCTTGCGGATAAAGGAAATGTAAACTTCCACATTGTTGTATTCAGCATTGCTGTCACCACCCCAGATTCTTTCTATGATGCGTTCCTTGGTGATTATCTGGTGGGGATGGTCAAAGAGCATTTCCAGAATCTGATATTCTTTGAGGGACAGTTTTATGGATTTTCCGTTTTCTGTCTGCAGTTCACAGTTTGTCTTGCTGAGCGTGATGTCACCGAATGTTGTCGCTTCTGTTTTGAGTTCTCCACGGCGGCGACCAAGAGCACGAACACGGGCAAGCAGTTCTTCTGTAGCAAAAGGCTTGGTAAGATAATCATCAGCCCCACTATCCAGCCCCCGAACACGGTCGGCAACATCATCTTTTGCGGTAAGAAGAATAATGGGAACATTATTGTGCTCTGAGCGAAGAGTCTTCAGCAGGGTGATACCGTCAATTCCCGGAAGCATGATATCCAGAATCAGGACATCATAGGTGTCATTATGGGCATACTCCAGCCCGTCAGTTCCATTCAATACGGCATCAATACCGATACGATTTTTCTTAAAAATTTCTACCAGAGCCTGAGACAAGCGCTCTTCATCTTCTACCAGCAAAACACGCATACTAGCAGTATAAATCACAAATCATAAAACAATCTTAGAATTCTTAAAATTAATGGAAAATAATCTTAAAAAAATTCATTTTCTTTTCGGCTCTTTGACACAGATACGCACGGATGGACGCTGATGGGGCACGGATGATTTTTTGACACAGATGCATTTGTGCCTCCGGCACAAACGTCAATAACTTCCGCTTACGCAAACGGAGCGCAGGCGACGTATGCACGCAGATGCGGTGGTTTTGACACAGATGAACTCAGATACACGCAGATGAACGCAGATATTTTTTATTTT
>DFDV01000147.1 GCA_002369025.1 Treponema sp. UBA3819 | reverse complement strand
AAAATATCCGTGTCCCATCTGAGTCTATCCGTGTTCATCCGTGTCAAAAGCATACATGGACAAAACGCATAACAATTTGTTCCTGCTGAAAAAAATGGCTACCAGTCGCTAAAACGGCTTATCGAAATCGCAGGCTCGCCTGCTATACGCGTTTTGTGCCTGTAACTATATACATTTGCCGCTCGCGCGGCAGCACAAAACGAGTATTTTCGTAATCCGTTTTTGTTCCTTCCCGCCATTTTTTTTCACATACAATCAATTATCAAGCGGAGCCTTTCCCCCGCGAGGAACCACAGATTAACGGTGATACACACGGATGAGACACAGATAAATAATAAAAAATCATCCGTGCCCAATACGTCGCTTGCGCTCCGTTTGCGTAAGCGGAAATTATTGACGTTTGTGCCTAAGGCACAAAAGCATCAGCGTTTATCTGTGTCAAAATCCCCGCATCTAAGTCCATCTGTGTGTATCTGTGTCAAAAACGCCGCTTCTGTGTCAAACAGCTGTGACGGTTACTTTTCCGTTGGTTTTTTCAAAGAGGACTTTTGAGAATTCGGCTAAATCTTTTGCGGCGATTTTGCCGCTTACGCTTACATCTTCTCCAAAGGATTCATTTACATCGTAGAGGGTCCAGTTTTCTGACTGATGTTTTACAATCTGGTAGCTTGTGTAGTCACAGGTGAGGGAAAAAGCCGCTTTTTCTATGAGCGCTTCAAATCTTGTGGCATCCAGAACAAGTTTTGCGGCGTCTCCGTAGGCATGTACCAGACCTCCGGTGCCTAAAAGTGTTCCGCCAAACCAGCGCGTTACTGTAAGGAGAATGTTTGTAACTCCCCGGCCTTTCAGCACATCCAGTACTGGTCTGCCTGCCGTTCCGCCTGGTTCGCCGTCATCACTCATGCCCATCACTTCTGCACTTTTTCCGCAGATAAAGGCATGTACAACATGGGTGGCGTCTGCATATTTTGCTTTTTGAGCTTTCAAAATTTCCCGGACTTCAGTCTGACCTGCAATGGGAAATGTTTCTCCCAGAAAGCGGGAACCTTTTACGGTAAATTCAGCGGCGGCAGGAGAAAGGGGAATATCCATTACTCACCGTCCGCGGAAGTGTCTTTGTCTGCAGAAGGATCTTCATCTGCAGAATCCTGTTCATCATCGCCTTTTCCTGCAAGCAGAAGGGCAGTATCAGCCAGAACCTGAGAATTTTCGTCGTCGGTAATTGTCACTTCCACATTGGGCTGCAGGGCATCGGTGTAGAGCACGGGAAGGGCAAAATACATTTTGAGTATGGCTGTGTAGGCATTGATAAAATATATGAAGTTGAGCAGGAGGAGCAGTATGGAAAGACCGCCTCCGCCACCTGCTTTTTTGCCGTTAGCCATTACGCTGGAAAGAATAAAGATGGCAATTGCCGTAAGCAGATTCCGTCCGCCTGCCGTCAGCATAAGGTGAATCAGGCGGAAACAGTTTTTCTTCATAAGGCGGGCACTTTTCTTAAAAAGAGAAAGAAGGCCGTCATCGGGATTGTCAAAGTGCAGGTAGAAGACAAAGGCAAAGCGGATAAAAATTATTACAAACAGGATGGCGTAGACCGCAAGCAGAATGCCTGCTCCCTTAAAGAGCCTGTCCGTCAGGTCTGGATTTTCTGCAACGGCTTCTGCTCCTTTTGCAAGTGAAGCGGCTATACCGCTTTTTGCCAGGGCAATTCGTCCTCCAGCAACAATGGCAACGGTGAGTGCGGCAAGCATGACGGCAATGGTCAGAATCAGGGGAAGGACTTTCTTAATCTTTTTAAAGCCGAAAAAGACATAGCCCAGAGTGACATATTCATGCCGGACCATGCGGAGTATTAAAATGTGAAATCCATACTGAAAAAGCAGCCAGACTATGAGGGCACAGAAAAACAGCATATACGCAAAAATCATCTGATTTGGTCCTTCATTGCGGGAGATTAGCAGCATGGCAGGAGCGGCAAGAATCATACCGAAAATTGTTTCACAGATGAGTGTCAGAAAAAGGGCAAAAAGTGCGTTTCCCATGTTCGGGCGCACAACCTGATTGAGTTTTACAAGCAGTTCTTTGATTGGGCTATTCATTTTCACGGATAGACTATCATAATACGGCAGAATTTACAATCTTACAGGCAAAGTGTATTACAGGCTAAGTGAAACTCTGTTACAGGCAGAGGGAGATTTTGTTTCTGCCGTCTGAAAATTCATGCTCGCAGGAAGAAGCCATCTTCTTTAGAATCGTTATGCCCAGGTGGATGTCGTCATCTTCAATCTGGGTAAAGGGATTGTAGTTTTTTCCGCCGCAGAGCAGGGTGATATTTGATTCTTTTGTGGATTCTGCGTAGGTAATGGTAAACTCCAGGGAAACATCTTCCCCGGCTTCATAGCAGTTTTCCATCATATCCATCACCATTTCTTCACAGCAAAGCTGCAGGCGCATAATCTGGTTGTTTTTGAGCCCATATTTTTCACCGAAAGTCTGAATGCCGCCATGAAATTTCATAAGGTCAAAATCCCGCCGGTTGATTGCATAGGAAAAATGCTTGATTTTGTTGATGAATGCAATCGTGAGGGGCTTTTTGGGGGCGTCAAAAATTTCTTCCGGCTTTCCCTGCTCATAAATGCCTTTTTCTGCAAAGAAGAGAACCCTGTCTGCAACTTCCCGGGCAAAATTCATCTCATGGGTAACAATCAGCATGGTGAGCGAACGTTTTGCAAGCATGCGGATTACAGCCAGAACTTCGCCAACCATCGTCGGGTCAAGAGCACTGGTCGGTTCATCAAAGAGAAGAACCTTTGGCTCCATCATCAGGCTACGGCAGATTGCAATACGCTGCTGCTGTCCGCCGGAAAGAACTGAAGGAAAATCATGGGCTCTGGGTGCCAGACCAACCTGCCTGAGCAGATCCATTGCCTTTTCTTCTGCATCCTTGCGGGACATGCCCAAAAGGCGGACAGGTGCAAGACAGAGATTGTCCATGACATTCATGTGGGAAAAAAGGTGGAATTTCTGGTAGACCATGCCCATGCTGCGGCGGATATGATCCACTTTTGCGTTTTTTGCCGTAATTTCTTTGCCGTCAATAAAAATCTGTCCGCTGTCAGGTTCTTCCAGAAGTTCCAGTGAGCGAAGGAAGACGCTTTTCCCGCAGCCTGAGCCTCCTATGATGGCAATGCGTTCTCCTTCTTCTACAGTCAGATTAAGGTCTTTTAAGACTTCCAGAGAACCAAATGATTTTGTAAGCCCTTTTACTTCAATTAGACTCATGCTGCCCCCTTCTTTTTCATGTTCATCAATGCAAAGATGCCGTAAATCGCATAGGACAGACCAAGATAGATGAACATGCCGATGGTAATCGTGATGAAAGGCTGCATGGT
>DFDV01000080.1 GCA_002369025.1 Treponema sp. UBA3819 | reverse complement strand
GTGAAAGCGGGGCAACAAGACCGCTTTGAGCGGGGCGAGCGTAAGCGAGTCCAATACCTATTACGCTCAACCGCGGGGCTTGCTTGACACGCTGCAACGGTAGCCTTTTTGCTGCACATTCATTTCCGGCTATTGTTTCAGGACGAAGGTGTATGTTTCTCCCGTGTTGAATTTATACGAAAATTGTCCATTTTTAATAGTAACAGTTGCGGTTGTAGGCTCAGAGAGCTTTTCAAGTGTTTGCGTGTCCTTATTAAAATCAGATGTTATGGTAATCTCTATCGTGCCGTTTACAGGATTACCAGAAGTGATTTTAAACGTACCCTCAGATACGGTCCAAGATTTATCTTTATATGTTGCAGTCATGGTAAAGGTGTTGTCTGCGGCTGCATGGAGTGTAAGTGTTGTCCCATCACCATCTGTTGCCACATAATCCGCAGGGAGCAGCGTGTTATCCGTACTTCCAGAATCAGTGTTTGGCGTATAACTTGCACCAATCTTTGCCGTTACCCCCTCAGGCTGAATAACTTTATAGTAATTATACCTATATGAAGAGTTCCCGTAATTAGAATCAAGCGCAAGGAAAACGATTGTGTACGTCTTGCTGGCATCAAATGTTCCCTTTACGGTAACGGTTTTTTGTGATTCAGAACTGCTTGGCTTATACTGCGTTGTAGCGGTTTCTGCAGCAGTGTATGTGGCAGAACTCTTTGCACCCTGTATTGTATTGAGTGTTGTCGTGTCGCTTGTATCAATAATGGCATAGCGGTAGATTACTTTTGAATCAACAGGGAATGTGGCAGTGGCGATTGTGGTATCGGTAATTGAAAGACTTATGTAATCTTTGGTCAGGCTTCCCGCAATAAATTCATCAACAGAAAGGTAATCTCTAACATCTGCCGTCGTAGAAACGGAAATCCAGTTTTCACTTGTGCCAAAATATGTATCATTGACGAACTTAACTCTGAACCGTGCGTAATAATAGGTATATGAATATGAATAAGATGATGTTTGCGTTACGCTGTATGAGCCAGATACAGTCGTGCTTACAGAAGAAGTCGTGCCTGTGCTAGTGGCAACATTCGTATAATTTAAAACATATCCAGAGTCTGTTGATGCTGTGCCTACTTGATATTGTGCTGTAGAAATTGGATATATTGTTACCTTCGCCTTATCTTTATTGATAATGGAAAGCGTAGGATTCTTGACTATTGCATAATCACCGACTTCAGTACTTGTTAACGTATCGGACATAAAATACGTGAGGGTACTTGCAGATGTAATCCGCATCCAATTTGTATTGTAATTGCTGTTCTGACCTGAGAATTTTACGAACACAAAGGCATAATATGCCGTTTCAATCTCATAAGTGCCAGAGATGCTGATAGTATCGCTCGTTTTTCCTGTAGAAGAAGCCGTTTTTGATGATGTTGTTGTAAGGGATGTTATTTCATCATCGGTGATACTTTCATTTATCAGTTTCTTGTAGTTGCTGTCAGCGGGTTTTGCCACGGCTACGCGATACTCTACTTGTGAAAGCGGATAGCATGTAAATTCTGCTTTTTTTGTTCCGCGGACAGAGAATGTTGCGTTAGCCAAATTCACGTCTTTAGTTACTTCACTCATGGTAAGTGAATCTTTCGGATTACCATAAGGGGTGCCAAGATATGTCCAATCGCTGCCAAAACTTTTCGTGTCCTTAAATCGTGCAAGTGCCACAACATAATAGGGGGTATCAACCTTATAAGTACCAGAAATAGTGATGGTGTCGCTTTCTGTGCCATTATAGGTTACATCAGATGTTGTATAAGGCGTAGTGTTTGTGGTGTCTCCCTTTTTCAGAGCGATAATTGCTTCGCTGTTAGAGAGCGTTGACTCAACAAGCGCCATGCGGTATTCGACTTTTTCATTCGGATAAAAAGTAACCGTTGCCTTTGCTGTTCCGTTGATTTTGGCAGAGACAGGGTAAAGGCTATTTGAAAGGTTTGCTGCCTTGGAAAGATTTCCATATGTAATCGTTACGGAAGAAGTGTTGCTGTCTTTAAGGTAGAGCGTTCTTGCTTCTGTATATCCGTTTGATGTAAGTGCAGTAAGTTCATAGCGATAGCGGACACCATCTTCCAAAGAAGATGCATCGGTAAACGTATATCCTTTTCCATCAGGAACAAAGCCCGAGCTAAAAAGACTGCCTCTGTCATCGGGATCAGAATCAATAAATCGCGCAAGACGATATGAATCTGCACCAGTAACATAATTCCAGCAAAGTTTAATCTTGCTAGATGCGGTAAGTTCCGCAGTCAGATTTGGCGATGAAAGTGAAATAATGGTATCGCCAACAACAGTTTTGTCTGAATCATCGCCACAAGAAACCCAAAAGAACATCGTTGCAAACAAAAGGGCAATGCATCCAACCAAAGATTTTTTCATAAAGACCTCCGTGGAAATGCAGTAAGAATTTTAAGTTCAAACGCATCTCCTACGGAGATTTTACCCCCCCCCTTTTAATTTAGTCAATAAAAATTTTGCGCTCCAGTTTCTTTGCACATGGAGACGCGTAATCCTTATTCCGGCAGCTTAAATACTTTGCAGCTGTTCTTCCACAACTGGTCTGCAACGTCTTCCAGCGGTTTTTCCAGCATTTCGGCAAGGAAACGGGCTGTACTGGGAAGATATGCAGGCATGGTGCGCTTTTTCTCCCGGAATTCCGCAGGAATCATAAAGGGGCTTTCGGTTTCAATCAGCACACGGTCAAGCGGAATATTCAGTACGGTTTCGTGCAGATTGTGGGCGTTGCGGTAAGTGAGGTTTCCTGCAAATGAAAAATACACATTCAGTCCGGCGTCCAGACATTTTTGTGCATAGACGGCATCCTCGCTGTAGCAGTGGAAAATTGCACCGCTCTGGGGAATGCGCTCGCACAATACGTCAAAAATGTCTTTTCCGGCATCGCGGTTGTGGATAATGACAGGCAGATTATGTTTCTGAGCCAGTTCCAGCTGGGTGATGAACATTTCAATCTGCGTGCGCTTGTCGCCGTACTGTTTATAATAGTCCAGACCTGTTTCGCCGATTGCGACAACATTGGGGAGTTTTACGCTTTCTTCAATAACGTTAATCCAGTCGCGACCCGGGTTCACGATTTCTGAGGGAGCTACACCGACTGCATGGTAAATTCCGCTTACGGATTTGAGAGTACTGTAAACTGTCTTAAAGTCATGCAGGCTGTTGTTAATGCTTATGATGCGGGTTACACCTGCCTGCTTTGCCTGTTGAATGACACGCAACTGTTCAATAGGGTCATCGTATATAAGCCCGATGTGGGCATGAGTATCAAAAAACTGCATTGGCTTTTTCCTGGAAATGAATTTGGCAAATTTTGCCACAAACAACTTATTACTTTTGTTGTTTACACCGATAATACCATAGGTCATTCTATCTGTCAAATTTTGTTTAGGGGAATTTGACATAGAATAGTATAATATGCTAGAATTGAATCCGTATATTATTCTAGGGATAATAGTCTATACGTTTGTGGGGAACTGAATGGCTAGAACGCGTCATTACAAAAGGCTGGAGAAAAACGCGGTTTCTTCTTTTTTAAGTGCAATGCGCCGTTTTTTTGGTGCTACCGGAACGCTTTTTTCAAAATTTTTCAAGCTTTGTGACAGCAAGCTCACAATTATGATTGTTCCTCACGCAAAAGGCAAAGTTGTTAATTTCCAGACCAATGTATTTGCACTTGCATGTACGGCAGCACTTGTTGTCGGCATTGTGTCATCATTTGTATATTTTAACCGCCAGGCTGCAGGTTCAGGAGCAGAAATCAGCAGACTGATGAGCGAAAACCGCCAGACTCTTGCAAGCCTGGATGAGCTCAGAGACGAAAACAATAATCTGCTTCAGACGGCAAAGCGCTTTCAGTCTTCACTTTCACAGGCTCTGTCTTTAATCGGTATCAATCAGACGGCTTCTGTTTCACGCGCTTCTATGGGTGACTCAGACCTTTCCTCACTCTTTGACACACAGGAACAGGTAACGGGTTCAACACGCGAAGCAAATGACATCCGCCTGCTCAATTCTTATCTGGAAAGTGCCGTTCAGCCTATTGAAGAAATCGGTAAAATGCTGGAAAGCCAGGAAAACCTTTTTGCTGACATTCCCAACATCTGGCCCATTAAAGGCGGCATCGGACACATTTCCATGCAGTTTGGTCAGAACGTACACCCCATTACGGGACAGTGGTATATTCACAAAGGACTGGACTTTTCTACATGGCGTAGCGGTGACCCGGTTATTGCAACTGCAAACGGACAGGTAGTTACCGTTGGTTATGACATGAGTTTTGGTAACTATGTAATCATCAAACATAAGCATGGTATTTATACCCGCTACTGCCACATGTCACGCTCAAACGTACAGAAAGGTCAGTTTGTTACACAGAGACAAATTATCGGCTATATCGGCAATACAGGAATTACAACAGGTCCGCACCTGCACTATGAAGTGCACATTGGTTCTGATGTTGTAGATCCTGCAAAATACGTCAATGTAAAACTGACAACAAAATAATATGGCCATCGACAATATTTCAATCAACACAGTAATAGGCGCAGGTTCTTCAATTTCCGGAGACATCCGGGTGAACGGACGATTGCGTGTTGATGGCGATGTAGACGGCAATCTGGAAACAAACAGCAACATTCACGTGGGCGAAGCATCCCGCATTCATGGAAACATCGTTGCTTCATCTGCGGTTATTGAAGGCGTTGTCATAGGCGACATTGTTGCCCCCAAAAGCATTACATTACTTTCCACATCTGCAGTCATTGGCGATGTGACTACAAAGCGCCTTCAGGTAGAAGATGATGTTATTCTGCATGGTCACTGCATTTCTGTAAAAGACGAAGACGCATTCAATCAGTCTGTAGAAAAATATAATGACCAGCGATCTATTCGCAGCAAGGTTGTTTGATGCCCTCGATTGATTCCGTCGGCTCTCAGGCAATGTATCTCGCGGCAGCCCAGGCGGCATCTCAGCAGGCTGCAAGAAATCAACAGGAAAAAACAAAAAAACAGGATCAGGTGGGTAAAGCAGCCCCGCCGCCATTTCTGTCTGCCCTGACAAAATCCAGTGAAGAAGCCAGTCTGGTTCAGGAAGGACTGCCGCTGGAAATTGCCGGCATGGAAATGGAAGAAGCCATTGTTTTCCTTAAGGATGCCGTGGAAATGGCAGGCGACGAACTTAAGCAGCGGCAGGATTTGGCTTCAATGGAAAAATACCGTCAGAAAGTAAAGCAGTTCATGCAGTTTGTGGTAAAAAATGCCTTTGAGGTAGAAAAGTATCAGCGGCGTGGATTTAACCGCAAGGGCAGAAAAATGGATCCCCGCGTGCAGGTAAAAATCATTGACGAAAAGCTGAATAAACTGGCATCAGAAATGATGTACCTGCAAAAAGGAAATCTGAAGCTTTTGGCAAGGGTTGAAGAAATCAACGGACTTATTATAGACTTAATAGCCGTTTAGAGTTAAAATAAAAAAATAGTAGGAAGCAGTGTGAGCGATATTTTTGAAAAAGATATAGAAGACGAAGACGACAATCTCGAAGGTCTTGAAGACAGCGATACCTCCTATGTAGAGGATGTTGATTTTACCTATCCCAAGCCATTATATCGTACTCGTTTGGAATATTCTTCTGAAGGCGTATATGCTGGCGTTCCCAAAGGATTTCCACCGCTGAAAAATGGCGATTATGTTATCATTCCCACCCGCTACGGTAAAGATCTGGCACTGGTTCTGGGAAAGGCAGAGCATCCTGTAGGCATTAAACAGGCAGACATTGTAACCATTGACCGCAAAGCGGACGAAGACGACCTCAAAAAATTCCGTGAACTTGCAGACAAAGAAGCAGACGCATTCAAAACCTTTAAGGAAAAAGTTGCCGCCCACAAACTGGATATGAAGCTGGTTGCCGTACACTTTTTGCTGGAAGAACAGAAAGCCTTGTTTTTCTTTTCCAGCGACAACCGCGTAGACTTCCGCGAACTGGTTAAGGATCTGGTAAGTATTTTTAAGATGCGCATTGAATTGCGTCAGATTGGTGTGCGGGATGAAAGCAGAATTACCGGCGGACTTGGCGTGTGCGGCAGACCTTATTGCTGCCATTCAGTCAGCGACAAACTGCCACCGGTTTCCATAAAGATGGCAAAGGAGCAGAACCTTTCCCTTAATTCCATGAAAATCAGCGGTCAGTGCGGCCGGCTTTTGTGCTGCCTGAGTTATGAATACAAATGGTATGCAGAAGCCCGCAAAAAACTGCCCAACGAAGGCCTGCGCCTTTTCTACGATGAAACAAATTTCCGCATTACAGATGTAAATCCGCTTACTCAGATGATAAAAATGCTGGGTGAAGACGGACGACTTCTTGAAATTCCGGCATCACGCTTTGAGCGAAGCGGCGGCCGCTGGAAAATTAACTAAGGTTGTCACAGGAGGATGACACTATGGCAGATAAAGATTTTGACTTGATTACGTTTGGAGAAATAATGCTGCGCCTGTCGCCGCCAACAAATCAGCGTATCGGTCGCTGTGATTCATTTGAAAAGCATGCAGGCGGTGCAGAACTGAATGTTGCTTCTGGTGTATCCCTGCTTGGTCTGCGTACTGGTGTCATCACACAGCTGCCTCACAACGATATCGGTTTCTTTGTAAAGAACCGCATTCGTTTTAGTGGCGTAAGCGATGATTTTATTATTTTTGATGACAATCCTGATGCCCGTCTGGGTATTTATTTCTATGAAAATGGTGCCTATCCGCGTAAACCAAAAGTTGTCTATGACCGCCGCCACTCATCTATCTGGAAGATGAAACTGGAAGATGTTCCGGAAAGCGTCTATTCTTCTACAAGAATGTTCTATACTTCCGGCATTACACTGGCTGTTTCAGAAAATCTGCGCAACATCGCTATTGAGATGATTAAGCGCTTTAAGGAAAATGGCGCAAAGATTGCATTTGATGTAAACTACCGCGCAACCCTTTGGGATGAAAATACTGCCCGCGAGACTATTAAAAAAGTCCTGCCTTATGTAGATGTTCTCTTTATCTCAGAGGAAAGCTGTCGCCGCATGTTCCAGAAGACTGGTACTTTACAGGATATGCACCGCGAATTCTGCAAGGACTTCCCCAACATCAAATACATTGCTTCATCTGAGCGCGAGGTTATTTCTCCCAAAAACCATTCATTTACCTCTACGGTTTACAGCCATGAAAATGACACTTTCTACACCGAAGAACCCTACAAGAATATCGATGTTGTAGACAGAATCGGTAGTGGCGATGCATTCTGCGCAGGTGTTCTCTTCGGACTGCTTAAATATGGTGATCCCAAAAAGGCAATGGAATTTGGTAATGCAACCTGCGCCACAAAGAATACAGTATTTGGCGATTTGCTGATATCAGACTATAACGAAATCAGTGCGATGATTGCTTCCCACCAGAATAAGGGACAGCAGAGCGAGATGAACCGCTAATATTTTTCTATGTGACCTTTACTTTCTCTTGGTTTCGATATATACTTAGTAGAACACTAGGAAATAAGGGGAATTATATGAAAATTTCAACACGCGGCCGCTATGCCCTTCGTTTTATGATTGATTTGGCTCAGCATGACAATGGTTCTTATGTAGCACTGAAAGATGTGTCTGCACGTCAGGATATTTCCATTAAGTATCTGGAGCAAATTACATCCCTGCTCAGCAAATTTGGCCTGCTCCTGAGCGTTCGTGGTCCTCAGGGCGGATATAAACTTTCAAAACAGCCTGCCGAATACAGTGTTGCAGAAATTCTTCGCATTACAGAAGGCAGTCTGGCTCCCGTAAGTTGTCTGGAAACACCGGAAAATTTGTGTCCGCGCAAAGAAACCTGTCAGACGCTCAAACTCTGGGAAGGTCTGGACAAAGCGATAAACGACTACCTCTCTCATGTTACCCTTCAGGATTTGACAGACGAAAATACGGCAGCAGAATGTTTTAATTATGTTATCTAAAAGCATGTAAAATCAATAAAATTTTTATAAAACAGGTTGACGACAGAAGAGGAAAACTGTATATTATATTACATACTATTCCGATAGGAAATAGAAAACTGCTAACGCAAATATTTTATAAGGAGATTACTATGGCAAAAATTGCAAGTAAGATTACTGATTTGATTGGACACACTCCCTTGCTGGAGCTGAAGAATCTGGAAGAAAAACTTGGCTTGAAGGCAAAACTTGTTGCCAAACTTGAATACTTTAATCCCGCTGGAAGTGTTAAAGACAGAATTGCTAAGGCAATGATTGATGACGCAATCAAGGCCGGCAAAATTACAAAAGATTCTGTCATTATTGAACCGACCAGTGGTAATACTGGAATTGGTCTTGCATCAGTTGCAGCCAGCTACGGACTTAAAATCATTCTGACTATGCCGGAAACTATGTCTGTAGAACGCCGTAATCTGCTTAAAGCTTATGGTGCAGAACTGGTACTTACAGACGGAACAAAAGGCATGAAGGGTGCAATTGAAAAGGCAGAAGAACTGGCCCATGCAACACCTTCCAGCTTTATTCCCGGACAGTTTACAAACCTGGTAAATCCCAAGACTCATGAAGAAACAACCGGACCAGAAATCTGGGAAGACACTGACGGAAATGTAGATGCCTTTGTCGCAGGTGTCGGAACGGGCGGTACTATCAGCGGAACAGGAAAATTCCTTAAGTCAAAGAAAGCAGATGTAAAGCTTTTTGCTGTTGAACCCGCAGGCTCACCGGTACTTTCTAAGGGAGTTGCAGGACCTCACAAAATTCAGGGAATTGGTGCCGGCTTTGTTCCGGAAACGACAAATACAAAAATTCTGGATGAAATCATCACGGTAGAAAATGATGACGCTTTTGCAACGGGTAAGGAACTGGCCCGCACAGAAGGCTTCCTTGTGGGTATTTCATCTGGCGCGGCTTTGTGGGCTGCAATTCAGGTAGCAAAGCGTCCTGAGTTTGAAGGCAAGACAATTGTTGTGCTTTTGCCCGACACTGGTGACCGCTATCTTTCAACACCACTCTTTTCGTAACAAATAACTGTGCCTAGCGTGCCCTGCATTCATACAAAATGATTGCAGAGGCCTGTGCTACGTTAAGGCTTTCCAATTGCTGTCCGTCACTGGATTGGCCAAATGGAATAGTCACCAGGTAGTCACAGTTTTGTTTAACCTCTCTGGAAATCCCGTGTTCTTCGTTGCCAAGGACGATGAGCGCGGGTTTTTCTTTTTTTAGCGCAGGAATGGAAGAGACGGGCTCGGTCGCCGTAACATCGGTACCAAAACGAACCATTTTGCCCTGCATGGCCTGCAGCAGGCGTGTAATGGAATGAACACAATAGATGTTTACATATTCCATGCCACCTTGGGCAACACGGTAGGAACTTGTGGTGATACTGGTCTGCGCTTCATCTATGGGGATGATGATGTTTTTAAAGCCAAAGAAGGCGGCGCTGCGTACAATAGCCCCCAGGTTATTAGCATTACCAACGCGGTCAAGGAGTATGGCGCCTTCCTTGCGGTGCAGCCAGTCATCGGTGATGTCTGTGTTGAGGGTGATGACCCGTGGCTGCTCTATCATTGCAACTACACCCTGGTGGTGGACACTGCCGCAGAGTTTTTCCAGATCTTCATTTTCTACTACATTGTAAGGTGCTTTACGGCCTGCCATCTGTTTGCAGATGTCTCCAAATTCAAATTTGCGGTCTTTTGTAAAATAAAGCCGGCGGATTTTGTCGCCATGTACTTTTGCGAGGGCTTTTACCGCTTCCAGACCGCATACGGCCAGTTCTCTTTTCTGTGTGTTTTTCATAGTTATTTCTTCCAGTAATCAGGGATAAAGAATATTATCAGGTCATACAATTCAAGACGACCTGCAATCATTGCAAGGCAGTACCACCACTTTAAGCCGGCCGGCAGCCAGCTGTAATTTGCAGATGGTCCCAGTCCACCAAAGGCAGGGCCTACATTTCCAACCATGGAGAGAGATGCAGTAAAGGCAGTAAATAAATCCAGCCCGTAAACGGCACCCACAAAGGTTGTGATGGCTATAAACATAAAGTAGACGAATGTAAATGCCGCTACAGTAAAGACTAAGTCTTTGCGACCCGGCATACCGTTCAGGCGAACTGTAAAGACTCCATGCGGGTGCAGCATGCGGAGCATTTCGTTGCGTGCCTGTTTTCCCAGAATGACCCAGCGGACAATTTTAAAACCACCGGCAGTAGAACCGGCACAACCGCCAGTAAAGAAGAGCAGGAAGATAAAAAATTGTGCCGCGGAAGGCCAGAGGGTAAAGTCAGCAGTTGCATAGCCTGTAGTCGTCATGATAGTGGCAACCTGAAAGGCCGCATAGCGCAGGGCTTGGGCGATTGAGTCATAATGTGGAATGAGAATGATAGTAATGCAGCTTATGGCAAAAAAGGCCAGAACCAGATAGGTTTTGAGTTCTGTATTCTTTCTGACTTCTGCGCTTTTTCCCGTCAGAATGTAAAAATACAGACTGAAGTTAATGCCGGCCAGAAACATAAAAATGGTGATTGTAATATCGATGGGTACAGACTGGTAGGCGGCAATACTGGCATTGCGGGTGGCAAATCCGCCGGTTCCCAGGGTAGAAAATCCATAGGTGATGGCGTCAATGGCGTCCATGCCGAAAATTTTAAGGAGCAGGGCGAGCAGGATGGTAAGTCCGCAGTACAGGAGCCAGAGGGTTTTTGCCGTAGTGGTAATTTTTGGTGTTATCTTGCCCTTGTCTACACCGGTAGTCTCTGCCTTTATAAGTTGAAAACCGCCTACACCCAGCAGGGGCAAAAGTGCAACTGTAAGGGCGATAACACCCATGCCACCCAGCCAGTGCATCTCACATCTCCACATATTGATGCTTCGCGGAAGATTTTCTACTTCAGTCAGAATGGTTGCACCTGTAGTGGAAAATCCGCTTACGCTTTCAAAAAATGCATCGGTATAGCTGGAAAAATAGCCGCTCAAAAGCAGGGGAATGGCACCGAACAAACTGATTGAAAGCCAGGCAGAGGAGACGATAACAAAGACACCCCGCGGAGAAATGGAAATAGGGCGTTTTTTATTTCTTACAAACAGGGCTGTCGCACCAAGTACAAGGGCAATAGCCATGGGGATGATAAATGAAGAAAGTACCGAATATTCCTTGCAGATGATAGCCGTGCCGATAGGAAAGACAAAGGAAATGCCGATTATCGAAAGAATAATGCAGATGATTCTAAAAAAAGTAAAAATGCTCATCAGGCTTAGCTTTCTGCTCCGAATTTTTCCAGAATATGCTGATTATCTTCACTTGTTGTAATCAGTACCAGATTGTCGCCCAGGGAAAGTTCTGTGTTGCCGTTGGGAATGATGTAGTTACTTTCTCCCTGCTTTTGAACCATAAGAATAAGGAATTTTCCGTTTTCTGCAATGTCTTTGAGGGTTTTTCCGATAACCTGAGATTTTTCTGAAACAGTAATTTCCAGAATTTCAAGAGTACCGTCTGTTACTGTGTGAATTCCTGTAACGCTTGAACCGCGCAAATGGCTCATGATGCTGTCTACCACTGTGTCTCTGAGTGGTACGGCAACTTCGATTTCCAGTTTATGTGCAATTTCCACAAATGCAGAAGAAGAAACAAGACAAATGCTGTTATTAACGCCCAGAGATTCTATGAAGGCTGCCATAACGATGTTCATTTCATGGTTGTGGGTTGTACAGATTACCAGATCGAATTTATCTATGCCTTCTTCCTGCAGGAAGGTTTCGTCAGTTGCATCTGCGCGGAAGACCTTTACGTCCGGGAAGCGCTCGGAAGCCTGCTTTGCCTGTGCGTCATCATTATCAATAATGACAAAATCCTGGGAAATCTTTTTTTGTATGCCAAGTATTCTGCCAAAGAGGCTTTGCTTTTTACGAATCAGACGCTCTGCTACGATTGTACCGATTCTGCCCGCACCGATAAGGGCAATTTTATTCAGTTTTTTAATTTTTGAACCGCAAAGCCGCAAAAAGTCAGGAATGTCTTCTTTTCGGGCAAGAATACCCAGACAGTCTTCCGCCTTGATTACCGTTGAACCGCTGGGG
Organism: Treponema sp. UBA3819; assembly: GCA_002369025.1. GTDB lineage: Bacteria > Spirochaetota > Spirochaetia > Treponematales > Treponemataceae > Treponema_D. The sequence goes on along the minus strand of DFDV01000080.1, from coordinate 4,965 downwards.
AGGGATGTTTCTCCTGCGCTTTCTATGTAGGCAATCAGAATAGGCTTTTGGGTAAGCGTACGGATATTCTGCAGAATCTGTCCGTCTACAGGACTTCCTGCTTCTACCGGAATGCGTACCAGTTCGTAGTTGTCACCAAAGGGAATGGAATCAGTGAGGGCTCCGTGCTCTACTGCATTTACAATGGCATCGGCAGCCTCTACGTCCGGGTGAATCATGTAGTCAATGCCGTAGAGGGGACGGTGATTTTTTCCGAATTCGCCGGCATGTTTTTGTGCGGCATCGGCTGTATTTACATAGTAGGCATAGTTACGGACGCGTGCGATTTTAAGCAGATTGGGGTAAACGGAATCTACCAGCGAGCAGGTAATCATGTTTACTTCATCGCTGCTGGTTACGCACACAAGGGCATCAGCCTTTGCCAGACCTGCATCTTCCAGAGTGGTCAGATTGTTGCCGTCAGCCTGAATGACATCACAGTCCAGCCGGTTTGACGCATGGCGAACAATTTCCTCATCGTTGTCGATAAGAACAACATCATTTTTTCCGTTAATGAGTCGTTTTGCCAGCTGAACGCCAGTAAATCCGGCACCGATGATGACGATTTTCACGCTTTATTCCTCGTCAGATTCCTTATTCAATTTTGCCTTGCCATGGCTGGCAATTCCCATAGAAGTGAGGACTGCACCGCTGACTGCGCCACTAATTGCTCCTTCTACCAGAGCGACGGGTGCAAAAGTGAGCAGGATAGCAATATAGGCTGCGTTTGCAAGTGAAGGATAATTAGCAACAGCCTTCTGTACGATTGGTGCAATTTCGCTGAAATAAATGAGGCAGAGCATGGCAAAAACCATGATAGTGTTGGTAAGAGAACCAAGAACCGCCGCAAAAATTCCGCTTATAGTTTTGGGCATGTGGGAAATTTTGTTCATGCCTGTAAAGACAAGCCAGGTAACAAGGGCAATCATCAGGCGGGGAAAAATTGAGCAGAGAGGATTCAGAAAGTAAGGATCCAGCATGCTGAGGGGCATAACGGCAGATTTAATCAGACTGGTTAAGCCAAAAACAAAGCCTGTGATGAGTCCCGGAACCAGACCACCCAGAATAGTAGCCAGAATAACCGGCACCTGAAGGATTGTATATGAAATTTGCGGATTGATGCGGATATATCCTAATCCGGTAATATACATGACGACGACAAGAGCGCTGAATGCGCCTGTGATGGCAATTTTTCTATTTTTTTCAGAAATCATTTTGTTCTCCCGACTTTTTTAAGTCATGCTTATTTTATCGAAAAAAACTTGCATTGACAATGGTGAATTCTATCAGTAAAATTCTACTATTCTCGTGTCTAGAAATTTATAAAATGGATTTTGATTCTCCCTACCTGACTAAACAGATAATCGCATATATTGGAAATAAGCGAAAACTTCTTTCTCTCATTTATTCCGCTCTGCAGGAATCAGGCGTGAAAATCAGTGACGGAATTTCATTTGCAGATCTTTTTAGCGGGAGCGGTGTTGTTTCCAGATTTGCAAAATCATTGGGCTTTGAAGTTTATGCAAACGACTGGGAACCCTATGCGGAAATTCTTTCCCGTGGATTTGTAGCACTTAACCAGAGCGAATGGAAAACAATCTTTGGAGGAGAAGAAGCTTTTTCTGCGCTCATAGAAAAAATCAACTCGCTTCCGTCTCCCCAGCCTGAAGATCAGTACATTGCCCGCTATTATGCGCCCCACTCAGATGATGTAGCACAGGCTGATTTTCATAAGGAAAGGCTCTTTTATACCCGCCAGAATGCATTAGCCTTGGACAAAATCAGAAACTACATTGAAGAGAATTTTCCGGATGCCAGTGATAAGCGGCGGCACATTCTGATTGCCCTTTTGATATACGAAGCAGCAACCCATACAAATACATCGGGTGTTTTTAAAGCTTTCCACAAGGGATTTGGCGGACACGGAAAAGATGCCTTGGGCCGCATACTGGCACCGATTGCCCTGCATGAGCCGGTCCTGATTGACTCACAAAAGCCGGTACATGTATTCCGTGAAGATGCAAATGTTCTTGCAGATACATTGCCTGAAATTGATGTGGTTTATCTTGACCCTCCCTATAATCAGCATCAGTACGGAAGCAACTATCATCTTTTAAACACTATTGCCGAGTGGGATAAAATTCCTGAACCCATGGATCTGGACGAAGATGGTGTGCTGGTGAATAAAGCGGCAATTCGTGAAGACTGGGTAAAAACTCGTTCGCTCTACTGCTACAAAAAAACGGCTACAGACACATTCAGTGATTTGCTGCAGCACATACGTGCCAAACTAATATTAGTTAGTTACTCAAGTGACGGAATAATTCCCTTTGACGAGATGAAAAAGATTTGTCTGAAAAAAGGCTATGTTTCCATAGTAACAAGCGGATACACAGTGTATCGTGGCGGAAAACAGAGCAACAGCAGGAAAAATTCCGATATCGAGTTTATTCTTGCAATTGACACCAGTCGTAAAGCCAAACCGGAATGCAGTGAACGGATAGATAAAGTTATTCTGGAAAAGCGGATTTTACTGTTCTTAAAGCGGCGTTTTAACCGAAATCGTCTGGACGAGAAAGGTATATTAACTAACGATAGTTTTGAAATCAAATTGCAAGAGAGTGGTAGTGACAAACTAACGATAGTTCTTAATCATGTAAATGCCTTTTCACTTTCTCTCTCAGAAGAATGCGACCTGTCTTCTTACGGCTATCATCAGCTCAAATTGATTGCAGATATCCTGGAAGAATGTGCCTGCAGTACGAAGGAAGAAGAATTGGAAGAATTGATTAGGCTAACTACCGATAGTTCTTTATCTTCTCACTTTGCAAAGCAATATATCCGTCAGATTCCATCAACCCTTAAAAAACTGGCACAGAAAAAATACAAAACTGAATTTTATGTAATGCTGAAAAAAGTAGAAGAGCTGGCACAAAGTCGTGCCGATTTGTATCCGCTGATTGCAGAAAAAATCTCCGCCGTGCGGACACAAGCGGAGATTCGATTTACATCTTAGTTTTGGATTATGTAAGCCTTAGCAATTACTTCTTTTTTGCCTTGGGCAAATCCTTTACTTTGTAACCACGGTCGCGGGCAAGCTGGTTTACATCCCAGGGTGCAAGAGCGTCATCTTCGTAGACACCTTTTTCAATGTTGAATACGCGGTTCATAATGACATCGCGGTTAGAGTATTCTGCCTTGTAGGTCTTTTTGTCCAGGTCTCCGGCATCCTTGTAGCGTTTGCTTGTGTCAGAGGGTTTTTTGCCTGTGATTTTTTTGAAAGAAACATTGTATTCTTTCCAGCCTACATGCTTGCTTCCATCTACTACGCGAGGTGCTTTGCCTACATACCAGCGCATGTCGCCAATATTTCCTTCACCCCAGAATTCAACGTTTACGATTGCACACTGGTCATAGTAAGGAATCTTTGCTTTTTCGACTGCAGTTGCACGGCGGCCGTAGTAAGCATTCTGGCGCATATCAACTTCTACGCGGCTGTTGTAGAGAACATAACCTTTGTTAATCAGAGGCTGTCCTTCTTCACCAACACGGGTTTCAAAAATGTATGCGCGGTCTTTTCCGCTCAGAGGACTGAAGACGCTGTGGAAATCACATTCTTCAAAGAGGGCAACTTCTGCAGTTCCCCATACATAATCAACATCGCCTTCTACATAGCAGTTGTAGAACCAGCACTTTCCGCTGATCTGCATGGTATCCTGCAGACTCTTGAAAGAACAGTTGTATGCGTTGAGAGTCTTTCCCTTGCCGTGATAGAAGAACAGGGTTTCTGCCTGAGCGTTTCCGCTGGAGACTTTCTGTGTTGAGATATAGACCTTGCGCGGATCAGTTGCATTGATAATGGTCAGGTTTTCCAATGTGAGGTTTGCACCAGTGAAGAGGAAAACAACGCGGGTATCCTGCTTGGCGTTCATGTCGTTGCAGTTGATATACTTGATGATTGTGTTGTCACCGCGCTTGTTGTCTTTCGGTCCCTGCAGGATGATGTTTGCCGTACCGTTGTAGTGCAGCAGTTCATAGTAGGTTGAAGGAGCAAGAGAAATGGTGTATGTACCTTCATTCTTTTCAACAAAAGAAAGGGCACCCTGAATTGAATGGAACTGTGCATTGTTTGATGCGTCCATGCTGTTGTTTACGGTAATAGTAGCGCCGTCACTTACAGCAGCCGGAGCTGCCTTTGTGCTGAATGTCCATGCACCTTTTGCAAGTCCGCCAAATCCTTCTGCCTTGATTGCGTCTGCGGGCACTTCTACAGAATATTTTGCACCTGGAGCAATTTTACCATAATGCGGCTGAATGAAAACGGATTTGCCTTCTTTGCGAACCAGCTGACTGCCTACGGCAACTGTTTTGCCGTCTGAGAAAGTCTGTTCGTCATCGGTAAAGGCAATCTGGTCAGCAATTGAGCCAGCTTCATCATAAATCGTGATGAATGAACCGGGAACAAGCTCAGGTTCTGCCTGGAAAGTCAGTACCAGCTGAGCATCATAGGCCGCTTCGCTTGCACCGTTTGCCGGATACAAAGTCTGTGCGCTTACTGCGCCTGCCAAAAATGCAGCACCCATTACGGCTGCAATTTTTTTTGTCTGAAAAAGCATACTTTTTGAAAACCCCCTTTAAAAAGTATCATTACCATTATACAGGCTCTTGGCAAAATTTGCAAAGGACTAATGGGGGCTTTTCAGATAGTTAAAAAAAAATTTTTGTGCTATGTTTTTAAAATGATATATACAAATCCGATTATACTCTGCGATTATTCTGACCCTGACCTGATTCGCGTGGGAAACACATTCTATATGACGGCTTCAAGTTTTAACTTTATGCCGGGATTGCCTATTCTGACTTCTACTGATTTGGTCAACTGGAACTTAGTTAATTATGCAGTAAAGAAAATTCCGCTTGCCCTTT
>DFDV01000200.1 GCA_002369025.1 Treponema sp. UBA3819 | reverse complement strand
TAGTGCTTGCGCAACATCAATCACAAATTCTTGCCGCACGTCATCGCCCGTACCGCCATTTGCCGTAAAGATGACAGTATAGTGTACTAATGGTTCCCATTGTGCGTACAGCGTTATACTGCCATAGCGCGTTGTTAAGTTAGTTACACTTTCTTTATCAGCGTAAGCCGTGCCGCTGCCATCAGCCTGTGTATTCCACCTAGCAAAGCGATGATATGCACGGGTAAAAGTGTTTGCAGACAGAGACTGTGCAGTGTCAAGATAAAGAGTTTGACGACTCATTGTTCCTGTCCCGCCGTTTGCGTCAAAATTGACGGTATAGGTGACATATGGCTTCCACTGGGCATATAGGGTAACAGTCGCTTCGTTTTCCGTGGATAGGTTATTTACGGTCATACCATCACTGAACATGATTCCACTGCCATCTGCTGATGTATTCCAGCCAACAAATGAAAAATTTTCTTTTCGATAGGTGTTGTAAGGCAAATGCCGCGCAGTACCAACGGTAAAAGTTTGTGACTCCATCGTACCTGTCCCGCCGTTTGCGTCAAAAACAACAGTATAGGTGACAGCTGCTTGCCACTGGGCATATAAAATAACGACATCCCCGTTTTTGTTTGCCAAATCTTTTACTGTCATGCCGTCGTCATAGGATTTGCCGTAGCCTGTTGAAGACGTATTCCATCCGGTAAAACTATAATTTTCTCTATAGTAAGAATTTCGCAGCAAGTTCTGCTCGAAGCCTATTGCAAATGATTGCGTTCTTACTGAACCGTTGCCACCGTTTGGGTCAAAGACCACAGTGTAGACTGGTGTAAAAGTGACTAAATCTTCAACATCGCTAGAACAAGCTGTAAGAGACAGCAGCGCAAGAAACACAAAAAGCGGAAATTTTCTTTTCATCATCGCCTCCCTGAAAAAATGCTCTTTATTTAGAAGAAAAATGAACTATTTGCTTTTATTTTATCGCAAAAATAAACTATATTCCATTATAAAGTGTAAAAAATTGCAAATATTCCATAATATTTATGTTATGGGTTTTTGGGATAGGGTTGCGCTGGAATTAGAGTATTTGGGAATGACAAACAAGGCATTGGCTGAAAAAGTCGGCATCACCGCATCAAATATCGGAAAAGGTGTCCGCCAAGGTTCCTCCCCATCAGCAGATACAGCGGTCAAAATAGCAAAAATCTTGGGTGTAAGCGTGGAATACCTCGTGACCGGTGAACGCCCTGCTGGCGAATCGGGGGATAAAATTACTGCGCTTACTAAACGACTGCGGCGTCTTTCTGACGCAGATTTAGAAATAGCAAAAATCGTAATACATCGGCTGGAAAAGTGAGTTTGCCGTGCACCATTTAAAACAGCTACTGATTATTTCCTCATAATGTGATATACTAAAATGTATTGGAGGCATATACATGAAGGTACTCGTAATTGGAGGCGCAGGTTATATTGGAAGCCATGTGGTAAAGGCTTTGATGGCAAAGAAACACTCGGTGACGGTGTTTGACAATCTTTCCAGCGGGCTGCGCCAGAATCTTTTTAAGGAAAACGATTTTATTCACGGTGATATTCTGAACACGGAGCAGTTGGACAAGGCTTTTGCCCGGGGCTTTGATGCCTTTATTCATATGGCGGCTTTTAAGGCGGCGGGCGAGTCCATGATTGAGCCGGAAAAGTATTCGGTGAACAACTTGACGGGCACGATAAACATTATGAATGCCGCCCTCAAGCACAACTGCAAGAGAATGGTCTTTTCTTCCAGTGCGGCAGTTTTTGGTGAACCCCAGTATCTTCCTATTGATGAAAAGCATCCAAAAAAGCCGGAAAATTATTATGGCTTTACCAAACTGAATATTGAAGAAATCATGCAGTGGTATGACCAGCTTAAAGGCCTGCGTTTTGCGGCTCTGCGTTATTTTAATGCGGCCGGCTACGACCCGGAAGGCGTTCTCTACGGGCTTGAACAGAATCCCGCAAACCTGCTTCCTGTCATTATGGAAACAGCCTGCGGTATGCGCAAAAAGATGAAGGTCTTTGGAAGCGATTACGACACCAGAGACGGTACCTGTATCCGGGACTATGTGCATGTAACGGATCTGGCAGATGCCCATGTAAAGGCTCTGGACTACATTACGGAAAAAGATGAAAGCCTTACCGTTAATCTGGGAAGCGAAACAGGCGTAACTGTTACGGAAATGCTGGAAGCGGCCCGCAAAATTACGGGAAAGGAAATCCCTGCAGATTATGTGGAGCGCCGGCCGGGAGATCCTGCCTGCCTTTATGCTACATCTGCCTATGCCCGTAAAACCCTGGGCTGGGAACCCCATTACAGCGGCGTTGAATCCCTAATTTCTACGACCTGGCAGGCTTATCAGAAATTTCTGGGAGCAAAATAATGTCCGCTTTTGAAGAACTAAAGGAAAATATACGTTCGCACAAAGGCGACATGGTTGCCCTGGAGAGCCTGCTTACCGCTCATCCTGCCCTTGCTCCGGAAAACGGTGGCGACGGCGAACTGGAAAAATGCCTTGCCCTGGAAGCCTGGCTGAAAGAACACGGCTTTACGGATTTGGAACGCTATGACGCCCCCGATGAGAGGGTTTCTGCAAAAATCCGGCCCAACCTGATTGCCACGGTGAAGGGAAAAAGCGATGAGCGTACAGTCTGGGTTATGGCCCATCTGGATGTTGTGCCTACGGGAGCCCTTTCCCTCTGGAATACAGACCCCTGGCAGGTGGTTGAAAAAGACGGCAGACTGTACGGACGCGGTGTGGAAGACAATCAGCAGGGGCTGGTAAGCGGTGTCTTTGCGGCTCTTTCCCTGCTGGAAAAAGGTATTACCCCCGCATATACGGTAAAATTGCTTTTTATTTCTGACGAGGAATGCGGTTCTGCCTATGGTATAAACTACCTGCTTAAAGAACATGCTGACCTTTTCCGCAAGGAAGATTTTATCCTGATTCCCGATGGCGGAGACCCAAAGGGCGAAACGATTGAGATTGCGGAAAAAAATATTCTGTGGATGCTCTTTCACACAAAGGGAAAGCAGTGCCACGGTTCACGCCCGGATGAAGGAAAAAATGCCTGCCTTGCTGGCAGCGACCTTGCCCTGCGCCTGCACGACATGGAAAATTTCTTTGGAAAAAAAAATTCCCTCTTTACGCCTGACCATTCTACCTTCCAGCCGACAAAGCGGGAAGCAAATGTGGACGGCGTGAATATCATTCCCGGCGATGACAAACTCTGTATGGATGCCCGCATTTTGCCCTGCTATAGTCTTGACCAGGTGCGTGCTGAGGTAAAAAAGCGTGTGGCCGCGGTGGAAGCGGAATACGGCGTACAGATAGAAGTGACTGAACTGCAGGCAGGTGAGTCTCCCGCAACGCCGGCTGATGCTCCTGTGGTAAAGGCTCTTGCAGATGCGATTAAAAGTGCCCAGGGAATTACGGCAAAGACAATCGGTATTGGCGGCGGCACGGTAGGCGCAGGCTTACGGGTTAAGGGCTATGACGCCGTTGTCTGGTCTACTATGGATGAACTTGCCCACCAGCCCAATGAGTATTGCAAGATAGAAAACATCATCAAGGATGCGGAAACCCTGGCGGCATTGTTCTTGCAGGAATAGGTTTGGTAGAGGGCGCACGGATGCGTCCTGAAAAGCAGGGCGAGAAACGCAGTTTCTCGTTGAACAAAAAAGTACAGGAGGTAATTTTTTGTTCGGGGCCTTACGGGGATTTCCCCCGTTAGAGGGGGTAGGCGGAAATGAGCATGGCGAATTGCAGCCGAGGGGGAGGCTTCCCCCGCCTGACAGTTATTTTCATACTCTCTTTTCTTTTGTCATCATGCATAACTATGGCAGACTACAATTACAATCGCATTGATTCAAACCTTGCCGCGGGGAATTACGAGGCGGTTTCTGCTGAACTGAACGAAAAAAAATCAACGATATATGGCAGTCACGATGAAGTGCTTGTCGCTCTGGATGCGGGACTTATGGCTCACTACGAGGGTAAAACCGATGAGTCAAACAAGCTGCTGGGTCAGGCAGAAAAACTGATGGAAGCCTATTTTACCACTAGCATAAGCCAGTCGGTAACTTCCATGGTGACCAATGATCTGGTGCAGGATTATGCCGGGGAAGATTTTGAGGATATTTACACAAATCTTTTTATGGCCCTGAACTATCTTGAGGCTGATTTGTTTGACGATGCCATGGTGGAAATGCGCCGTTTTGACAACAAACTGAAAAAACTCCGCTCAAAATATGAAGAGACAATCAGAAATATGGAAAGCGGTGACAAAAATTCAAAGGTAAAGAGGGTTAACATTCAGTTTTACAATTCTGCTCTGGCTCATTATGTAAGCATGCTCCTGAATCGTGCGGACGGTGACTACGATAACGCGAGAATTGACGCCAGGCTTCTGGAAGAGGCTTTTAAAACCCAGAAAGATCTCTATGATTTTGCCCTGCCTTCCAGTCTGGAAGAGGAAAAAAATGCCCGCAGGTCTGATGCCCGCCTGAATGTACTTGCTTTCAGCGGTTTTGCTCCGGTAAAAAAAGAAGATGTGGTGAGGGCATACAGCTGGACGGGAACGGTCTGGTACAAACTGGCTCTGCCCAAAATGGAAAAAAGGCATTCCGCCATTACAAAAATTGTTGCGACGGCAAGAAACAAGCAGACTGGTCAGACTTACAGCCGGACTCTGGAACAGATAGAAAGTCTGGAAAATATCAGCATGGATACCTTCCAGCAAAAATATTCAGTTCTCTTTACAAAAGCCCTGCTCCGGTCAATAGCCAAGACAGCCACAAATACTACGATGAACACAATGGCCAGGAAGACTAGAAAGAACAATGATTCGGCTTCGATAATTTTTTCTATTCTTGATCTGGTGACAAAGGTGAGTAATGAACTGACCGAGCGGGCAGATGTGCGAACCTGCCGGTATTTTCCTGCAAAAGCCAGTGTAACAGGAATTTCCCTGCCCGCCGGAGACTACACGGTAAGCGTAGATTTTATGGCAGGCAGTCATGTAAGCAGCCGCGTGGTAAAAGATGTATCCGTTCGTGGCGGAAAATTAAATTTTGTAGAAGCAACCTGCCTGCGTTAGCGAACCTTAAAGATAATTCCCACAATCGCCATGGTAACCAGCAGCTGGATAATCAGGAATTTTATCAGAACCTGAGTAGGTGACCAGCCGTGGTTGATTTTCATGTGGTCGTGAAGGGGAAAGCGGATGTTTGTAAGGATGTTGATGTGGCAGAAGCGAATCAGTGCTACTTTTACCAGTCCCAGACCGCCGTTGATAAAGATAATCAGGGATGTTGCAAGAATCATAAAGGGGTTTCCGCTTACCAGAACGCACATGCCGATGTAAAAACCAAGAGCACGGCTTCCTGCGTCTCCCATGAGTACTTTGCTGGGGAAGGCGTTGTGCCAGAGGTAGCCCATGAGAACGCCTGCCAGCACAAAAGTCAAGGTTCCCCAGGAGGCTCCGTTTACCAGATGCGGCACCAGAAGATATTTTGCGATGTCTGTGTGGCCGAGGATAAAGTAGAAAATCACGCCCATAGTGAGGAGGGCGACCAGAACCAGGGTGCCGCTGAGGCCGTCTACTCCGTCCGTACAGTTGGTTGTGTTTACGGAAGCCCAGAGAAGAATGACGCCGATGACAACATAAAGGACAGGAGGAATGGCTATGCGGTTAGTCATAAAGGGCAGCCAGAAATAAATCTTTCCGTCCGGAGAGGAATGCATTTCGGAATAGGCAAGGAGAAGTGAAGCGGCCAGACA
>DFDV01000180.1 GCA_002369025.1 Treponema sp. UBA3819 | reverse complement strand
AAATCCACGGTTGTGCGTATTTGGTATCGGACTCCCTTCGGTCGCCCGCACAAAGTGTGTTTCGTGTCCCTGGCTTGCCTTCCGTCTGTTTTTGTCCAGTTCATCTGTGCTGAGCGCCATTTTTTTACACAATCAATTATCATGCGGAGCCTTTCCCCCGCGAGGAACCACAGATGAACGGTGATTAACACGGATGAGGCACAGATAAAAAAAATTAAAAAGATCCGTGTCAAATCTGAGTGTATACGTCGCCTGCGCTCCGTTTGCGTAAGCGGAAGTTATTGACGTTTGTGCCAGGGGCACATATGCATCTGAGTGCATCCGTGTTCATCTGTGTCAAAAAACGTATCTGTGTCAAAAAGACCGCTAAAGTCCTAAAATTCAACTGCCTTTCACCTTTGATTTTGTGTATAATATAGAATATATGAAAAAGGATTTGTTGCAGCTGGAGGAGTTTAAGGAAATCGTAGAGATGGTCTCTACTCCGATTCTGGTTGGTAAACCGCTTTATGATGACGGTTGTGTAGTTGATTTTGAAATTCTTTATGCAAACAAGGCATACGAAAAGAAAATTCCCAATACATCAAAAGTTGGAAGCAAACTTTCCTCTTTTGTAACACGCATTGCACAGGATGTAGACTGGCTCACCAAGGGAATCGAAACGATTACTACAGGTCAGACCATGGATGCCACCTATTATTCAGTTATTGCTAATTCCTGGCTCCACGGCACCTTTACCCCTGTAAAAGACAAATTCCTCATCTTTACCATTGCAGACATCACCCGGGACAAGCAGAATGAAGAGCAGCTTCGCAGACAGAATCTGAGGCTGGCTACTCTGACAGAGGAAATTTCACGCTCACGCGAAAGTCTTCAGCAGCAACTGGACAGTATTCAGGACTTGAACGAAGAGCTGCAGTTCACCGCCTACCATGACTATCTTACGGGCCTGAATAACAAGCAGAGACTCAAGAAAGATTTAAAGGAACTGCTGAATTCAACAAAACAGAACAAAAAATTCGGCGTCATCATGCTGGATATCGACAACATGAAGCTGATTAACGATTCAGAAGGTCACAAGGCTGGAGATGAAGTAATTTGCCGGGCTGCCGCAATTCTGAAACGTTTCCAGAAACAGAACATTCAGTGCTATCATTTTGGCGGAGATGAGTTTATCGTTCTGGTAAAAAATATTTCTTCCAAAAACACCCTGCTCACAGTGGGCGACACCATTCTGGAAGTCTGCAACGACCAGGGAATTGATTTTTCCGCAGGCATTGCCGTCTATCCCGATGACTCAAAGGACAGCGATGAACTCCTGAAATTTGCCGACATGGCTATGTACGATGTAAAGAGGCGGACTAAAAATGACATCGCCTTCTTCCAGCTGATGATGCAGGATAAATTCATGCGCCGGCTGAACATTCAGAGTAAAATAACCGACGCCATGGAGCATAATATCTTCCAGCTCTACTATCAGCCTCAGTTTGAAGTAAAGACCGGTAAACTGCGCGGTTTTGAAGCACTTTTGCGCTGGTATGACGACGAACTGGGCTGGATAAACCCCGAACAGTTCATTCCCATTGCAGAAGAAACCCAGCTTGTTGTGGAATTAGGCGACTGGGTTATGAGAACCGCACTCAATACCCTGCACAAATGGACGAAAAAATATAATTTCAACGGCATTATGAGCGTAAATGTTTCTCCCGTTCAGCTCAAAAAGCCCAATTTCATCTTTGAACTGGCAGAAATGATGAGGGAAAATAAAATCCGCTCAGAAAATCTGGAAATTGAAATTACTGAAGGCGTACTCATAGATAACAAGGAAGAAACCGTGCGTCTTCTGCAGCAGATTCGTGACATGGGCATAGGCATATCTCTGGATGATTTTGGAACAGGCTATTCAAGTCTGAGCTATCTGCAGATTCTTCCCATCACGACACTCAAAATCGACAAATCATTCATATCCAACATCACGGAAAAAGACGGAGTTGAGGCAAACATCACCAATTCCATTGTCTCCATGGTGACAAAAATGGGACTGGATACCATTGCCGAGGGCGTAGAAAACCCGGAACAGCTGCAAATCTTAAGCGACATCAACTGCCGCAATGTGCAGGGCTTCTTAAAGGGAAAACCAATGCCGGAAGGCCGCTGTTCCGCTTACCTTGCCGGAGATTCTTCTGCAATTCTGACTAATAAGAGTCCAGAATAACAAGCAGCCTCTCCAGTTTTTCACCGTATTTGTCATCCATAGCCCAGGTGTTTGCAAGTTCAGCAACGGTTTTTGCATTGCGGGCTTTGTGAGGCCAGGAATAGCGGGGGTCAATCAGTTCATTTTTGAGGGAAACGCTTACATCCGTAGCATAGGCATGAAGGTGCTGAATATGGGCACGGACTCCCAGTTGCTGAGTTGGAAAACGCTCGCCCGGGTGAGCCGCATCAGTAGAGCCCAGCCCGCAAAAGTTGTACATATCTTCCGTAACAAGCCCACCGAATTTCAGCCAGCCTGTTTCCACGCACATTTGTACAAAGGCGGCATCAGAATTGATATGTTCCACTGCCCCCTCAGTCACATAATATGTAGCAAGACGATAAATTTCTGACCGGTCCCTTGCATTGTTATGGGAAAGAAAAAAAGCCGTCAGCTGTTCAGGAGATTTGATGCCGTAATCGTATAAAGCACGGGAACATTTTCTTCCGCCCCGGGGAGAAGTCATACAGGAAAACAAAAGGACAGAAAGACAGATTAGCGCCAGACAGTAAAAAATTCTTTTCATACTCCATTTTCGGAAAAATTTTGACCTTTTTTCTCATTTTTCAAAAATTTTTTGTATATTTTTGCATTTTAAAGCCTATATATAAGCGTATGGAAAAGATAAATAAAAGAGATGAAAAACCCTGTATCCGTGAACTTACGCTGACCAACGGCATATCCTACCCCAGCAACGCAGAACTGATTATGCTGATTCTGGGAAGCGGAACCAGCCGTGTGCCTGTAGAATACCTTGCGGAAAAAGTTCTGCGCGTTGTAGAAGCCTCCAATCCGCCTGATTTAATCGATGCCCTGCTCAAAGTTCAGGGAATCGGCACCACAAAAGCCCTGATGCTGGCCGCCGCCATGGAACTGGGACGCAGACTGAACCGCAATCCCCAGGGGCGCATGAACAGTCCGGGAGACATAGTTCCTTTTGTACAGAATTACGCCATGGCAAGTCAGGAACATTTTCTCTGCGTCTCGCTTAATGGCGCCCGCGACATTCTGTCTGTCAGGGTCGTCTGCGTGGGGTCAGGTAACATGGCTCTGGTGCGTCCCAGGGAAGTGTTTTGCGAAGCCATCAAGGAGCACGCTTCTGCCATTGTACTCTGCCACAATCATCCCAGCGGACAGTGCTTTCCCTCGGAGGAAGACCTGGTGATGACAGAACAAATCGTAAAAAGTGCCATGCTTTTAGGAATCGCTGTCCTTGACCACATCATCATAACAAAAAGCGGTTACTTCAGTCTTTTGGAGCATAATTTATTGCCAGGGATAGATTTTAAAGATAAAATGGAGGCATGAGGAAATTCTATTCTGTCCTGATGATTCTTTTTATCTCTGCCGCTCTTTTTGCAGATGATTTTTCTCCATCTGGAGGGGAATTTCCTTTTTTGGAGCCAGAAACAATCAGCGATTTAGAAGCAGGCCACACAAGCATCAATATCTGCGCAAACATCAGGGATGCGGCCGTGTATCTGAACGGCAATTTTGAAGGCAAGGTTTCCCTGCGGCTTAACGACATCATGCGGGGGCAGTATCATCTGCGCCTTACTCGGAAGGGGTATATCACAAAAGACTATACGATTGAAGTTTTTGCAGGCTGTGCACAGGAATACTTTATCGAACTGACCGAGCAAAAAGAATGACCCTCGTACATATCGCCCAGATTATTTTCCTCGTTATAGAAGTAGGCTTTATCGGTTTTGTGCTCTTCTTTGAGCGTAACGAATCAACACGACGGCTTTTGTGGCTCTTTGTACTGATTGCCCTTCCCGTCATCGGCTGTATATTGTATTTGCTTTTTAGCGGGCATTTTTTTACGGGTACCAAACGCATGAAGGAAACAAATCGCCTGATTGATGATTTCCGAAAGCCGCTGATTGCTGACCAGCTTGCCTTTATTGCAAAAAATCAGGACAAAATACAAGGCTCCCTGATACAGGAATACTGGCAGCTCATCCACATGAACTTGAAAAACAACGACAGCCTTTTGGTCTGTTCTGACAGCGCAGAAATCTTTACCACGGGAGACACTTTTTTTGACAGCCTCTACAAAGACATTGCAAACGCACGCCAAAGCGTCAATCTGGAATACTTTATCTTTAAGAAGGATAAAATCGGAAAACGCTTTATGGACTTGCTTTGCAAAAAAGCCCGGGACGGCGTAAAAGTAAATCTCCTTTACGATGATTTTGGCTGCTTCTTTACTCCTACCCGCTTTCTGCAAAAACTCAACCGCGCTGGCGGCGAAGTGCATCCTTTCTTTCAGATTCGGCTGGGACTTCCCCTTACCCTCAATTACCGAAACCACCGAAAAATTGCCGTCATAGATGGGGAAATCGCTTATACGGGCGGACACAATATTGGAGATGAGTACGCAAACAAATCCCGCCGCCACCGCTACGATTGGCGGGACACAACAGTACGTGTTACAGGAAGCAGCGTTATCTCACTGCAATCTGTTTTTCTGATTGACTGGTTCAGCATCATCGCATGGCGAAACCGCGCAAAAGTAATCCGCCGCGCAGGAAACTATTTTCCCAGGCCCATATTCGACTCCCTCCACAATAAACTGACAAAAAATCAGCAGATGCAGTTCTTTACCGATTTGCTTTTACCCGGCCGCATTCCCACTCAGGTTGTTACCGCAGGACCGAACAAGATTTATCTTTCCAGCATCAAGGATTCCCTCATCAAAATGATAAGTTCGGCAAAAAAGTATGTGTACATTCAAACGCCCTATTTTACACCTGACGAAGAATTTATTTCTGCCCTTAAAATTGCGGCATTCAGCGGAGTAGACGTTCGCATTCAGATTCCTACAAAATGGGATAAATTTTACATGAAGGCCGCCTCGCTCCAATTTGTACGCGAACTCCAGCCCTATGGAATCAGTTTTTATCAATACGAGGGATTTATTCATGCCAAAACCCTAACCGTAGACGACAGTCTTTGCTCCATCGGCTCAACAAATATTGACTGCCGTAGCTTCTCCCTGCTCTTTGAGGCCAATGTTATTTTTTACAGCGAAGAATTCTGCAAAAAACATCGGCAAGTGTTTCTGACCGACGAAACGAAATCCCGCTTTATTGCCCCCGGAGCCTTTGACAAGACTTTCATTCTGACCCGTACCTGGTGGAGTTTTGCAAAACTCTTTACTCCCCTCATGTAGGTCTTTTTTAGCAGGAAAGAAGCCGATTTTTTCTCAAAACTACTTTAAAAAATACGGATTATCGCTCATAATGGAAGAATGAGTGATATTTCAGTATTGCAGATAGAACGATATAAGTATCAGCCGGAAGTTCCAGAAATTCTAAAAGCAGATGTTTCTAAAGTTCAGATTAAAACCGGTGATGCAGTCGTTCCTGAAAAAGATGCAGAAAGCATTAAAGAAGCATACCCTCAGACATACGGCATGCCTATCGTCACCTTTGTTGAAGGTAAGAATGATTTTGCCTCTAAACCCCACCGCACAGGCATTCTTTTAAGCGGCGGTCAGGCACCGGGCGGACACAACGTCATCTGTGGTCTCTTTGACGGACTCAAGGCAGCAAATCCTGAATCAGAGCTCTTCGGCTTCCATCTGGGACCGGGTGGTCTGGTGGCAAATGATTATGAAGTGCTTACGGCAGACCGCATTGATCAATACCGCAATACAGGCGGATTTGATATGATCGGAAGCGGCCGTACCAAGATTGAAACAAAAGAACAGATTGAAGCCGCAATCAAAAACGTAACGGATTTGCGTCTTGATTCACTGGTCATTGTTGGCGGTGATGACTCAAATACCAATGCGGCCTTTCTTGCAGAACAGTTCAAGCAGCGCAATCTGCCGGTACAGGTTATCGGCGTTCCAAAAACCATTGACGGTGACTTAAAGAATGAATACATCGAAACCAGTTTCGGCTTTGACACCGCTACAAAAGTTTATTCAGAAGTTATCGGAAACCTCGCCCGCGACACCGCTTCTGCAAAAAAATACTGGAACTTCGTCAAACTGATGGGACGCTCAGCAAGCCACATCGCACTTGAAGTCGGTTTACAGGTTCATCCAAATGTAACGCTCATCGGCGAAGAAATCAAAGCAAACAATTCTACCCTGCAGGAAATTCTCTTTAACATCTGTCATGTCATTGCACACCGCGCGGCTAACGGAGAAAATTTCGGCATTGTGCTGATTCCAGAAGGCATTGTAGAATTCATTCCAGAAACAGAAAGACTGATTCAGGAACTGAACCACTGCTGGGGTGACTATGAAAAAGTCTTTACGGCCCTCACAACACTGGATTCAAAAAAGCGCTGGCTCATCAATAAAATTTCTCAGCAGGCCTACTACACGCTGGACCAGCTGCCTGATGAAATTGCTGAACAGTTCCTGGGATTGCGCGATCCTCACGGAAACATTATGGTTTCCCAGATTGAAACAGAAAAACTTTTCATCTACATGATCCGAGACTATCTGGCAAGTATGGAGGCAGCGGGTACCTATAACGGAAAATTCGCTCCCCTTTCAATGTTCTACGGATATGAGGGCCGTGCTGTTCCACCAAGCAATTTTGACGCAAACTACTGCTATTCACTGGGAAAAACAGCCTTCATGCTCATTGCAAACGGACTTACCGGCTATATTGCCAATGTCCGCAATCTTGCAAAACCGGTTTCAGAATGGACTGCAGGCGGTATCCCCCTCACCATGATGATGAATATGGAAGAGCGTAAGGGAAAAATGGTTCCTGTCATTGCAAAATCACTTGTTGACTTAAAAGGCGCTCCCTACAAGGAACTGGTCGCAAACCGCTTTAACTGGGCAAATAAAACTTCTTACGTCTATCCCGGTCCGATTCAGTATTTTGGTCCAAAAGAAATCAGCGACGGGATAACGGAAACGCTGCGTCTGGAAGAAGTCGCTCGCGAAAAGAAAGCACAAAAGGCACAGGAATAGCAGGAAAGCACAATGAAATTATACTCACGGCGGCATCTCGTCCGCGCTCTGATAACGGGCATTGCAATCGGAAGCCTTGCCGCTCTGGCAGTTTCTTTTTCTCTGAACAAGCAGCAGGCACAGGCTGAGAAAATAGGGGAAAGTCTTGCCATCAAGACAGCAGAAAACGAACCTCAGGAAGCATTGGATGCAGCAGAATCAATCGGTACGGATTCTACCGTCCTTCCCACCGCCACAAAAACATCGCCTGATGCCATCTATACCCAGGACGAGCAGCAGAATATTTTTGTCTACGAAAAATGCAATGAAGCCGTCGTGAACATCACCACGCAGGTAATGGGCGTAAACTGGTTCCTGGAGCCAATTGTTCAGGACGGCGGTTCTGGAAGCGGTTCAATCATCGACAAAAGGGGCTATGTAGTAACAAATGTCCATGTCATTTCCAATGCAAGTAAAATTACCATCGCCCTCGCAGACGGCAGCACATACGAAGGAAAAATAATCGGTCAGGATGTAGAAAGCGATATTGCAGTGCTCAAATTTGACCCGCCGGCAAATGTTGAACTTAAAACCATCGATTTTGGTGACAGTGAAAAACTGAAAGTCGGCCAGAAAGTCATTGCCATCGGAAATCCCTTTGCCCTGGAACGCACCATGACAACCGGCATCATTTCCGGACTTGGCCGTCCGATTCAAGAAAGCAAGAATGTCATCATCCGCAATATGATTCAGACTGACGCTGCCATCAACCCGGGTAACTCAGGCGGTCCCCTTCTGGACACAAACGGCAAGATGGTAGGAATCAACACCATGATTATCTCAAACTCAGGTTCTTCCGCCGGCGTAGGATTTGCCGTACCTGTAACCACAGCCCGCCGCGTTGTAAATGATCTGCTGCAGTTCGGCAAGGTAAACCGGGGTGTCATCAACATCGTTCCGGTACAGATGACTTCATCCATCGCCCAGTATGCAGGATTAAAAATCAGCACAGGCATTCTGGTCAGTTCCGTAGGAAAAGGAAGCGGAGCTGAACGCGGCGGTATCCGGGGTGGCACAAAGGCCGTTCAGTACGGAAGCCGCTGGGATCCCACTACAATTTATCTGGGTGGCGACATCATCATCGGAATTGACAACATTACAATCCGCACCTATGCAGACTATACCAGTGCTCTGGAAAGCAAAAGGCCCGGAGACACCGTAAGCGTTACCGTCTGGAGAGATGGAAAGTCTCATAAACTCAAGGTTACTCTGGACAGTGCAGAAGACTACACGACAAATCTCTAGCAGTGAGACAGAGATATGAAGATAAAAAGCGCTCTTTGTCTGACATTTTTAACGCTCACTTCCCTACCGCTTTTTGCAAAGCCAATTGAATTTCCAGTTTCAGGTCTTTTTACCTGCGAGCCGGAACCTATTCCCACTTTTATTGACTGGGATGAAAGTCAGTTTGGAAAAACGCCCACGACTGAATACAATCATTCCATAGCCCGGATTGCCTGTCTGCTTTCGGAAGTTTCCTATCTGAGAGTAAGGCCGGAATGGTCAGACGCCCGCTCCCAGACACTTTTTCTCATGGGAGTAAAACCG
Source organism: Treponema sp. UBA3819 (assembly GCA_002369025.1). Taxonomy (GTDB): domain Bacteria; phylum Spirochaetota; class Spirochaetia; order Treponematales; family Treponemataceae; genus Treponema_D. Next base: position 6,591 of record DFDV01000180.1, on the reverse strand, counting down.
GAAGACATTGAGTACCATTACGAGTTGAACTACAACGACCCCATGTGGGGCTACGACCAGTGTGCCTTTACGCTGACAAAAAAAGAAATCAATTCTGCCACAGGAAAGCGCACCCTGATTTTTGTACTGATTCGAGGAACGCCCAACGAAGCAACCGAATGGATTTCCAATTTTGACATCGGAAACAGCAGCAAGGACGGCGATGTACTGCACAGGGGCTTTTTGAAAACCTCCCTGCAGATTGAAACTGCCCTGCTGAGTTATCTGATAAAGAATAAAATTCAGCCGTCGGATGCCTACTATCTGATTACAGGACATAGCCGGGGAGCCGCAGTTGCAAACATGCTGGCCGCAAATCTTTCACGAAATCCCCAGTTCAACACAAAAGATATGTATGTGTACACATTTGCTTCTCCAAATGTCACAACAGACCCGGAATACGCAGAGGCAAAATACAACTTCATCTGGAATATCGTCAATGCAGAAGACATTGTACCAACCGTTCCCCTTTCCAGAGACCGCTGGAATTATCACAAATATGGACGGGTGCTTACACTGGCAAACGCATGGAATGTTGACCCCGACACTTACTGGAATGATTTATACCCCCGCATGAACAAATATTATGTGGATTTCATCAAAAGAGATTACGCTCCCTTTAAAATCGGCCCCTTTGCGCCCATTCAGATTACCCGTTTTCTTACCTATTTTTATTCAAATGTAGACAAATATTATGGGAAAGTTCTGGGTCTCAGCAATATCGTAAAAAAAATCATGTGGAAAGTCTTCCCGCCGGATGATGATGATCCGCCTCCCAAAAAAGATGAAGAGTCAGAAGAGAAAAAAAAGGAAGAAGTAAAAGAAGAAAGTCAGCCGGAAAAAAAAGAAAACTCAAAATCCTTGGGTGAAAATATTATTGACTGGCTTAACTCCTCTACAGACGGACTCATTACCTACACGATGGAAGCTTTTCTGGATATGCATGCAAACGAATCCTACCTTGCATGGATGCTAGCGGGCGACGAGCACGAAATTTTCTCTGATCTGGGAAGCACACAGCTGCTCATAAATGGTTCGTTTGAGTGTGCGGTTTTTGACAGTAACAATAACATTCTGGCCCGGGTAAAGGACAGCCGGGTCTACTATTCTTCCATCAAGGCTCCCATTGCCGCCATGCAGTTACGCGGTCACCTCCTTACCATCGGTTTTCCTGCCAATGCAGATTTTACCCTGGTACTCTACCGCAAAAGCCTTGCTCCAAGCCCGGTCTCCATCCAGATTGAGCAGTATACGGCAAGCGGACAGATTCTATATACTACGGAAAAACAGAAAATAGCCCCTCACAGCTGCATTGCTTACAAGGTTAAGGCGGGAAAAATTCTGCTGGACGTTTCTTCTGCGGAAATTGAAAAAATCAAAGGAAAAGAAAAAAGAGAAGCTGTCCGCAGCGGAAAACTGGACGGTGCCTGGGATCTTAACCTTATGCCGGAAATCAGTCTGAATACTGATGCAAGTTTTGGCTTTGGACTTCTTGGGGGCACACAAATGCTTTACGGCTCCCTTCTGCTAAACCTGAATCCCAACAAAATCAGCCGTTCCCTCATTCTGAGCACGGGGCTGGGCACCCAGCAGAACATTACCGGTCCCCTCATGATAAATGCCGATGCATGGTGCCGCTTTGTCTGGGATTTTGACAGGGATGGTCAGCTGTACACGGTTCCAGCCATCAGACTGACCCTGGCCATCCGTCCAAGGCGCCGCTGGCAGATTTTTGCAGGCCCTGTTTTTGATTTTCACATAGATGGCCATAATGACGGTGCATTTGACTCTTCCATCACGCCAAAAAAGATGGGCGCCATCCATTTTGGAGACAGCGTAGAGGCAATTCCCAGCATCCAGTTCGGCATGCGTTTCTAAAAAATCCGGCGGGTAAAGATGGACAAAAAGAACATAACGATTTTATGCAAAGTTGTGGACAATTTTGGCGACATCGGTTTTGTATACCGGCTTGCCCGCGCCCTCAGCGAAGAAGACGACTCCTTAAAGCTGAGGCTGATTGTAAGTGATTTACCCTCTTTTGCCGCCCTTGCGCCGAAAGTAGATGCCTCAAAAAGCGAACAGATTTATCAGGGCTGGCAGATTTACGACTGGAATGCGGCAGAAGAGTGCAAACGCGCCTTTACCACAAACCCGCCGTCAATCATTCTGGAATGCTTTCAATGCGGCCGGCCGGACTGGCTGGAAGACATACTTTTTGATAAAGACGCTGCGGGTGATATTGTCCAGATTGTAAACATCGATTATCTGACCGCCGAAGATTACGCCGATGACTTTCATCTCTTAAAAAGCGGAACCCGCAGCCCCAGAGTAAAGAAAATCAACTTTATGCCTGGCTTTACCGACAAGACTGCCGGCCTGATTCTGGACAGAGATTTTGTAAAAGCACGAAAGGAAGCAGTAAAAGACAAAGGCGAAGACAGCGGGCAGAAGCCTTTTACCCTTGTCTTTTTCAGTTACGAGCGTGACTGCAGTCCTCTAGTAAAAGCCCTGGATGCCTTTCAAAAACAAAGAAAACAGCCGGTGCATCTTTTGCTGGCGGCAGGAAAAAGTCACGCTCCCTTTATGAAAGCATGGGAAGAAGGGGGAAAGCCCTTTGCGGTGAAAAGTCTGCCCTTTTTGCCCCAGCAGAAATGGGATGCCCTTTTGTGCCAGTCAGACTGGAATTTTGTGAGGGGAGAAGACAGTCTGAGCCGGGCCTGCCTTACAGGAGTTCCCTTTGTCTGGCAGGCCTATATTCAGGAAGAAGATTACCATCTGGTAAAACTTGCCGCCCTGAACGAAAGACTGCGGGCTTATCTCCCCGGTGACCTCTATTCCATCTACGATGAATATACAAAGGCATACAATGTAGGAAAGGACACGTCAGACCAGCTGCTGACACTTCTTCTGCAGGCAGACACATTAAAAACCGCCTTTACCCGCTTTGCAGACAATCTCATGGCAAAAGGAAATCTGGCGGCCCATCTGCTCAAGTGGATTTCTTCACTCTAGCCTTTAATGTATTGAATCAATGAGAAAAATCTGTTATGCTAAAGATACGCTATTTGCACACTAAAGTGCCTTGCAGATGGGCGATTCTTAGTTTTTAATAAAGGGACAAAAATGATTACTACAGGCGAAATCAGAGTTGGCAGCGCATTTATGTATGAAGGACATCCGTTTATCGTACAGCGTATGCTCGGACAGAAATCAGGACGCGCAGGCATGGTAACAAAGCTCCGCGTAAAAGACATCGTAACTGGCTCAACACAGGATCTGGGTCTGGATGCCGGTGAAAAATTTGAAGATGTAGAACTGGTAGAAAAGACCGTTCAGCTTTCTTACATTGACGGCGATGACTTCCACTTTATGGATCAGGAAACATACGAAGATGTTTCTCTTTCTAAGGATGATCTGGGAGACAACGCAGGTTATCTTTCTCCCGATGACGAATACGAAGTAAAAATCACCTACTACAACGACATGCCGGTTGGCGTTAAACTGCCGGTAAACATAACACGCACCATCACTTACTGTGAACCTGGTGTTAAGGGTGATACTTCTGGAAAATCAACAAAGCCCGCTACACTGGACACAGGTATTGAAGTAAAGGTACCACTCTTCTGCAACACAGATGACCGCATCGTTATTGATACAAGAGACGGTTCATTCGTAGAACGCGCAAAAGACTAATCTGCTTTTTTGCAGACGACAAAGGCTATCCTTTTTGAGGTGTATTGAAGTACACTTCAGGATAGCCTTTTTTTATTACTTCCAGTACAGTTCTGCTTCAAATGATGTGCCTTCAGCCGTTTTTCCGACAACGACAAATCTTTTTGCTTCCAGGTCGGTATGTCCGTAGACCATCATTTTGTCACCGAGTTTTGCTTCCTTGGCGTAGTTCAGGCGGAAATCAGTAAAATCAGCGGAGCGCAGGGATTCCGGAATGGCATCAGCAAGGTAGGCCCCGTAACGAGCATTGTTTACATGGCCGTTTCCGTCAATGTCGCTGTACATAATGGTGCGCTCGTAAATCAAATCCAGTTCTTCGGGGATGGCGATTTTTCCATACTTTAAGCAGTCATGTTCTTTCTGGCTTTCTACAGGCGGCCGCAGATCAAATTTCTTTGTGGGAATGATGCGGTGAGCTGCAGGATCCACCAGAAGCCATGAACTCAAGCCCGTAATCAGAGGACTTCCGTCAGTACTTGTAAACTCATAGGCACGGACGAGCTGCAGAGCTTCTGCTTTTTCCTCATAAGTTGTAAAAAGATATTCTTCGTTTTCCCTTGGCAGGCGGTGAAAGCGGAATGCAACGCGGGAAACAAGGCAGGCATAACCGTGGGCAGTAAGGGTATCTCTGTCCATACCTTGCCGGGCGTAATCTTCTACGGCCATATCTGAGGTCACTTTTAAGAGTTCATAAAAACTCATAGTCTTCTGACTGTTTGCCTGACTGAATAAAACTTTATGCTCACTGTGAAAAGTAATCTTATCGTCATCATGCCACTGTTTGTATTCTTTCATTTTTTTTCTCCAATTAAAAACACTGCGATATATTGTACGCTTGCGGATAAAAGCCCTGTCAGCCTGCCCGCTTTTATATTTTATCACAATTTGCGGGGAAAACAAAAGACAGATTTATCAAAAAACGCTAAAATACCAGTACTTGTGAAACTCACCGCTGGCGCGGGGGTTAAATGGAGTCTTTCATGAAAAAACTAGTATTGAAAAAAATTACTATCCTTGCAGCATTAGGCTTTCTTTTTCTACTTTCATCCTGCAAAAAAGCCGACCTGCTGGCCCCCTTCAAAAAAAATGCCAATAACTTCAACAGGGAACTGGCCCTGCTCTCCTTTGATGCCTCCAGCAGCACCATCAGTAAATCTGACGCAGAAGCCTTCTTTACAGAGAAACTGCATTTTGACACCTTTGAATATTCTGAAGATTACAATGTGCCAGCCAGCATAAACACAATCGGCTATGTATTTGCCCACACTGTCCTGGGAGACAATGACCTTATTGCCATTACAGTGCGCGGCTTTGATTACGGAGCGGAATGGGCGGGGAATTTCCGCATAGGCAGAAAAGGAAATCACGCAAACTTTGCCTCTGCCGCAGAAAAAATCTACGCTGACCTTCTGGTATACCGGCAGAAACACTTTCCCCAGGCAAAATTAAAACTCTGGCTTTCAGGCTTTTCCCGTGGCGGCGGAGTGGTAAATGTCCTTGCGCATTTTATCCTCTCCCGGGAAGATTTTGATGTCTCACAGAACAATATGTTTGTCTATACTGTGGAAGCCCCTCAGGCCCTCATTGAAGACAATGCCCATCCCTACCCCAATGTATTCAACATCATCAATTCGGCAGACATCATAACTGTTCTGGCTCCCAATGCCTACGATTTGTACCGCTGCGGAAATGACGTGGACATCTATTCCCCCAAGATTGATAAATTCATGAAGGAAGAAAACCTGCCCCTCGTTCCCTTTACTCCCATCCGCACAGAAGACACCACCTGGTTCTTTAAGGCAGAGACAGAAGTAGAATTTCTCAACGGGCTTTTGACCAAACTGATGGAAGAGCAGCCGGCAGGATTTCCCAGTTTTGCAACACGAGAATTCTATGCCGACACAGTACAGGACGATCTCTGCTATCTCGTAGAGCGCTTTATCGATGTTCCGCAGGAAGATCTGGATGCACTTCTTGCTTCTTTTAAGGGATTTTTTCAGGTTCTGTACTCAGAGCAGGCAGATACCCTTACCGGCTCCCTGCAGATGATTATGCACAGTACGGGTCTTTTTGGAAAAATGATTGCCATTCTCACCAGCAATTCCATCAGCTACAAGGATGAACAGCTGCAGAAAGCCTTTATGACTGTCGTACAGATTGCACTCACAAAAAAAGAAATTGTTGCAGGCTGCATGACCTATCTGGACAACTTAAAGCGGCTGGGACAGATGCATGATCCTTCAACAATCCGCGTTCTGCTGGAACACTACGAAGACTAAGTGATTTTTCGGTAAAGCCCTGCTGAATCTGATCAAAGCGAATATTATTGTAGAGGGGCGGTGGAATTTCCAGTTTTTTTCCGCTATAGTATCCCTATGCGAAAATTTCAAGTCGTTTCTCCATACCAGCCAAGCGGAGACCAGCCTCAGGCAATTCAAAAACTTGCAGAAGGTTTTCTGCGCGGCGACAAGTATCAGACTCTCAAGGGTGTAACAGGTTCCGGGAAAACCTACACGATGGCAAAAATTATTGAAGCCGTCCAGAGACCCACCCTCATTATCAGCCACAACAAGACGCTTTCCGCCCAGCTTTACCGGGAATTCAAGGACTTTTTTCCCAACAATGCCGTAGAATATTTTGTTTCCTACTACGACTACTACCAGCCGGAAGCCTATGTGCCCGCCCGGGATCTCTATATCGAAAAAGATGCCGCCATCAACAAGGAAATTGACCAGATGAAAATGGCAGCAACCTACAGTCTGATGGAAAGGCGGGATGTAATCGTAATCGCCACAGTCAGCTGCATCTACGGTCTGGGTA
>DFDV01000027.1 GCA_002369025.1 Treponema sp. UBA3819 | reverse complement strand
ACATTGCTGTCAGTTACTTTTTTTCCGCCGCTGATGTCTATAAACATCTGCGAGACAGATTTACTGATGGCAAAATACTGAGTAGATGTTTTTTTGAGTCCGTACAGGTTTTCATAACTCAGCATATAGTCATTGTTCATTTCTTCAATTGTTGCTCCGCTTAGGGCTTCCAGTACAGCACAGACAAAACCGGTTCTGATGCGGCCTTCCTTTCCATGAACAAGATAGGGGCCCGGATGGTTTGCCATAAAATGCAGGGCAGCATTAAGTTTCTTTGCAAAAACCTTGTCCTTATAGGCTGCACCCATATTGAGGAAAACTACGTTTCCTTTTGTGGCAAGATTGGAATAAAAAGGAAACATAGACATTTTGCCCGCACCTGAACTTTCTGTATCTGCAAGATTAACAATCGTCTGAACTCCTGTTTTTGAAAGCAGGTCTGCTGCATAGGGAGCGCGTGAGTCACCGCCAATAGGATTTACAGAACGGTAGAGGCGATTTTCTGCGATTTTCCCTACTTTGACCGGGCGCCAGTTAGCAAAAACTTCATCCATATCATAATCAGCACGGCGTTCGCTCTTTTTAAGCAGGCGGGACTGATAGGTACGCAGATAGCCCAGTTTTTCTTTCATAGTGATTACAACGGTATCTCCGATTTTTGCACCACTCTTCTGCTCAAGGTTGCCCATATTGATTGCCAGGGACACTTCCTGCTCATTTATGCGTACAAGATAATCACCGTTATCTACATCTGTGTAATTTTTACCGATGGCGGCATCAAACTTAAAAGAGCCGACTTTTACAGAAACAAGGTCACCAAGGCCAAAATCATTGGCAGAGAAAAGATTTCCGGTAATCTTAAGGTTGATGTTTCCGTGTTTATCAAAAGAATCAACTTCAGTCTTTACGCTGGCAGTCTTTGCAGCAAAGATTGAAGAAACTGCAAGGAAGAATACCGCAGTAAAAGCTAATACATTTTTCATAGATTTCATACAGATATACCTCTTATTTCTATAATAGCACTGTTTCGTTTTTTATGCTATCCACAAGACAAAAAAAATCTCGGAAAGCAGGTTCTGAGAATTCGACACAGATACACAGGGATTAACACAGATAGGACACAGATAATAAAAAAATATCTGTGCCTCATCCGCGTGCATACGTCGCTTGCGCTCCGTTTGCGTAAGCGGAAGTTATTGACGTTTGTGCCAGGGGCACATATGCATCTATGCTTATCTGTGTCCCATCTGACCCTATCTGAGTCCATCTGTGTCTATACAAAAGGGGGATGTTATTTGTAAAGAAGGAAAATGGCGGGAATTTTTTGAAAGTCGGGAAGCTTGTCTTTTTTCCACTGGGCAACGGTTTTTGTTCTGATGTATTCCTGCTCCGTTGTGATTCCCACTGCCACGCAGATTTTTGTATCCGGGCGGCAGGCGGAAAGCAGAGACTCCAGCATTTTTGCATTGCGGTAGGGAGCCTCAATAAAAATCTGTGTCTGATTTTCCTTATATGCCCGGCTTTCAAGCTGACGGATTTTTGACGCACGCTCAGCAGGCTTAACCGGAAGATAACCGTTGAATGCAAAATTCTGACCGTTAAAGCCGCTTGCCATAAGGGAAAGAATAATTGAAGAAGGACCGACCAGGGGTACAACAGGAAGATTTTTCTTCTGGGCAAGGGCAACAGCGGCGGCTCCCGGGTCAGCAACAGCAGGACAGCCCGCCTCTGAAATCACGCCCATGGGCTCACCTTTTTCCAGAGGACCAAGGATATGCGTGATTTTTGTAAGGTCTGTATGTTCGTTTAACTCAAAAAAAGTTAAGGTATCAATATCAATGGAAGAATCTGTCTTTTTTAGAAATCTGCGGGCAGAACGAATATCTTCTACAATAAAGTGTTTAATTGAAGAAACAATGGAACGGTTATAGGAAGGCAGAACCTGCTCCAGAGGATTTTCACCCAGGGGAACAGGTATCAGATACAGGGCAGCATCTATTTTTTTTGCAGCATCCATTACCGTTACAGTCCTTCAGCAGAAAGATTACTTTTTTTTGCCGAAAATTCTGAGCAGGGCAAGCAGAATATTGATAAAATCAAGATAGAATTCAAGGGCTGCAAGGATGGAAACTTTTTTGTAGTCATCCGTATTGCGGGCATATTCAGCAGTCTTCAGAATTTTCTGAGCATCGTAGGCGGTAAGGGCTGTAAAGATGATGACGATTGCAAAAGAAACAAGCATGTCCATCATGGGAAGGGGCGTCTTTGTAAAGAAAGAAATAAACCAGCCCGTAGCAGAAGCGATAATCACACCAAGCAGGGCCATCATCAGGTAGCGTCCCCAGGAAGCAAGATTCTTTTTTGTCGTTAACCCCCAGAGGCTCATTACACTAAAGAGAATGGATGTAGAAAAGAAGGCTGTAGCAATTGAAGAAATCTGATAGATAAGGAAAATGGAAGAAAGGGTCATGCCATTGACGACCGCATAAACAAGAAAACCCAGACCTGCAAAAAAAGGAGAAATCTTTCTGATTGAAGCGGAAAGAGCAATAACCAGAACCAGTTCCAGAATAACGAGGGCAAAAAAACCGACCGGTCTTCCGCGTGCACCTGTTTCAGAAATTCCAAAAAGGAATCGTAAAAGCGGTTCTGATGTGGCAGTAAAATAAGCGGCTGCCGCACTGATAAAGAGGGCAAGTGCCATCCAGCCAAAGGTTCTTCCCAAAAAACGGGATTTTTCAGTCTCTGCCAGACGGGCAGGCGTACGGGTTGCTTCCATAGAAACCGACTCCTTGTAAAAACCCGGCGGAGTACGCCGGGCTTAATATATATAGATATAAATGATTTTCAAAAAAGTCGGGCTAGCCGAATTCGAATCGGCGACCCCTTGCCCCCCAGACAAGTACGCTAACCAGCTGCGCTATAGCCCGATGTATGAACATACTTTATAAAAAATACGCATTTCTGTCAATTATATCGCTTACATAAAATCAGAAAAAGCCGATAATCAAAAAGAAGAAGTTTTTATGATTACCAGAGAAATCTGGGAACGTAAGTATTGGGAGTCATTATGAAACATTCATTCTTAAAAACCATGGCAGCACTTTCTCTTGCGGCAGCATTCTTCAGCTGTAGTTCAGCGCCGAAAAGCGAAAAGGCGGACAACATCGTGGATCTGGTAAAACAGGGACGCTATGAAGAGGCTAAGCAGCGCTTCGGTTCAAGGGAAGATTTAAGTGCAAAAGACGCAGACGGAAATACTGCCCTGCACATTGCGGCAAAGGCAAATGAAGGTGATTTGTGCAGTTTTCTGATTATTAAAGGCGCTGTCATAGAAGCGGTTAATGGTTCAGGAAACACACCTCTTCTTGAAGCGATTAAAAACGGCGCCTATGAGTCAGCAAAAGTACTTTCTACCATGAACGCCAATATTTTTGCAAAGGATTTAGACGGTCATTCTGCCATTGAACTGGCAATCGCCATGGGTGACGACTGGTACGACACCATAATCAACATGCAGACAGGAAAAATCCGCAGCGTAGACGGCGAAAGCATTGTACATTACTTTGTAAAGACAAAGAATGAAAAAGCCATTGACATCTGTATCCGCCAGGGCCTGCCCCTTTCCGTAAAGGACAATGCCGGCCTTACTCCCCTTGCAGTGGCATTACAGAACGCAAAGGATTCCGTTTCCATCCGCATCGCCTCAAAATTGATTCTGGCAGGTTCAGAACTGGTTCGCGGCGACTTTGACTATTTTGAAGATTCCATAAAGACCCACAATGTCATGCTCCGCTTTAACGACGGACAGACACCCCTGCACATTGCTACAGTTTCCGGCCATACCGGCATTGTAGACTATCTTCTGAAAAACAACGGTTCAATCCGCATTCAGGACATGCTGCAGGCACAGGATATCAGCGGTGCGACTCCCCTGCATGAGGCTGTCCGCTATGGCTATGCAGATATCGTAAAACTCCTGCTGGAAAACGGAGCAAATGTAGATGCACTGGACGCAATGGGAAAAACTCCTTTCCTGCTGATTATTCCGGTACAGTCACAGCAGGCCATTTACTCCATGCTGCTGGGTGCAGGTGCAAAAGTTGGACAAAAAGATATGTATGGAGATACAGTTCTCCACATTGTTACCATGGGTGACACAACAAATGATGTTCTCAAGCTGCTGGTAGCCCGCGGTGCCCCCATTAACGAACGCAACAAGCAGGGTGTGACTCCCCTCCAGCTTGCCGTAGAGAAAAATTTAGGTGCCCATGTCCTCTTTTATGCTAATTCCGGCGCAGACATCAATGCGGAAGACATGCAGTCAAACACTCCCCTTACACTTGCCCTCCATAAGCCGACCATGGAGATGATTCAGACTCTGATAACAAGGCAGAATGTAAATTCAAAAGACTCTTCCGGAAATACACCCCTGCACACCGCAATCCTGCATGACGCTCCTTTTGAGTATTTGCAGTACATTGTAAACACGGGTGCAGACGTAAATGCCCGCAACAAGGACGGTGACTCCGTACTCTATCTTGCAACTCAGAAAAACATGAAGAATGCAGGAGAACTGCTTATCGACAGAGGTGCGGACATCTTTGCAACCAACATGCAGAACTACTCTCCCCTCCGTCTTGCTCTGGAAGAAGGCGGCCCCGTACAGGACTGGATTATTACATCCCGCACCATGAACATGACGGACGGCAGCGGAAACACTCCCCTCCACTATGCCTCTGAATGGAAACTGGACGGAGCGGTTCTGGGACTGATTGAAAAAGGTGCAAAAATAAATGCTACAAACGCTAACGGTGAAACAGCCCTCTTCTCTGCAGTAAAGGCTGACAGTCCTTCAACAATAAATGTTCTGGCTCAGAACGGAATTGTAACTGATGCCAGGGACAGCCTGACCCGCGACCATCTGGGCAACACTCCCCTTCATTCTGCCGGCCGCTGGAACGCACTGAATGCCGCACAGACCCTGCTCTCATTCGGCATGGACATAAATGCCCAGAACCTGAGCGGAAAGACACCCCTCAGCGACTGCTGCCGTTCCGGTAAGACAGAAATGGCCCAGCTTTTGATTGCAAACGGTGCTGATATCAATGCAACTGATGTTACCGGCCGCTCAATCCTGCTGGATGCAGTTCAGGCCCACAATGAAAAGATGGTAGCCCTGCTGCTGAAAAACGGTGCAAATCCCCAGATTCAGGATATGTCAGGACGAAACGCATATCATGAGGCAGCCCTCAGTTCAAATGTTGCAATCATCACTATGCTGCGCAATGCCGGCGGAAATCCCCTGAGCCGAGACCGCTATGGCGAGACTCCTTTCTCCCTGGTTCTGCGTACTCAGGATGAAACCCTTATCCGCACGGTACTGGGCTCAAATACTATGATTGTAGACTCAGACGGAAACACTCCGGTTCACATTGCAGTGGCAAGAAATGCAAACGCAAAGATGATTACCATGCTGCTGAACATGGGCTATCCCGCAAATCAGCGTAACGGCAAGGGTATTACTCCCCTCTATGAAGCCGTCACCACAAATCAGCGCACACTGGTAAATGTACTTCTGGAGCGCGGAGCTGACCCCTTTGTTGCAACAACGGAAGGTGACTGTGCCCTTCTGCATGCCCTTACAAAAAAGAACACAAATGTGCTGGACATGATTGTAAAATACTGCGCCACAAAGTCTGACATGCAGGGCGACACCATCATGCACTATGCGGCAAGGGCTGGAGACAAGGACACGGTTTCTCACCTGCTGGCACAAAATCTTGACCGGAAGGTGAAAAACCTTTCTGGCGAAACACCTGCCGACATGGCAGCCCGCTGGGGAAGAAATGAAATTTCAATTCTCCTGCGATAAATTATGTAAGATTATTTCTTAGTCAAATCCAAAAGCCGGCGGAATGCACTGTCCGGCTTTTTTAATTCCCGGGAACCACGGGTGATTTTGCAGAGGCTCATGCCGTATTTACGGGCAATTTCCCGCTGAGTGGTTCCCGCATCCAGTTCCCGCACTAAAAGCCAGCGCATGGCAAAGTCTTTGAGTTCGGCCGGTGTAAAAAGGCAGCCGAAAAAATCATATATGAAATCAGGATTGTGATTGTCTGAAAGCAGCCGGCAGATTTCCTGCATGGCTGCTTCCAGTTTTTCTTCACGTTCTGCTATAGTTTCGTTCTGTTCCATAGAAACAGTATAGCGGAAATCTTATTTTTTTGCAAACTTCTTCTTTGCGACAACTATTCCGCCCACCAGCAAGGCAAGCCCCACAAGCCAAGAAATGATACCGCTTGCAACAATACCAAGGCTTTGGGTAAAGCCTGCCACGATATAGGTAAGGAAGGAAATAGTCGCCACCGTGATGGCATAGGGTAACTGGGTGGAAACATGGTTTACATGCTCACACTGAGCACCTGCGCTTGCCATAATCGTTGTATCGCTAATCGGAGAACAGTGGTCGCCCGCAACCGCACCCGCCATACAGGCAGAAATGGAGATGATGCGAAGGGGATTACCTGCTTCCGGGAAGACGGCAATACAGATAGGAATGAGAATTCCAAAGGTTCCCCAGCTGGTTCCCGTGGCAAATGCAAGCAGGGCAGCAATGACAAAGATAATTGCCGGCAGGAAATTCTGCAGCCCCCGGGCACTGTGTTCCACAAGTCCAGCCACATACTTTGCCGCGTCCAGAGAATCGGTCATGGCCTTGAGAGTCCAGGCAAGCGTCAGAATCAGAATGGCGGGAACCATTGCCTTAAAGCCATCGGGCACACAGCCCATGCATTCCTTAAAGGAAAGCACACGGCGAATCAAAAAGACAGCAATCGTAAGAAGCAAGGCGGCAAAAGAGCCCAGCACAAGACCTACGGAAGCGTCAGAATTGGCAAATGCATCCACAAAATTTTTATGGTCTTCGCCGCTGGCAAAAAATCCGCCGGTATAAATCATGCCTATCGTACAGAGGACAATCAAGCTGACAATAGGAAATACCAGATCAAAGACCGTACCGCGGGCTGTAACTTTCTTGTCATCAGTTTCCAGCATATCTGCCCTGCTTTCCTCATAGTCTGCCATGGGACCAAATTCAAACTGCATAAAGACGAGCAGGAACATCATGCCAATGGTGAAGAAGGCATAGAAGTTAAAGGGAATTGCCTTGCAGAAAAGAGCCAGGCCGTTCTCACCCTCGCTGACAAAGCCTGCCACCGCCGCAGCCCAGGAAGAAATGGGAGCGATGATACAGACGGGAGCGGCCGTTGCATCAATCAAATAGGCCAGTTTTTCCCGGGAAACCTTGTATTTTTTGGTAATGGGGCGCATGACCGAGCCGACAGTGAGACAGTTGAAGTAATCGTCGATGAAAATCAGAATTCCAAGGCAGATTGTCGCAACCTGTGCGCCCACCTTGCTCTTGATGTGCTTTTTTGCCCATTCGCCAAAAGCGGCGGAGCCACCCGCATTGTTCATAAGGGCAACCATGATGCCCAGCACCACAAGGAATACCAGAATGCCTACGTTCCAGCTGTCTGAAAGCTGCTTAATCATGCCGTCGTTGAAGACATGGGTAAAAAAACCGGTAAAGCCACTGCCCGCGTCAAATGCAAAGAAAGCACCACCGATTAAAATACCAATGAAAAGCGATGAATACACTTCCTTGGTAATGAGGGCAAGTGCAATTGCCACAATCGGCGGCACCAAAGACCAGAATGTTCCTACCATTTTTTATTCTCCTGCCTTTTTGAGCTTTGTAAAATCCGTTTTGAGCGGCTTTTCTATGCCGTCGTTATCCAGTTTTTCAATAACCTTGATGGCATAGTTCAATTTATCCAATGAACCTGCAGCACAATAGGTTTTTATCTGCCTAAGTGCATCCAACACTTCCTTATTAGTCATAGCGACCTCCTTTAAAAACACCGCGTTAGCGGTCGTGCAGGAGGCACGAAATCGCAGTTTTGCCAACGGCAAAATCTGCAAATGATAAAAAGTACAAGGAAGTACTTTTTATCATGCCTCCTTATAAACTCCGCGTTAGCGGCGTGCCATGGATGGCACGAATTGCAGTTTTGCCAACGGCAAAATCTGCATGTGATAAAAAGTACACGGAAGTACTTTTTATCACGCCTCCTTTTTTTATTATGGCTAGCACAAGTTGCAGCGAACCTTGTGTCCAGTTTCACATTCTTTCCAGCCGGGAATCTCATTCCGGCATTGCTCTGTGGCATGGGGACAGCGGTGGGCAAAGGGACAGCCGTGCAGGCTTTCCAGTGCGGTTTTAACTTCACCGCCGGCAGAAGATTTTGCCCCTTTTGAGTCTGCAAAGAGCAGTTTTGTGTAGGGATGCGCGGCAGTCTTGTACAAATCGCGGGCGGGAGCCTCTTCCACAAGCATCCCCCGGTACATTACGCCGATAGTGTCGCAGAAGTAGCAGGAGACGCGCAGGTCGTGGGCAATAAAAAGAAAGGAAATGCCCCGTTTTTCACGGATATCCTGCAGGAGGTTGAGAATCTGTCCCTGCACAGAAACATCCAGGGCGCTCACAACTTCATCGCAGAACATGACTTCAGGCTTCATGATGAGGGCCCGGGCGATGGAGATTCGCTGGCGCTGGCCGCCAGAAAATTCACTGGGGCGTTTTTCCAGGTCCAGAGGGTCTAACCCCACTTCTTCCATAATGCGAGAAGCTTCATCCAGGGCGCTCTTTTTTCCCGGCCAGAGTGAAGAATGACGGTAACTCGCAGTGAGGATATTAAAAACTGTCATGCGGGGATTAAGGGAGCGGGAAGGATCCTGAAAGACATACTTGATTTTTTCCCGGTAGACGCGAAGCTGCTTTCTGTTGTAGAGAAGAATGTTTTGAGCCGGTGCGCCAGGGATAGTAGCGGCGCAAGTTGCAGGCTCCTCAGCCTGCAATGAAGCCTGAAAGGCGGAACCGCGGATAGCCCGACCGCCGCCTGTCGGCGGGGGCGCCCCCTTAGAGTCAGGTGTATACCAGATTGCACCGCCGTCTGCCTTGTACATGCGTACCAGCATGCGGGCCGTTGTTGTTTTTCCGCAGCCGCTCTCCCCTACAAGTCCGTAGGTTTTGCCCCTTTCAATGCCAAATGAGACATCGTTTACAGCGTAGACAAAACGATTCTGTCTGGCAAAAAAGCCTGCATCAAGAGTAAAGCGTTTGGTCAAATGGTCTGCCTGAATAATATAGTCACTCATACTTTTACTTGGTTGCAAATGCAATGGCGCCGTCCCAGTTTTCCGGCGGATTCTGAATAAATTCTTCACAACGGGTAAGCATAAGCTTTGCGGCCTTGTCCCCGTCTACTGCCTTGAGAGCCTTTTCAAAATAATTTTTTGCAAGGTTCCAGATTCCCTGCCGGTACAAATCCATGCCCTTTACATAGGCATCTTTGTAGGCAAAGGGGAATTCTTCCGGGCTGCGGTCTACGGCATAAATGGGAACAGCGTTTTTCTTGCCCTTTACACGGACATCGTCAAGATAGCGGAAGCAGAAAAAATTTTCTCCGGCGTCTTCCAGTACGCTCTGGCTGACCAGAATCTGACTGCCGTAACTTTTTGTCAGTCCTTCAAGACGACTTGCAAGGTTTACGCTGTCTCCGATAACGGAATAGTCTGTTTTGTCTTTGGAACCGATGGAACCGACAATGACATCGCCATAGTGAATGCCGATACCGATATTGAAAGTCATTCCCTCCGGCATGACCAGGTCGCCCAGTTCTACGGAAGGAAGAGCCTCACGCATTTCATAGGCGGCGGCAACGGCACGGCGGCAGTTGTCTTCATAGCTGACAGGAGTTCCAAATTCCGCCATGATTGCATCTCCGATAAACTTATCAATGGTACCGCCGTGTTTTTTGATGATTTCAACCATTGTAGAAAAGTAGCGGTTGAGGAAGGCAACCAGTACGTCAGGCTTGTTTTTTTCGCTGATGTTGGTAAAGGAGCGGATGTCGCTGAAAAGAATTGCAACGGCACGGGTTTCGCCAACGCCCATTTTTTCGTCGCTTTTGTCTGCCTGCATGACAAGGCTGTCGATGATTTCTTCGGGAACAAAGCGGCTGAAGGCATGTCTGATTCGCTTTTCAAAGAACATCTTCTTTTTTACGACAATAGCCTTGTCAAAAACCGGGGCTGCGTTTTTTACGCAGGAGATGAAGAAATTGCGCTTTTCCAGAGAAATGTTTCCTTCGCAGACTATGTGAACCGTACCAAAGCGTTCGCTGCCGGAAAGAGACTTGAGCGTTTCGCTTTCATAACTGGAAAGCTGAACTTTTTTGCTGTAGTAGCGGTCAAGTTCCGTCTGAATGGCAAGGCGTCTGGGAATGATTTTTACCGACTTGTAGTTAGGCTGCAGGCGTTCAAAATCCGTCATACAGACTTTGAGAAAATCTGAAATTTCCTTGTCGCCGATATTGCGGGAACTGACAAAATAACCGTGGGGGCCGTCATTTTCAACGATAAAAAGGGCCGCAAGAGGAATTTCGCAGACTTCCGCAATCAAAAGGAGGAAGGATTTTACCACTTCCTCAATATTTTCCAGACTGTCTATAAGGGACATAAGTTCTGAAAACATTGCATTTTTGCGGACATTCCAGTGCAAAAGTTCTGTGGCCTTGAGGAAGAGGAAAGAGTCTGTAAAGCCGGGCTTAATCTGAGCTAGAGCCTTTTTGTCACTTTCGTGAACGGGGAGTTCTGCAAGTTTTTGGATTTTCTGGGCAAAGGATTCCTGATCAAGCCAGACAAAGGCATTTACCCCGCATTCTTTTGCGCATACCTGATCAAGGGGAGCAGGACAGTTGGTGTACATGCCGATTTCCAGAAATTCAAAGCAGTCGATTGAGCGGATAATGCGGACGACTTCAAAACTTCTGGGCCACTGAATGTCGGCATTCAGCAGAAAGAGGTCCGGCTGGAATTCAAAAAGAGCGTAGAAGGCTTCTTTTCCGCCAGTGACAAAACGGAGGTTATAGTCTTTTGACTTCAGCTGGGCTGAGAAAATTTTTTGTACTGTTTCAGAACTTTCAAGTATCAGAATTTTCTTACTCATTTTTCCTGACTCTCCTATTCTTCCACCAGGGACTGCACTGTGCTGATCAGGCGGCCGCGCTTAAAGTCACCTTTGGAAAGAATTGCGCTTGCCCTGAGCCTTTCAAATTCATCCACGACATCCTGACTCTGGTCTGCAGATAGAACTACAACCGGCACATCCGCATATTCTTCCATGCGGCGCAGGTTGTCCAGAAGTACCAGACCTGTCATGCGCGGCATATCTTTGTCGGTAAGCACAAGGTCATACTGTTTTTCCCTGGCTTTTTCCAGACCGTCCAGACCGTCAAAGGCAGTATCAACCATAAAGCCTGCGCCTTCCAGAATTGTTTTTTCAATCTGCCGGGTTGTATCTGAGTCATCAACAACGAGAATCTGAACTACGCGTTTTTTGGTCTGAGCCTCGTACTTTTTGATGTCATAGCCGCGGAGAGACTTGAATTTTTTGAGGATGTC
Source organism: Treponema sp. UBA3819 (assembly GCA_002369025.1). Lineage (GTDB taxonomy): Bacteria > Spirochaetota > Spirochaetia > Treponematales > Treponemataceae > Treponema_D. The sequence goes on along the minus strand of DFDV01000027.1, from coordinate 5,272 downwards.
CGGAACATGAAGAATGGGTACGATGTCATAATGCTCGTCAAAGACAATGCCCTGAAGGATGGAAAAATTGCGGAAGGCTCTGGGCAGGGGTTTTACCACAAGGGAGACATACTGCTGTACTTCTTCCACAATAATGCCAATGCGCTGTTCCATGTATTCCGCTATGAGGATTGAATCCGCGTCCCTTTCGTTAAGGCCCCTTTGAGCGTCAAAGAGGGAGGAAAGTGAAAAACAGGGAATAAGCTGGCCTTCCAGTTTGATATAACTCTGATTCTGCAGGGAAATATAATCATCCTTTTTACGGTAGACAATATCCACGATGTGCTGGGAAGGAATAAGATACTTGTCCTTGTTGGAAAAGACAAAGAGTCCCTGCAGGGTGGAAAGGCTGAGGGGAAAATGAAGGATAAAGGATGTACCTTTGCCCGCTTCGCTTTCAATTTTAATTCGTCCCTTAATTTTTTCAATATTGGCCCAGACCACATCAAGACCGACACCCCGGCCGGAAAGTTCCGTAACTTCATCTCTGGTAGAAAAACCTGACTGAAAGAGGAACTGGGAAAGCTCCTTGTCATTCATTTTTTCGATTTCTTCGGTGCGCTCGGGATAGAGTTTTTTCGCCTTAGCCCGTATTTTTTCGTAATCAAGACCCCGGCCGTCATCGCTGATTTTCAGTTCAATATGTTTGGTTTCGCGGACACAGGTGATGCTGATTGTGCCTTCTTCACTCTTTCCGGCTGCCCTGCGCTCTTCTGGAGATTCAATGCCGTGGTCAAGGGCATTGCGGATGAGGTGCATGAGGATGTCACCCAGTTCTTCAAGGATGACTTTATCAATGGCGATGTCTGTAGAGGGAATCTCGCACCTGACCTTCTTTTTGAGGTTCATGGCTTCCAGTGCGATGGTATTTTCCAGCGGGCGGAGGACAATGCCGATGGGAAGCATGCGGAGGTCAAAAACCTGTTCCTGCAGGCTGAAGATTGAATTTTCCAGGGCAAAAATGTCGGTCTCAAACTGCTTGCGGATTTTTGAAAGGTCATGGCTACCGATTTCTTCTTCCAGCCTCTGCAATTCGGCAAGCTGGTGCTTGAGGTGGAATTCCCTGGTTATCATGGAATCGAAAGCGGAAATAATTTCATTTACCCGGGACAGTTTGATGCGGATGGACTGAATGTCGCTTATATTTTCGTTGAATTCATCTTCATCGTCTTCTGCAACGAGCTGGCCCTTTTCCCTTTTGATTTCATCCAGGAAGGAATCAATATCAATGAGTTCTCCTGCTGCGAGTTTGTCACAATACTGCAGGTAGAGTTCTATATTCTGTTCATCTGAACCTTTTTTTCCGATAAGAGACAGGCATTCCGCAATTTTGTCACAGACAGCACTGACCAGGCGTATAAGGCGGTCACTGTTTTTTATCTGTTCATCCTTTACGCTTTTGTAGATGTCTTCCACTGCATGAGAAAGGCGTTCGATGGTAGAAAATCCCAGCATACGGGAATTTCCCTTTATAGTGTGCAGGTTGCGGAGCAGCTGGGGCATAGTCTGGGAATCAGCGCGGGAGGATTTTAAGCGGATGATATCCCTGCGTACTATTTCCAGAAGTTCCTTTACCTCAGTGACATAACTTTCGGTAATTTCTGCAGATACAGAAGCCATCTATTGCTCCCCCTTTTTGCGAAAATAGAAAACCATTCCATCGAAAACTTTTTCCAGTGACGGCGGAACCACATCATGTCCCAGTTGGGCAATTTCGCTCATGGAGACAAAGAGAATTCCTCCGGGTGCAAGACAGGTGTCTGCAATAGTCCGCAAAACCTGAGCCCTCAGTTCCTGATTAAAATAGATGAAGACATTCCGCAAAAACACAATATTCTGATTTTTGGGCAGGAATAGAGCTGTCTCCGGCGCATCCAGTGTAGAAAGATTGATTTTCTGGGTTTTGATTAAGTCTTTTATCTCACTGGTAAAGGTAATGGTATTGTCCGGCCTTGTATAGGGAGTGAGCAGATCCGAAAAAGCCACACCGTCCACAGGCCGGATTGAAGAACGCAGAAAGGCACCCTCTTTGCAGTGATTCAGTACAATTGAGTTGATGTCGCTTGCCGTAATTCTGGCCTTTACCCCGCAGGATTTTGCAAGCAAAGCCAGGGAATAGGGTTCCTCGCCATAGGAACAGGCTGCGCTCCAGATTTTTATAGGCATATTCCCGGATACTGCCTTCCACTGGGGGAAAACCTTGTCCCGCAAAAAGACAAACTGCTTTTCTTCACGGAAGAAATAGGTTTCGTTTACAGTACTTTCGTTTACCAGCTCAGTAAAAAGTTCTTCATCAGAAAGAAGTTCTTTTTTAAAGCCTTCCACTGTAGTATTTTTTTCGGAGATTCTTTTTTCCAGATATTCCTTAATGCCGTCGCGGTGGGTTGCACGGGGTACGATTCCTGTACGGCTTTTGAGAATTGCAAGGAATGATTCAAATTCTTCCTGTGTAATGACTGTCACTTTTTTCATCATTTGCCCACCAGCTCCAGAATTCGTTTTGAAATCTCAGGACGAGGCAGGACTTCCTTTGCTCCGCCCAGGGCAATTGCTGCCGCCGGCATACCAAAAACAGCACAGGTGGACTTATCCTCAGCAATTGTCCATCCGCCGTTGTCACAAATTTCCTTGCAGCCTTCCGCACCGTCTGCACCCATTCCCGTAAGCAAAAGGGCAAGACAGTGATTGCGGTAGTAGCGGGCTGCGCTTCTGAAAAGCTTGTTTACCGCAGGCCGCAAAAAGCGTTCCGGTTCGTCATCAGAAAGACGGAGAACAGGATTTCCGTTTGGCCTGACATAATCAATTACAAGGTGTTTGTCGGCAGGCGCCATGTAGACAAAGCCCGCCTTAGCTTCTTCTCCGTTTTCTGCCAGTTTTATCTGAATGTCATGGCATACACTGGAAAACCAGTCCGCCATATTTTTATCCGCGCCGGTATCAATGTGCTGGGCATAGAGAATGGGAATTGGGAAATCTTTTCCAAGCCCCTGCAAAACTTCCGATGTGGCAGAAGGACCGCCCGTAGAGGCTCCGATACACAGAATGCTGAATGTCCTGCAGCCTGTAGAAAGAGACGATGTCACCTGACGCAGGCGGGTAACAAGAGAATCAAAAAATTCCTTGGTATAGGCGGAAATCTTTGGTTTTTCTATGGTTTCCATCTCCCCGATGCGTACCGGCATGTCCTGAATATCGGACAGAAGAAGAACGGGAATGTGCTTTTCAAAGAGAACGGCATTCATGGCTTCTTTTTCTGCCTCATCGTTTATATCAAGCCCGGAAAGGACTACATCCGTCTGCACTTCTTCTACTGTCTGCAGCAGTTTTTTGCCGTTTGACACAAGGGACGTAATTTCTACATCAGTGTATTTACTCATATTCTGCTCTAAAATAGAGCGGACAACCGCAGAACCGTCTGCTATTACAAGCCTCATGCCTTACCCCTCTGTCTGCGCCTTAAAGACTCTGGAAAAATACATACGCAGGAGATTGTCCGGAGCCAGAAGAATCCTTTTTCTGAGGATATTCGGGTCTTTTTTGTCCTGCGCAAAACCTATTGCACACACTCCGCACGCATTCTGAACACGGCGTATACTTTCCGGTATCAGTCTTAGCGACGAAAGAGCGATACTTTTGCTGGAAATAAGACTGTTTACAGAAAGGGCAAAATTTCCGCTTAAGGGAAAAACCGTTTCCGTATAGGTCTGGATTTTTTTCTGAACGTCTGCAGGAAAGTCATTTTTCCGCATGACAAGAACTACATTGCAGCCTTCTTTTGCAGAACAGGAAAAAGACTCTTCCAGAAATGAGCCCAGATGTATGTGAGGAAGAAGCTCGCTGTTAAAGTCAATGCTTTTTACATCTTTTTCCACGGCAAGATAGAGGCCAAAAACAACATATTTGCTTTGAACGAGGAAATCTACTGTATCATATGCAATGCATGTAAAATAATCAGAGGCTTCCAAGGTCTTTCCTTATAAGAAGTTCAAATGCGTTGGGATTCAGTACGGGAATTTCTTCACCATTGGTGGTAATTGTTCCCAGATAGAAGCCCTCCTCATTTTTTTCCGGAATCTGGTTCAAGGCATCTTCTTCCATTTCAGCAAAAAAGAGTATGTCAGAAATATGAATTGAAAGCTGGTCGTCATTGCGCTTGAAAATCAAAAAAAGCGGTACTGAAGGCGGCGTTACGTCCTTGTCTCCTATGAGTGGACGGGGATTGATGACCGTGAAGGGGTCTCCGCGCCGGTTCAGGACACCTTCAATGTATGAAGGCATAAAGGGCAGTTTGTAGACTGAAAGGTCCCGGATAATTTCCAGAACATCACCTGATTTTACGGCATATTTTTTTTCTCCAATGGAAAAAATCAGCCAGGTTACCATCTTTTTTTCTACAATAACCTCAGGCGAGTCCTTTTTTTCACGGGCAATCTGCTCAATTATCTCTTCGTTCATGCATTTTCTCCAGTCTCAGAGTCTGTACCTGCCAGATTTAAATCATCCTGACTGTCGTCCAGAGACACTTCTCCACCAGACTGAGACTTCTTTTCGCTCAGTCCCATGGCGATGCCCTTGAGATTCTGGGTGACCTGAGAAATATGTTCTGTTGCAGATGTAAAATTCTCTACGCCGGAAGAAATCTGGCGGAGGGTAAGAAGAATCTGCTCGCTGGCAACTGCCTGTTGCTTGATGATTGTCGTGATTTTTTCTGCGCTGTCTGCGGTGCTTTCTGAAGCGTTTTTAATGCTGGCAAAGCGTTCTTCCAGGTTCTTTGCATTTTCAACGCCTTCCTGGATTTTTTCCGTTCCGCTTTCAGACGCCAGAATAAGGTTGTCAGAACTTTTCTGAATTTCTGTAATTCTTTCCTTGATTTCTTTTGTGCCGTCAATGATACCGTCAGCAAGACGGCGGATTTCCGTAGCAACGATGTGGAAGTTGCGTCCTGCCTCCCCTGCACTGCTCGCTTCAAGTTCAGCGTTAAAAGCAATAATCTTTGCCTGATCCGCAACGGAGTTAATCAGCGTAACGATATCCCAGATATTTTCAATTTTGCCACCCAGTGCCCTGATGCCGGAAATGGTGCTCTGGTTGGTTTCTGCAATCTGCATGAGCTGCTTTACATTTTCTTCGATGTAGGACACACCTTCAGAAACATCGCCGCTGGTCTTTGCGGCAATACCTGACACATCCTTGATTTTCTGTGAAATGTCTTCTGAAAGTGCCGTATTGTCTT